>NZ_JBHIMR010000031.1:0-6063 GCF_042194215.1 Bartonella sp. MR100HLJHH
GCAAAACAAGTCGAACGCTTTGCAGAAAAACAAATTGCCGATGTTACATCTGCCCAATCAAAGCGTGTCAAAAAAGGCGTTTATATTAAAGGAAAGGCTACTGCAAAGCTTCTCGAGACAGATATCATTGGTTCTGGAACACCGATACCTCTTAAATTTTTTCAAGCAAGAGAAACAAAACGCGGCGTAACTTACACAATGTTTGGAAAAAAAGAAATCTTACCCCATGGATTTATTTGCGGTGGAAAATTTCCTAAGCGTGTTACGCTAAAAATGGGAAACAATGTTTTTCAAAGAGCAGATGGAGATCAATTCCCTATTGCAAAACAAGAAGGACCCTCAATTGCTGGAGTTATGTCCAAGCCAAAAATTGCAAGTACTATTGTAAAAAAAGCCAATGAGAGATTAATTGCCAACATACAGTACCAACTTGCTCGTCAAGAATATGCCGCCAATAAGAAAACTAAATAATGCTCTTAAGCTATGTCAACACACTACTCACTTTAATTGTAATTTTTAAAGCAGATTATCACTTGCGCTTTGGTTTTATCCAGAAAAAATACAATAAAATCAATGCAAAAGGTACTTCCCAGCGGGTTGGGTCTGTTGCGGGGCGGACGAGCGCGAACTATCGCTAGCGATAGAATTTTCAAATTGACTGTACATTGTACATTTAACTCATTGATAAATAATGATTTCAATATGTACACTGTACAGTATGTGAAACGTTTTCTTAGCAAAAAGTAATTTTTATTACTTGACAATTCTACAGTAATAGGTATCTTCGAATCAGGTGCCTAAGAAACACCTTAGAAAATACCAAGCGGACAAACTACCGAGATAGTTTATTTTCCGCACATTAAAGGCTTTGACTCATTGTATGTTACACGCATATAATGATATTGTCGGGTGTGGTTACGCTATACAATACCCTTTTGGGAAAAGCATAACGACGGACTTGGTACCGTGTTTCTTAGCACCCGGCACTCTTTTTGAGTGTCATTAAGAAACCTCTATTACCAAGGAGTTCTTTATGAACACACTTATAGAAATATCAGAACAGGTTATTGATCAAGAGACTGTTCAAACTGTGAATGCGCGTGAGTTGCACGCATTTTTGGGAATTACATCAAAGTTTGCAGACTGGATTAAAAATCGCATTAAAGAATGTAAATTTCTGGAAAATGTAAACTTTATAACGCTTTCTAAAAATTTAGAAAACGGTGGAAAGGTAAAAGAATACCACATTACGTTAGACATGGCTAAACATCTTTCGATGATCGAGCGTAATGATAAAGGACATGAAGCACGTCAATACTTTATCAAATGTGAACGACTTTTGAAACAAGTAGCAACACCGCAAGTCGACTACTCCAAACCAGAAGCATTGCTTGGTGTCTTGAATCACTTACAAAGCCAAATAGAGCAGAAAGATCATGTTATCGCTGAATTAGCACCAAAAGCAAAAGCTTTGGATGGTTTAAAGCGCTCTGATGGTTTGTTTGGCTTAATTGAAGCAGCAAAGATGTTAGAGGTACGACCAAAAGATTTAACGGATTACTTGCGTAAACATGATTGGGTGTATCGACGGGCTCCAGGGGCGCCTCTGTTACCTTATCAGGACAAGATCAAGAAAGGATTCATGGATTGCCCTGCTATTACCATTCAAAGACCGGATGGTACAGAAAAGGTGCTTCCTTCAACGAAAATCACATCTAGAGGATTGGCATGTTTGAGAGAACAAATCCATGGGGGTGTGCAATGAATAGCAGTATCAATTTTTTGTGCGATTTGTGGATGGCATTGTTTAAGCTTTCTAATCATCGAGGCATTGGAGATGAGGACTGCAATGCTATAGTTGAGGTAATGGAATCGGTCGTAGATGCTCTGGTTTTAAAGCTTCAAGATGACGTGCCCAATATTACAAAAATCTTGGCAATTTTGACAGATTTTGGAGCTTCAGAACTTCCACATCGTATGGATTCTTTGTTGCGAACTTATGAACCAGATTTAGATAACCCCATTAGAAAGGTTGCTTAATTAAAAAAATAGAACTCCCCTCCCCGTTCTCAAAATGGGGAGGTGGTTGGTTTAGCTGCCACTTGCTTTTTTTAAGACTTCACCCATACGTGTTCGCCAGTCTTTTCCTTGTTTTTTAAAAGAAGCAATAACGTTTGGGTCAAGGCGTAGAGTAACCGCTTGTTTGGGAGATTCAACGGGTGGACGTCCACGTTTACGGCGTTCTTCTGTTACATATTTAAAAAAGGAAGGTGGTAAAACATCTTTAGCTGGCTTTAAGCGTGCAAGTTCTTCATCTGTTAGTGGTGGGGAATCCACAGCGTCCCAATCTTCTTTTGTGTAGCCACATCCTGTTTTAAAGGTTTTTTTGATAGTCATTGAAAACCTCTCTTTCTTTTTTATTCGCTTGACGAAAACTGATAATGGATATCGCTTCATTGCCAAGCTTTGCAAAAACAATAACTGTTGTACCATCAGCAAAATGTCCAATAGCCTTCATGCGGTTTGAATGTGTTGCATCAATAAGAGCATGTTCCCAGTCAAAGTAAATAACATCAGCAAAATCAAGCTTATGTTTAACAATGTTTAAAGCTCTTTTTGGTTCATCCCACACTATCTTCATATATTTTATGTACACGAAAAATAAAACCTTGTCAATAATTAAAGTGTACAATAATTCGTATAAACCATTCAAAATGGAGCAATTATGAATAAGAAGCATCGTGAGGGTCTATCGGTTCGTGCGTTTGCAAAAAAGATGGGTGTTTCACATAATGCGGTGGTTTCTCGGATAAAGACAGGTAAATTTGATGCGGCTCTTTTTGAAGATGGTTCTGTCAATGAAGCCCTTGCCACAAGCATCTGGAATGAAAATCCAACAAAGCGCCCTCCCCCATTTTTAGCGCTTGATGGTCAACGGCGAACAAAGATCAAACAAGCCTCCACAGATGGAGCCAACGAATACAAGATAAAACTGGAGCGAATGCAAGTTGCGCTAGCAAAAGAAAAGATTGCTCTGGAAAAGTTACGCGAAACAACTGTTGATCGTGAAGAAGTGAGAAAAGAAGCATGGAACTTTGGAAGAGCGCATCGAGATACAATGCTCAATTTTGCCTATCGCTTTGGTGCTGAAATTGCGGCGCAAGTGGGATGTGATGCTGCGAGCCTTATTGGAGCTATCGATCATCATATACGCAAAGCTTTAATGGAAAATGTCGTCCCTATTTCTTTTCACGATCCCAACATTTTAGAAGAGAATCCAGAACATGACAAATGATGCTTCTCCCCCATTCTCTGGTGCTGGGCTCTTTTTTTGCTATGCGAATGAAGGACGTCGTCCTGACCCGCCTTATACTGTTTCCCAGTGGGCTGATAAAAATCGTTATTTGAGCACAGTTACGAGTGCTGAGCCTGGATTATGGAGGACTATACGCACCCCCTATTTACGAGAGATCATGGATAATCTTTCTGTTTATGATCCGACTGAAACAACCATTGTGATGAAAGGGGCACAGGTTGGAATGTCGGAAGCAGCGTTGAACTTTTGTGGTTATGCCATTCATCATAGTCCAGGACCGGCACTGTATGTGATGCCGACAGTTGAGACAGCTAAGAAACTGTCAAAGTCTCGTCTTGATCCTATGATTTCAGCTAGCCCTGCTTTAAGTGAACGCATTGCCCCTGCTCGTGCACGAGACAGTGGAAATACAATGTTTTCAAAGGAATTTTATGGGGGAACGTTGATGATTACCGGAGCAAATAGTGCTGCTGGTTTGCGTTCTTCTCCTATTCGCTATTTGGTTTTGGATGAAGTCGATGCTTACCCATTGAATGTCGATAATGAAGGCGATCCTGTAACAATTGCTGAAAAACGAACCTCTGCTTTTATTCAACGTAAAATTTTTAAATTGTCCACGCCAACACACCGTGACACAAGCCGTATTGCCAAGGATTTTATGCTTGGTGATCAGAGATATTACAATGTTCCTTGTGATGCGTGTGGTGTTCTACAGCCCATTGTTTGGTCACAAATTAAGTGGCAAAAAGGCGCCCCCGAAAAAGCTGTTTTTGTTTGTGCGCATTGTGGTCATGAACATGCAGAGCATCGCAAGGCTACCTTAATGGCAGAAGAAAATGGCGCTTGCTGGATCGCAACACAGGAGTCAAGTAAGCCTCGTCTGCGTTCTTACCATATTTCAGCGCTTTATTCGCCATGGCTGACTTGGGGCGATTGTGCGCGCGAATTTTTAAGAGCCAAAGAAGATCCTGCTCTTTTACAGGTTTTTATTAATACAGTGCTTGGAGAGCCATGGGAAGACAGAACGGGCGAAGTTGTTGACCCTGATAGTCTTTATGCAAAACGTGAAGATTATCCCATTGCACCAGAACAAGCCGTGTTGTTAACAGCGGGTATTGATGTGCAAAATGACCGCTTAGAACTTGAAGTGGTGGGATGGGGACGCAGTGAAGAAAGCTGGCATATTGATTATCACGTCATTCCTGGTGATCCCTCTTCTTTTGAAGTATGGGACCAGCTGGATGAATATCTTACAAGACGCTGGCCGCATCCAGGTTACAAAGACGGCATCAAGATAACGGCGGCTTGTATTGATACCGGTGGTGGACACACACAAGCGGTTTATAATTACGTGCGCCCCCGTGAGGGACGACGTATCTGGGGGATTAAGGGACAAGCGGGATGGCGTGCAGTATGGCCGCGCCGTCCAAGTAGAAACAACAAAGGACAGATCAATCTCTATATTGTTGGGGTTGATGCAGCAAAAGATATTATCACGGCACGGTTTAAAAAATCCGGTCCTGAAGCATCGGGGGCTGGTGCAACACACTTTCATAAAAACCTTGATCGGGAATATTTTGACCAGCTAACCGCTGAAAGAAAAGTCATCAAATATTTTAAAGGCTTCAAGCGCATTGAATGGCAAAAAAGCGAAAAGGCAAGAAATGAAGCCTTGGACTGTAGGGTCTATGCTTATGCGGCTTTACAAGGTCTGATTTCGGCAGGAATAAACCTTAATCGAGAAGTCGATATCTTAGAAGAGCGTCTGGAAAAACTTAAAGTTGAAGGCTCTTTAGAGCAGCCAATACCAAGACATGCCCCCTCTCCTGCTCCAAGAAGATCTCAGATAGCACAGCCTCAAAAGAAGCCATTCAGAACAATGATGAATCCTTATATGCGAGGGGATTGGAGGTAATTTGTGGGTGAAACTTTAGAACCAATTAACAGCAAATTTTCGAGACTGGAAAGTTTAAAAAGGCGGCGTGAGCAAATTGAAGAAGCTCTTTATTCGGGTGCGCAATCGGTGCGCCATGGTGATAAGCAAGTCAGCAACCGCTCTGTTGAGGAACTGCGCAGAGCGCTTGAGATGATCAATACACAAATAGCCAACCTTGAAGGGCGCAAGCGTTCACGCGTTTTCTATTTTAATATATCACGAGGCTATTAATGGCTGGTTTTTTCAATAAACTCACAGGCTTTTTTAAAATTTCTCGTCAACACAATCCCCATTTTGAAGCTGCAAGTAAAAGCCGTCGCATGGGTGGTTTTGACCCCGCAAAAAAACATATCAATAAAGCAATTGAAGAATGCGGTGATACCATTGTTGCCCGTTCAAGATGGCTTTATGATAATGAATCTCTTTATGGGTCTGCAACAGAAGAATGGGTCTCTGCGGCTGTCAGTGATGGGATTAAACCTTATCCTCGTATTGAAGGCTTTCAAGAAGAAAAGAAAAAGCTTTTAAACTTATGGTGGCAATGGGTTGATGAAGCGGACTATGATGAAGATGCCAATTTTTATGGACTTCAAGCAACCATTGCACGAGAGGTCTTTTTAACCGGAGAATGCTTTGTAAGATTGCATTATGTTGACCTCTACGGGCGCTCTGGTGTGCCTCTTCAGTTGCAAGTTTATCCCACTGAAATGTTGGACCTTTCCTACAATGGACCGGCTGAGATTGAAGGCAATTACATTCGTATGGGGATTGAATTTAATGCCAGTGGTAAGCGCGTTGCTTATCATTTCTG
>NZ_JBHIMR010000032.1:0-6033 GCF_042194215.1 Bartonella sp. MR100HLJHH
CATCTGAACATGACACTGCGCTCATGATAAAACGTGAAAATATAAAAATGTACCTAATGGGAAATGTTATAGAATAAATCTTCACTCAAACTTCCCACTTGAGCTGTATAGGCTTGTGGCTTTATAGAAGTTGCGAGAGCACTATGCGTGAAGGATAAAACGTACAAACTGCCTAAACACCCATAAAACTATGACGGAAGGGGGGACTTGAAAATCTTCCCTCTCTAAAAAGAGTGCAAAAAATAGTGCTCAACCTAGATTGGTCTCAAAAATTCTCCGATGCCTCTCAAATTAACTTGAGAAAAAAAGGCACCATCACCCATACTATATTTGTCCGTCTATATCACATCCAAGGTGCATCCTTGCCAAGCAGGTTGCTATATGAGGAAAGGTCTTATTGCTACCATCTCGTCTCTCACGAGAGAACTTTCAAAATAAACTTTCATTCTAGATGGATCATAATGGAAGCACCATGGAAGAAGGATAAAACGTACGAGAGTCTAAACACCCATAAAGCTACAGTGAGGGAATGGGGGGCTTGAAAATATTCCTTCTCTAAAAAATGCAATGGCCCATATAGACATGCAACTAAAAAGTTGAACTCACCTTTCTATCTTAAAACCCTACTTCTCAATCCTTCTCTGAAACTATTTGTGCATTACCTCAGTCTCGAGACTTTAAAAATATCCCATCAAGCTCTTCGTAAAGTGTATAAAAATAGTAAGAGATTTCTATCACCCTACACTTAAAACCAATCCTTCCAAAAAAGAGCTATAGTAGTCCTACCACGCTTATTTTACACAACGCACGCATCCTGTGCTCTAGAGTAAATGGGAGCGATGAACCATTGATTTGTCAAAACGCTTATAAACTCATGGGCATATAAGTGATGAGGTAGTGTTATCAACGCTCCAAGCGGGATGCGCAACACATTTGTGAGATGACCAACGAGAGGGCTAGGTAGCTGGCGACTTTATCCTGATTGGACAATCAGTTTTGCTCAATGTCAGGAGGGAGAAAACCCATGGGTGGCAAATGGTGTGAGACAAAAACGCACAATCCAACCCTTTAAAAAAATTGAAGACAAAAAAGCTAACTGCTTTAAACAAAATCTTATTGCTATCATTGCGTCCATCACTAGAGGGATTTCAAAATAAACCTTTATTCTAGATGCTTAAAAATAAGCTAAAAAACATGTTGTTGGAGTTTGAAATTTGAAAACTGAGCTTTGCCTCTCTAAAATGCAAACTTCCCAATTCTTCCCTGAAACTAATCGTTTACGATCTTATTCCAGAAGCCCCAAAAAATCCTACAAACATAACCAAAAATAATCAAAGTCCTCTCCAAAATTTTCAGATATCCTCGTCTTTCAGAAAAAAACTGTCTTATATCTGCAATTTGGCTTGAGAAAAAACGGAACATCTCTATCCATAGATAAAAAATGGCGAGAAGGTGAAAAAAACGCTTCCAGCTTACCTCTATCTTAATATCATAAAAAAGCTACAAAACTTGCTTCCAATGAAAAACGCAAGCCAAACTCTTCGTCATGGCACACAATCTTTTTAAAGGGGCGGAAATCTTTAAGAAAAATCAACATTCTGGCGTGAGAAAAAGAAGGGCTGGCTTTTTGCTTTTGCAGCCATGGGTACTAATGTTTGAATGGAAGCTGGCAGTGGGGAAGGGGAAGTTATAGAGTGCGTGATCACTAAATTTTATCCCGCTATAGGAATATTGGGTTTTATAAGCTATAGAGAAGGTTATGTCGGGGGGGATGGGAAGCGCTCTTAAGTCTTAAAGATAAGAAATGATTTTAAGAAAATTTGCTCTTGCTCTTAGCTCGAAATATAAAATGTTATGATAGGCTTTTGATGAAAATGATGTTGTTTTGCGATAAAAAAGACAAACATGCATGGACTGGACGCTTTGCTAGCCTTTTGTCTTAAAAGACAAAACCTAAAATGCCTATGATCGTAACGATACTCCGATTATTTGCAAAGAGTGTTTTGTAGAGGGTAAAGCATTATGTTGGTAGCAAAAAGCCTGTAAAGAGAAAATGGTTATGGCATGTAAGAATAGTGCTCTTTATTTATTATGGCTGATCCATGAGCTCTAAGATATAAATTGAGAGGGAATGGGCGGCATTAAAAGTTAAACGCGCATGGCGAGGTTTGAGATTGATTAGTTCGAAATCCTTTTTTGAGCGGCCGTGCGCTGCACCTTTCTTGTTTCTTAACTTTATAGTACCTTCTACAATTTTATACAGACCGGATGCGATCATTTTTAAGTCATTTTCATCTAGATCTTGATTTTTTAAGTTTTCTTGCTTCAAATCTTCGGGATGGATCTTGGCTCTCTTAACGACTTCTTCCCATAAAGCGGGCAGATTATTACGGGCGTTTTCTGCATATGGGATAGAATGGTGGTCGAGATAAGCTTTGCAAGAGGCTTCCAATAGATTTGCTGCAAATAGAACTGCCTCCCTTGGATCTTTTTCTATATTTTCTAATGCCCTATTGATTTCGATTTCTACTGCTGAAAGTTCTTTCTCTGCAATAAGTTTTTTTAGTTTTTCTATAGAGAGGAGGCCAGCTTTTTGCAATTCTTGTGTGAAGGTCAGCTCATTCTTGATAATATATCCTCCACGCTGATATTCCAATCCATCTTTCTTTAACGTTTCTAAAATTTTACGTTGATCTGTTTTAAGCTGTTGTAGCATTTGATCTTCTGGTATGTCTTCAAATTCGACTAACTTATGAAACTCGCTGTCCAAAAAATCACCAAGCAGGGGACCAAGGACTTCAAGCGGTTCATTGCATTTTACATTGATTGTATCTAGTCGTTTCTTAACCTTGACTTCTTCACCATCACTTAGATACTCATGAGGAGCAGATGGTGTATAAAAGAATAAGGCATCCAAATTCCTCGACCAATAGTACTTTGGTAATATTTGAGAGAGTGCCCTAATTGTTGCAGGAGGGATTTTGTTTTTCTGAGATATTTTTTGCGGGGATGATAATTGCATTTTGTATCTTTATAATATCAAAAAGTGGTGTGTGGAGTGGTTTTTAGAGTATGATTTTATTGCCTGATCTTGCTTAGAAGGTCGCGCAACAATTTTGTGGCTTATATAAGATTTGTGAAAAAGAAATACTATATTGTGTTTTAATTTTTTTCCTTTCATTGTTATAACAGTGAAGGGGTGGATAATGCGTGATAATTCGAAAAATATAGAATGAGAACAGAAGTATAATTTTGTATTATTGTAACTGCAATAACATTCTTTATTGACAGATTGTTTATTGGAGAGAAGGAAGCAGGCAATACGCATAATCCCTGAAAGGAAGGCTTTGTGACAAGAATTTCAATGGTATGTTACCAAATGTTGCGTGTGTTTTTTGCTTGTTAGAAAGAGTAAATGGGGCTCTTTGTTCGCATAATCGGTAGAGAGTAATGAGTGATGCGGGAGGCTAGTTTAAAATCTCGTTTATTCCGTTAAAGCTTACGGTTTTCTATAAAAAGGCTGTTTTAATTACATCCGCTGTTAATCTCGCGTATTTGGTAGATGGAAATATAGACGTTTATCGTGTCTGTAAGGGAGCTTGAAGCAATGAAGTTATGTGTAAAAGAGTTCTGAAAAGCTTCTTTTGTCCGTAAATTTTATAAGGAAAATCTAAAGACAGGAAAATGTTAGAGAAATCTCAGAGCACACTGTAAAAGTAAAAAAACAGCCTTTTTAGAGATGGTTTGCTGTCTGTCATCGTGCATCATGATTTTCAATATTTTTAAAAATTTTCCCCTCAATGAGAGAAGGCTTTTTTATTAAAGAGGGGTAGATTTGTTATGACAGTTCACAATGAAATAGAGAGAAGATGCTGCTTTACCAGATGTTTTTGTCGCTTCATCTTCATTTGAACCTGTTGCGGTTATGCAAGCATAGTGATTCAAGGAGGTTTAAATGAGATGAATAACATCGCCAAGTTTGCAGCACAGTGCTATTTTCCACATCGCGATGTGTGGCAGAAGAGGGTCAGCATTTTGGCGGGCGGGGGCGGGATGCCATATTCTATGCTGGTGCTGTAGGGGTGTCTGTTAGTGTGTTTATGGGACTATTCCGCATTGAAACGCGTGCTTAATTTTCGTGGATATTTGCAAAGATACCAACAGAGAATCCCATATTTCAAGAGGTTTTGAGAGGTGTCCAAGAGCACAAAGCAAGTATGATGTTGATAAACACCGCATGTTACTGGAGATGGCCAAATTTTAGAGTTTAAGGAGCTTGTTGGTTTCGTGTTCTTTCATAAAAATAACGAAGGTTGTGGTCAAGGTCTCAGTGTGTTGGTTTCTCGAAAAGTAGTAAACTGCTCTATGATCTTATAAGCCATTGAAAATGTTATTGAGAAGGCGTTCAAACAAAGCATATCATAAATCTGAGCCCTTTTCTTTATGCGATAAGGAGAGTGTGAGGCAAAACAGTAAAAATACAGCGATATTGTTTGGGTGCCAAATGTATTCTCAATAGTTTATAATTTTCTTTTCTTAAATGTGCAGCTCTTTCTGGAAAATGTTCGACAATCTCTTAATCGTTTAATAAAAATTAAAATCGGTTATAAGGAAGAGCTTGTAAATTATAGAGTAGGAAAAAATTGCATTTTATAAACAATAGGGGAAGGCTGTTTCCATAGCCCAAACATTTTTTCAAGTTGTTATGGTATCTTTTTGAAGTACTTGATCGATAAAAGTTTGATAATTATCAGAAACAATATATTGGGTATTTTCTCCCAAAGCTTTGAAATATTCACGACCGCAATGGATTTTTGCTTCTTCCAGATCGCGCAAGATGTCTTCGAAAATACTTCCTTTGCTTTTCACAACAAAATACAGTTTGTTTTGTCCATCTTTTACTTCAATAGAGGCGACTTCAATCTGCTTTATAAGCGTTTGTTCATAAGCATCGATGGAATCCAGCCTATATAGCATGTTGTGTTTATTATTTATTTGATACATTTAATCTAGAATGCAAATTGTGTTCGTATATTCAAACTAAAGTACTGATATTGAAGCGGTGAGAGTGTTACTTTGTTGAGAATAGATAATTTGGTAAGCTGGTATTCCCTTTGTATCAGAGAAATTTCACCTTATTCTCTCATATTGTGCGTGGATGAAATGTTAACCGCATAATGCTCCCTCTTACATGAGATACAAGATTGATATGCTTTCCATATTAAGAAAAGTTGTTGATTGTAGCGGAATATGTTTCTGCGATATTCGTTTGGTTTAAATGGCAAAAATAGAGCAATAGTCGCATATTTGTTACGCTGTAACGCATATATATAATCTATGGAGTCAACACTTCATTTAAGAAATTTCTTAAAGAAAAAACATAAAAAAAATAGAATTGTTGAAAAAAAATCTTTTATTTTGAAGCTTGTTTCTCATGATTATAAAAGCTTTACGTGGATGTCGAAAAATTTGATTGTGCTGAAAAGCATGAAAAATCAAGAAAATTTTGCAAAAAAAAGCTGCATCATGTGTGCAGCTTTTTATGTGTTTGCTTTAGAGGTAGAAGTTTTAAAGCATGAAAGTATCCTTACGGCTTCTATAACCATAATAACCAAAAACACTGGAAATAATGGCGCCTACCAGACTTCCTAAAAAGCCCCACCATCCCATATTGGAGGCTGCTTTTGTAGCTTTAGTCGCAGTGTTTTTTGCTCCCTTGATCGTATCCTCAAGATTGTCCGAGAGTGTTTCTGCCTGTTCTTCAAGGGCTTTGATGGCTTTTTCGGTTTTTTCCTCGGCGCTTTGATAGAGTTGAACGGCACGGTTTACTGCTGTTTGTGCGTCCGAACGGGTCATGCCATCTTTTATGAGGGCTTCGATGATATCACTTCGATCAAATTTTGTCGTGAGATCTTCTACACGATCAGACAGGCGCTCACCAAGATTTTTTAAAGTGGTGCGATAGTGAGAAGGATCATTTTTGAAAGCTGTGATCGCAGAACCAATATCGTTGAGTGCTGCTTGATAGGTTTG
>NZ_JBHIMR010000033.1:0-5617 GCF_042194215.1 Bartonella sp. MR100HLJHH
ATTGTTGCCCATGCTGGTCTTGGCTGCTTAAAAGGCGCGGTTGCGAGTGGCGCTTGCTCTGCCGGTGCTATCGGCGGGGCTGTGGGTGAAGCCACAGCCATGCTCCAGTTTCAATTGTGGGTGCAAGGCATTGTGAAAGAGGAAATGGGGGATCTAAACGGTCGCACCCCAACTCCGGAAGAGGAAGCGCGTATAAACGCAAAGATTGATGCGCAGTTTGCTGACTTTAGAGACCACACCATTGATGTCGCACGGGCTGCTGGGGGCGTTGCCGCTGCCATTGCCGGTGGCAATGTTGATGCCGGTGCCGATGCCGCTGGTAATGCCGCTGCAAATAACTACCTCAGCAGTGCTCAAATAGCCCAGATGAATAAAGAATTAAAGGAGTGTCCTGACCTTTTATGTGAAGCAGCAGTGTCTGCGAAGTGGTCTGCGATTAGTACAGGGCAAGGTATAAGCTTTGGGGCTGGTATGGTAGCTGGTGTACCGGCTGAAGTATACGATACGGTTGATGGTTTTTTGCAAATAATCAGTTCTCCTACGGTTGGTGACTTGATACAAATAGCCAAAAATTCCAAAGAGATTTTGAAAGCGCTCAAAGATTTCTTCACCAGTGGTAAGGTTTTGGCTACCCTTGGGCATGCCTTTGCACAGCCCTATGTAGATCGCATTAATAAAATGGAGGAGGAATATGAGCGAGCCGGTGCCGGTGGTTCCTTTAATGCTGGTCTTGAATTTGGAAAATTATTGACTGAAACAGCATCCCTAATGACAGGAGTTGCTGGAGCAGCCAAGGGAGGCATAAAGCTTGGCGAAAAGGCTGTGATCAAGTTCAATGCTAGGAAAGATTTTGCTCAATTCGCTTCCAAGAAAAATCTTGCAGAACTTGCAGCTCAGGGAGATCCTGACAAACTTGCGGCGAAGAAAGAACTGACCAAACTCGCCGCTAAAGAAAAAAAGCTTTGGTTAAAAGAGAAACCCACTAAATTTACCGATAGCAAATTTGGACAGACAAACAAAGCCTATCAGAGAGACGATTTGTTTGATCCTAACAGAATTTCTGATTGGGAAGAAAAAGGAAAAACGGTGTGGGGCACCAATGTTGAAAGGATGGAAGCAGGAAGAGCACCTATAGGGTTTGATGGTCAATCTGTTGAGTTACATCACTTAAAGCAAACACATGAGGGTCCCATAGCAGAAATTAGCAATAAATTTCATAACAAATATAGTTCGGTGATTCATGCTCCTTCTAAAACACATAAATCGCTTATAGAGAGAAAAAAGTTTGATAAGTGGAGAGAGGAATATTGGAAGGAACGTGCTAAAGGATTTAGAGAACAAAAAAACAATAATTTAGGAGGACTAATTGATATGAAATGGAGTATCATAGGGATAGATTTTGACAGATGGGGACAGGAGCATCGGCAATAATGCTCTACGGTTGATGAAAAGAGAGAAAAAAGAAGTTTGGAGAATAATTGATGAAAACCTATACCTTAGATGATGTTGCAGTATTAATTGATAAAGTGAATAAATATGATGATGATATTATCAATTTTCGTACTGAAGATGATGCAGTTGATGATCTCGTGATTGAAAGGGCGGAGAAAGCTCTCGGTTTACAATTTACATCTTCTTATAAGAGTTTTTTGAAACATTATAAAGGTGGGGACATTGCTGGTTATGAAATCTTTAGTCTTTATGAGCATCCTATAGGTGTTTCTGTTAATGATATTGTTCACCAAAATTTAAATTATTACAGAAAACATGGTTTTGCGACACCAGAACAGCTTGTCGTTAACAGAACAGATTTTGGTGAAACCTTTTATTTTGATTATACGCAGTTTCGGGATGGTGAATGCCCACTTTATGTCAGGCTTCCATCTGAAGATTGCGAATATTACGCTAGCAATTTTTATGAATTCCTTTGTAAAAGAATTAAAGAAAGCGCGGGAGCTGAGATACCTGATGGTGACCAACCAATTGAAAAGATTGAGCACACTCCCACTCCGCAACCTATACCTTTTTACAAGAGCTTTTGGAAAAAACTATGGAAGAGGTGAAATTGATAGAGGAAATATGGAGCGTTTATAACGCACGTTTTGAGGTTCATTTATGAAAACCTATACCTTAGCTGATGTTGCAGTATTAATTGATAAAGTGAATAAATATGATGATGAGATTATCAATTTGGGTACTGCAGAAAATGCAGTTGATGATCTACTGATTGAAAAGGCGGAGAAAGCTCTCGGTTTACAATTTACATCTTCTTATAAGAGTTTTTTAAAAAATTATAAAGGAGGAGAAATTGGAGGTTATGAAATCTGTAGCGTTTATAGGGATTGTGGAATAGGTATTGCTGCTGGTGATATTGTTTTCCGCAACTTAAATAATAGAAAAAGGGGTTTTGCGACACCAGAACAGCTTATCGTAAGTAGAACAGATTTTGGTGAGACTTTTTACTTTGATTATACGCAGTTTCGGGATGGTGAATGCCCACTTTATGTCATGCTTCCATCTGAAGATTGCGAATATTACGCAAGTAATTTTTATGAATTCCTTTGTAAAAGAATTAAAGAAAGTGTGGGAGCTGAGATACCTGATGGTGATCAACCGATTGAAAAGATTGAGAACACTCCCACTCCGCAACCTATACCTTTTTACAAGAGTTTTTGGAAAAAACTATGGAGGAGGGGCAATTGATAGGGGAAATATGGAGCGTTTATAACGCACGTTTTGAGGTTCATTTATGAAAACCTATACCTTAGCTGATGTTGCAGTATTAATTGATAAAGTGAATAAATATGATGATGAGATTATCAATTTGGGTAGTGAAGATGATGAAGAGAATGAAACAGATGATTTACAGATTGAAAAGGCGGAGAAAGCTCTCGGCGTACAATTCACATCCTCTTACAAAATTTTCTTAAAAAAATATGGAGGAGGAGAAATTGGTGGTGATGAAATCTTTAGCATTTATGGAGATTGTGGGGAAGGTATTCCTGCTGGTGATATTGTTTACCGAAACTTACTCAATAGAGAACGTGGTTTTGTGACACCAGAGCAGCTTTTCGTTAGCAGAACAGATTTTGGTGAAACCTTTTATTTTGATTATACGCAGTTTCGGGATGGTGAATGCCCACTCTATGTCATGCTTCCATCTGAAGATTGCGAATATTATGCCAGTAATTTTTATGAATTCCTTTGCAAAAGAATTAAAGAAAGCGTGGGAGTTGAGATACCTGATGGTGATCAACCGATTGAAAAGATTGAGCACACCCCCACTCCGCAACCTATCCCTTTTTACAAGAGTTTTTGGAAAAAACTATGGAAGAGGTGAAATTGATAGAGGAAATATGGAGCGTTTATAACGCACGTTTTGAGGTTCATCCATGAAAACCTATACCTTAGCTGATGTTGCAGTATTAGTTGATAAATATGAAGGTGATATTGTTAATTTTGCTAGCAAAGATAAGGAGGTTGGTGATCTCGTGATTGAAAAGGCGGAGAAAGCTCTCGGTTTACAATTCACATCTTCCTATAAAGTTTTTTTAAAACATTATAAAGGCGGGGACATTGATGGTTATGAAATCTATAGTCTTTATGAGCATCCTATAGGTGTTCCTTTTGATGATATTGTTTTTCAAAACTTAAATGATAGAAAACGTGGTTTCGCAACACCAAAACAGCTTATCGTTTGTGATGCTGATTTTGGTGAAACCTTTTATTTTGATTATACGCAGTTTAGGGATGGAGAATGCCCACTCTATGTCATGCTTCCATCTGAAGATTGCGAATATTACGCTAGCAATTTTTATGAATTCCTTTGCAAAAGAATTAAAGAAAGCGCGGGAGAAGAGATACCTGATGGTGATCAACCGATTGAAAAGATTGAGCACACCCCCACTCCGCAACCTATCCCTTTTTACAAGAGTTTTTGGAAAAAACTATGGAAGAGGTGAAATTGATAGTGAGGAAATATGGAGCGTTTATAACGCACGTTTTGAGGTTCATCCATGAAAACCTATACCTTAGATGATGTTTTAGAATTAGTTGATAAATATAATGGTGATATTATCAATTTTGGTACTGAAGATGATGCAGTTGGTGATTTCGTGATTGAAAAGGCGGAGAAAGCTCTCGGTTTACAATTTACATCGTCTTACAAGAGTTTTTTAGAACATTGTAAAGGCGGGGACATTGGTGGTGAAGAAATCTTTAGTCTTTATGATAATCCTATGGGTATTCCTGCTGGTGATATTGTTTTTCAGAACTTAAATGATAGAAAACGTGGTTTTGTGACAGCAGAACAGCTTATCGTGTGTGAAGCTGATTTTGATGAAACCTTTTACTTTGATTATACGCAGTTTCGAGATGGAGAATGTCCAATCTATGTTATGTTTCCATTGGATAATTGCGAATATTACGCCAGTAATTTTTATGAATTCCTTTGCAAAAGAATTAAAGTACACGTGGGAGAAGAGATACCTGAAGGTGAACAACCGATTGAAAAGACTGAGAACACTCCCACTCCGCAACCTATCCCTTTTTACAAGAGTTTTTGGAAAAAACTATGGAAGAGGTGAAATTGATAGGGGAAATATGGAGCGTTTATAACGCAAGTTTTGAGGTTCATTTATGAAAGCCTATACCTTAGATGATGTCATAGAATTAGTTGATAAATATAATGATATTATCAATTTTCGTACTGAAGAAAATGCGGCTGATGATCTACGGATTGAAAAGGAGGAGAAAGCTCTCGGTTTGCAATTCACATCTTCTTATAAGAGCTTTTTAAAAAAATATGTAGGAGGAGAAATTGGTGGTGAAGAAATCTTTAGCCTTTATAAGGAGTGTGGAGCAGATATCCCTGGTGGTGATATTGTTTTCAAAAACTTAAATGCTAGAAAACGTGGTTTTGCAACATCAGAACAGCTTATCGTGTGTTACGCTGATTTTGGTGAAACCTTTTATTTTGATTATACGCAGTTTCGGGATGGAGAATGCCCACTCTATATCAGGCTTCCATCTGAAGATTGCGAATATTATGCAAGTAATTTTTATGAATTCCTTTGCAAAAGAATTAAAGTACACGTGGGAGAAGAGATACCTGAAGGTGAACAACCGATTGAAAAGACTGAGAACACTCCCACTCCGCAACCTATACCTTTTTACAAGAGTTTTTGGAAAAAACTATGGAAGAGGTGAAATTGATAGAGGAAATATGGAGCGTTTATAACGCAAGTTTTGAAGGTTTTGATGGTTCCTTTTCCCCCCCTTATATATTTTTTTCAATCAAAAATAAAATAATACATATAAGCGGCACCCCCAAAGTCCCCCAAAACTAATGATGGGGAGTGCTTTGAAGGTTCACTGTTATATTGTTTAATATTTTATAAGATTTCCAAATTGCCTCAGTGCGATGTCTTATGACTTTTCACTAAAGGATGCTGTTCATAACGTATGATAGGTCTACCGCCTTGGGAGCTATTGTCTCCAGAGATTTTACGAAAAACCGTCATCGTTTATTCCACGCTCGATACGGTCATAGGTAAATTGATCATCTTCATTAAAAGCCGTTAGATAAAAAGCACGGTCTGTTTGATATTCCTTACGT
>NZ_JBHIMR010000034.1:0-4470 GCF_042194215.1 Bartonella sp. MR100HLJHH
CCAAGCAGGGACTGTGGAAGCCCAAGAGGGAGCATTAACCCTTCAGGTGCGTGATGGGGTCGCAAATAGCGGCACAATGCGCGGTGAGAGTGTCGATGCTCATATTGGTGCATTTACCAATCAAGGGACGTTTATTGCAACCGATGATTTGCATTTGATGGTAAGTGCACAAGAAGGCGCCGATCCGCAACAAGCCTTTCTGAAGAATACATCCGAAGGGGTTCTTCAAAGTGGTGGTGTTTTTGTTGTGATCGCAGGGCAATTAGACAATGCCGGTGTGCTTGGCTCTAGTGGTGAGAATGTTGCCCTCAATGTGGCAGGAAATGTCAGCAATAGCGGGCTGATTTACGCCAAAAAATCTATGGATCTATTCAGTGATGGTAATCTGACCAACACACAGGGCAGAATTATTGCTGAAGATGCTCTCAGCATTGGTGGGCTGAAAGAGACACGTGCTGGTCATATAAATAATGAGGCTGGTCTTCTCAGTGCTTTAGCCGGTGAGATGAAGATTGTTGCAACGTCTTTTGTCAATAAAAGCGCTGAAACGATAAATTCAGACCAACAAAACGCTACACATGATGAAGGTGCACATGTTTTAGCGCGGGATGGTTTGCGCATTGATGTGGGCAGTTTTGAGAATGTTGATGGTCTCATTTCTACGCAAGGGGCAGTCAATATTGTTGCTGATAGTGTGATCCAAGCAGGGCAGATAGAGATTGAGCGTGGTGACCTTCAACTGACCAGCCATGGTGATTTAACCAATAGTGGTACGATAGCAAGCAATGGCGCAATCACTGTGCATGCGCAAAACACTCTGAACCAAACGGGGCGCATTGTTTCGCAAAAGCGGATAGAACTCTCAACCGATGGCACCTTGACGCTGGGTGAGACAAGCCAAGTTGGCGCCTATGATGTAACGCTGAAGGCAGGCACTCTCGCCCAAGCTGGGCTTGTGGAAGCGCAAGGCGGAGTACTTACTCTCAACAGCCATGATGTTTTAAGTAATTCCGGTATCATGGTGGGCACTGTTGTTGATGCGAAGCTTGGGTCTTTAGCCAATTCCGGTCAGCTTTTAGCCAGTGACAGTTTTACGCTTATGGCAGAAAGCCATGATCCGTCATTGGGGCAAGCTGCTCTGGTTTTAAATGGTGAAGACGGTGTACTCAAAAGTGGTGGCGCTTTTGTTTTAACCGCAGATGTTTTGGACAATGCCGGCAGTATTGGTTCAAGTGGTGATGGGGTTGCGCTCAATGTGAGCGCAGATCTGAGTAATAGTGGGCTGATTTATGCCAAGAAATCTGCCATTTTCTCCTTAGATGGGGATTTTATCAATAAGTTTGCCGACGTTATTGCTGAAGACAATCTCATCATCCGTGGTTTAAGTGGAGAGCGGGCTGGTCATGTCATCAATAGTTCGGGGCTTTTAGAAGCCGTGTCAGGCGATATGACCTTCGATGTCTCAGCGCTTACCAACATGCGTGAAGGTGGGGTTGAAGTTAGCGATAAAGTGGTTGGTCATAGTTACGTGCAAGGAGAATGGGAAGAAATCCCAGGTGTTGATAAACACACAAAGATCAAGAAAAATATCGACACTACGATCATTCGTCAGCAGCCTCATTTTACCAATAATGCTGCACAGATTTTAGTAGGACGTCATCTGACAATTAATGCCGGTGATATCCGCAATAGCTATAGCTTGATTGCTGCCAATGGCAATATTGAGATGCATGGCGATACGCTGCTCAATGAGGGGCGTGATTTAATCGAAACAACTAAGGTTGTGACTGAAACACGCTACAGACATAAAGACTGTAATATGTGGACCAATCCAGGGTGTATAGCGCATGGTGCAGACGAATGGGACGGTCCTACTTTTACCCAAACACCCAAGCGTACCTATGATGCTGTTTACGGCACGATTGAAGCTGGTGGCACGCTTGATGCTAAGTTGACAGGCTATATTGATAATCATGCGGTGCGTGAGGGGGTTGAGCAAGTTGGCTTAAGCTCTGGCGATAAAGGTTTGGCTGGTGTTAAAAACACCGATTTTGATGGTTCAAAACCACTGATTAGTGATGATCGATTGGACGGCATTATCAATGGTTTGAAAGGACACAAAGGGCTTTTTGCACCGAGCATCCAAACACCCGCACCAGAATCCATACAGGTGCCAACGCAAGATGGGCTTAGCTCTGTCAAGACAGAGTTAGCTGGCAGCCAATCACCGGATGTGCCGTTTTTAGTTGAGACGCGACAGGACTTTATCAACCCAAGTAAATTTTTAGGATCGGACTATTACTTAAAAAAGATTGGCAATTATAAGCCTGAGCACGTGTTTAAAAGATTGGGCGATGCTTATTTTGAATATCGTCTGGTGGGTGAGCAAATCTTTGAGCTGACAGGCAATCGCACTCTTCTTGATGTTGAAGATCCCAATGCTCAAATGCAAAGGCTCTATGACAATGCTGTGGAGCAGCAAGGTCCTTTGGGGTTAGAGCTAGGCAAGCCCTTAACGCCTCAGCAGATTGCTGGGATCAAAAAGGATATGATCTGGCTTGAAATTCACCTTGTCGACGGACAAGAGGTCTTAGTGCCCCACGTTTATTTGGCACCAAATTCTTCTTCAGAACAAGGGATAAAAAACGCACAAGGATTGCAAGGAAATCTTGCTAGTGCACGTTTGAAAGGGAATGGGGTCACCTTGAATGCGGACCGTCTTATCAATAGCGGTGCTGTGGTAAGTGATGATGCACTGCACGTTTCGACTACGCAAACTTTGTTCAATAATGGTGGGTTTTTAGATGCCAGAGGTGCTGTAGAGCTCACCAGTAACGGTCTTTTAGCCAATTCTTCCGGTGTTATTCATGGTGATACGGTTACCATGACGGGTGATACGATTGTCAATAGCACCGCTAAAATCCGTGACACGAATGCATATGGTTTTGGTGATCGAGCTGGGCAGAAGGGACAAATTCTCTCTGATCATGAATTAAACATCCAATCCCTTAGTGATCTTGGCGCAGAGGGTGGGGAATTCACCAGCGGCGGTTCGACGACGATGATTATCGGTGGTTCTGCCACGTTTAGTGCATTGGCGCTAGAAAGTGAACATGAGCAGACATTGGAAAAAGGGCATTATAACGCCCAAAGCAGAGAGCACCGTTTGAGTGAAGTTAACAGTGGGGATGATCTTAACGTTGTTACGAACGACGACCTCATTATGGATGGGGTTAAGGTAAAAGTAGAAGGTAATGGGAATCTCACCAGTGGTGGTGCTTTCACGCTGACTTCGGTGCAAGACGTTAACAGTTTTGACTTGGATCTTAGGGGCAAAGAAGGCGACAAATCGAAACAAAAGAATAAGTTTCGTCAACAATCAACTGAAGTTACCACAAACAAAAGCACGGTGGAGTTTAGCAAAGACCTCTCCATACACGCGCAAAATGGGGATCTCACACTTGGTGCAGCAGGGCTATCAAGTGGTGGCGAGATGCATTTGACATCAGATAATGGAAAGATCAAGTTTCTCACCAACAAGGATCAAGATTTTAAGGATACGTATCAGCGTAATGAAAACCTTGTGTGGTGGAGTGAGGGTGACGAAGGTTACCTTAAGGAGACCATCGAGCATGTCACCATAGATGCTAAGGGTGGCATGAAGCTTGATGCAGGCAATGGCTTTGTTGTTGAATATGAGGCAACCGGTGATTTAGACAAATCCCTTGAGCAATTGTCACACTCTCCAGGCTTGGCATGGATCAAGCAACTGCGTGATGATCCAGAATTATCCAAGCAAGTTGATTGGCAAGCAGTTCGAGCTGAGTTTAAAGACTGGGATTATAAAGCCCAAGGATTGACAGAAGCCGGTGCGGCTCTCGTGGCATTGGCTGTCACGGCGGTTACGGGTGGAGCAGCATCGGGCGCTGCCAGTGCCATTACCGGTGCTTTGGGGCTTGGCTCGAGCACCGCCATGAATGCGGCGATACAGGCAGGTGTCCAAGCACTGATTAACAAAAGCGCTGTGGCTCTTGTCAATAATCGCGGCAATATTGCCGGCGCCTTGCATGAGCTTGGTTCTTCCAAGAATATTCTCAGCATTGTTTCGTCGATGTTGACAGCGGGCTTAACCAGCCAAATAACGGAAATGGTTGGTGTTGGACAATCTTTGCCAAAAACCGCTCCTTTTGTCGATCGTATCGCCCTTGAAGCGGAAAAGAACCTGATCAAAGCCGCTATTGGCACAGGCGTGCAAACGGCTCTTGAGGGTGGCTCTCTTGACAAGAACTTTTTTAACAATCTGCGCATCGCCCTGTCTGATACGGTTGGCAAATCGTTGGCAGAAGAAATCGGTACCGCCAAGGCAGAAGGCAAAATAGATACGATCACACAAATTGTTGCCCATGCTGGTCTTGGCTGCTTAAAAGGCGCGGTTGCGAGTGGCGCTTGCTCTGCCGGTGCTATCGGCGG
>NZ_JBHIMR010000035.1:0-4415 GCF_042194215.1 Bartonella sp. MR100HLJHH
GACCTGTTCTTAAAAAAACGTAAACAACCCATGCAAAAAGAGTTTGTTGCGACAGCTGTTGGTTATGTTCCTTGGGGGGACGGAGCAGAGGAGTATTTTTACAACCTCTACAAATATGAAGACGGCACAAGAGAATGTGAAAAGTTTGATGGCGGCCAGTATTATACCACACCAGAAAATGCGGATTTTAGTACCAAAGCGCAAGTGAAAGCTTGGGTTTATGGGGGTGGTATTCCGAAAAGCGTTCTCAATTACGAACCTCTCATAGATGAGATCAACAAGGAGATAAAAAAATTATCAGAAGTAGCTTGACATTATTACAGCAATATGAATAATCGAATCAGGTGCCTAACAAACACCTTAAAACAACTAGCGGATTGGTTGCCGAAATAACTGTTTTTCCGCAATTTAAAAGCTTTGACTCGTTATATGTTATACGCATATAATGATCTTGTCGGGTGTGGTTATGCTATAAAATACCTTCACGGGGAAAGCATAACGACGGGCTAGTTGCCGTGTTTGTTAGCGCCCGGCACTCTTTTTTAGAGTGTCATTAACAAACGTCTAACAACTAGGAGTTCTCATGAACACTCTTATAGAAATTAAAGGAAGTGCTACTAATGGTGCTACCACTCAGACTATGTCTAGCATTGAAATTGCGGGGGTATGTAGTAAGAAGCATAAAAATGTTATGCGAGACATTAAACAAATATTTAGCGAGCTCAAATTTGAGCCGGCTAAGTTTTTAAGCAGTTATATTGATGAACAAGGAAAAACACGCCCTTGTTATAATTTACCCAAACGTGAATGTTTAATTCTTGTTTCTGGTTACAGCACTGCTTTACGAGCTAAAATCATTGACCGTTGGCAAGAATTGGAAAAACAAGTAGCAACACCGCAAATTGATTATTCAAGTCCTCAAGCAATGATTGGCTTTTTGACACATCTACAAAACCAAATCGAGCAAAAGGATAACACCATTGCCGAATTAGCACCAAAAGCAAAAGCTTTGGAAGGCTTAAAACGCTCTGATGGTTTGTTTGGCTTAATTGAAGCAGCAAAGATGTTAGAGGTACGACCAAAAGATTTAACGGATTACTTGCGTAAACATGATTGGGTGTATCGACGGGCTCCAGGGGCGCCACTGTTACCTTATCAAGACAAAATTAAGAAAGGATTTATGGATTGCCCTGCTATTACCATTCAAAGACCGGATGGTACAGAAAAGGTGCTGCCTTCAACGAAAATCACATCTAGAGGATTAGCTTGTTTGAGAGAACAAATCCATGGAGGTGTACAATGAACACCAGTGTCGACTTCTTATGCGATTTATGGATAGCGTTGGCTCAATTTTCCAATCATCAAAGCGTTGGAGATGAGGATTGTAACACGCTGGTGCAGGTCATGGGCGTGGTGGAAAAAGCTTTGATTTTAGAACTTCAAGATGAAGTGCCCAATTTTACAAAGATTCTGGCAGTTCTTACAGATTTCGGAGCTTCAGAGTTTCCCATGGCTATGAATCCTTTTTTGAAAGCTTACGAACCAAATTTGGAGAGCCCCATTAAAAAGGTTGCTTAATTAAAAAATAGAACTCCCTTCCCCATCTTTACAAGGTGGGGAGGAAGTTAAGCCGCATTTTTGATTGTAATAATGACTTGCTTGCCAAGAACGCTCAGTGTTTGCTCTAGTGTTTGAAGCTTAGTTGGATAATTGGGATCAAGAATGCGTCTTGCTTCTGTTTCTTTTTTACCCAAACGATTAGCCAATTCTGTTTTTGTGATATTCGCTTCATTAAAGGCTTCTACCACTGCAAGTTTAAGAGCATTCCAAGCATCTACCGTGACCTTTACAAGACCTTTATATTGCTGTGGTACTGGTAAAGGTAAACCGCGCATAGGATAGCTCCGTAATGCTAACCCTAAAGCTTCAACAGCATTCTCTAATGCCTCTGCTCTATTTTCTCCAGCTGTTATTGCTTCTGGTACATCTGGAAAGGTTACAATAAAACCACCATCTGGATCAGATTCCAGTTTTGCTTGATAAGTGTATTCCATGTTTAGGTCTCCTCGCCATAATCGAAATGCTTTTGAAACGAAAATTTAAAGCTGTTGAGAGAATAACTCATACCCCCAACTGCTTTTTTATTATTTTCACGTAAAGTGGGGTCAATTCACCAGATTTTATAACGGTTGTCTTATCTCCAAAAGTTACCAAATAATGTGACCCTTTACCTGCATCAGGAGCTTCACTATAATGAATGCCTCTTTTTCTGGCTTCTTTACGTAATTCCCTAAGCAGCGCTTCTCGTTTCATTTAGCCTCCCCTTTCTGCATAAAATGAATATCGCACAAAAAGGTTCGATAGTCAACAATAAATCGAACAAAAAAGTTTGATACAGACTCTTAATGAAAGGATATTTATTGAAAAGTTAAAAGCAGAAATAAGAAAGCCGTGCCATTTGTGCGACATAGTTTTTTGATGAATAATTTGTCAAATAATATTATAATGTAATACTTAAAAAAACTGTTATTAACAAACTGAAATAATTGAATAAATATGCAATTTATGCTAAGATTTTTATGTATAAATTGCAAATCTAATGGGGCTACAAATATGCTAAATAAAGTGACGTTAATCGGACGCCTTGGTGCTAATCCCGAAAGCAAAACAATGAATTCTGGAGCAGAAATAGTCAATTTTAGTATAGCGACTTCTGAGAGCTATACAGATAAAAAAACCAATCAAAAAGTAGAGAAAACAGAATGGCATTCCGTGGTGATTTTTAATCCACATTTGGCAAAAATTGCACTTCAATATCTAAACAAAGGTTCAAAGGTTTACATAGAAGGAAAATTACAGACACGCAAATGGCAAGATAAAAATGGGCATGACCGTTACACAACAGAGATTGTCTTACCACAATTCAAAGGCGAGTTGTATTTGCTTGATGCGAAGAAAGAGCAATCAGCATCCCCTACCCCTTCACCCATTACTTCTCAAAATTATGCTATCGCTTCAGGTGCTCAAGATTATAGAACAGCTCTTAACGATAGCGTCCCATTCTGATTGATAACATATGACAAAGAGAAAAAAACGTACAAAACGCGGACGTCCTCGGATTAAAGGATGCATAAGAGAACCAAACGGACGCATCTCACGAGCAAAAACACCGCATGAACCCATGGATAAATTGGCAATTGAAATGCGTGCCAAACGCTTCTGTTTGACCATAGAAGAGGCTAAAAATCCACTTTCCAGTACCTATATTGGGCGGCTTTATTTGCAAGGCGAAATCAATCAAGACCAATATGATGCTGCGCAAAAATATCTTGAAGTGAAAAACAATTACCTATGTGCAAAAGGATTGCCTAATGCAATTTATGATAACTTTACTCCTTCATCAAATGAGGAGGCACAAAAACGGTGGATTGCAAGAGCAACTCATTGTTATGAAGTGACGAAAGAGGCTATCAAAGAAGCACAACACCTCTATAGACAGTATAATCTTTATGCTGCATTACAATATCTTGTTATAGAAGATCAATCGCTAACACATCTTGTTAGTTCTTTGCGTATTGTTCTTAATGCGCTTCATAAGCACTTTAGCCGTTAAAAAAGAATTGACATCAGATGAAAAATCATTAAAATGTGTATATATTTACACATTATGAGTTTAGGGAATGGAACAAGATAGCCGAAAAATCATTGCAAAATTAAAGCGTGATGGCTTTGAACTTGTCAAAGTAAAAGGTTCTCATCATAAATTAAAAAAAGATGGTAAGGTTGTTATTGTTCCACATCCTAAAAAAAATCTTCCGATTGGTACAGCACGTTCTATCGCACAACAAGCAGGTTGGTTAAAAAAAGGAGAAGAAAAATGAAAAGATTTTTTGCTCTTGTTCATAAAGATGAAGATTCTGCTTTTGGTGTTCAGTTTCCTGATTTTGAGGGACTTTTTTCTGCTGCTGATGAGGAAGAAAATTTAATCGCAAACGCAACAGAAGCACTTCAACTTTATTGTGAAGATATAGATATAGTGCCCATTCCTTCAAAATTTGAGGAAGTCATACAACGGGAATCTGTCAAAACAGCTTTGTCAGAAGGAGCTTTTTTAATACAAGTCCCATTTATTGAAAATGATGCAGAAGTGGTACGTACGAATATATCTATTGAAAGAGGACTCTTACGTGCAATTGATGATTGTGCACAAGAAAGAGGTTTAACAAGATCTGCTTTTTTGGCAACAGCAGCGCGTCACGAGCTTAATATTTAGATTTTCTTCTTTTTTGGCTGTGTCAATACATACCTTTTTGTTTCTAAAAACACCATATTTAGGTAAAAAAAATAAAAAAACACAAGATCATGATTTTTTTGTTGACATGATGTGAAAAATCATATTTAATGACAGCACGGCA
>NZ_JBHIMR010000036.1:0-4365 GCF_042194215.1 Bartonella sp. MR100HLJHH
CCCTCATTTTTTTCCCATTCATTTCATTAGCCAACCATTTAAAGGAGCATAAAGTATGGCAACAGGTTTTTTACACGGTGTTGAAGTTATCGAGGTTGACGACGGCACCCGCCCCCTTCGCGCGGTACAATCGGCAGTTATCGGGATTGTTGGCACGGCGCCCGATGCAGATGAACAAGCATTTCCTCTTAATACACCCGTTTTGGTAACAGGCTCTCTTTCACAAGCAGCTAAACTGGATAAAACAGGCAAGCGTCAAGGCACCCTACCCAATGCCCTTGATCTTATTTTCAAGCAAGTGGGAGCTATTGTTGTTGTCGTGCGTGTGAACGAGGGTGACAATGAAAATGCAACACTCACCAATGTTCTAGGTGGTGTGAATGCAAATGGCGCTTATGAAGGCGTCCATGCTTTGATTGGAGCGGGGTCCATTGTGGGACAAACACCACGCATTCTCATCGCTCCAGGCTTTACACATCAACGCCCTTCCAGTGTGAATATTGAAGAGAATGGAACTGGTGCAACTGCCAACCCCGTCGCAGCAGAACTCATTGGCATTGCAGAGCGTCTGCGTGCTATTGTGGTGCTTGATGCACCAAACACAACAGATGAAGCAGCCCTTAGCACAGCAAAGGATTTTGATTCAAAGCGCGCCATCATAGTTGACCCTTTTGTAAAGGTGAATCGTGATGGAAAAATCTTAGAACAGCCAGCAAGTGCAGCAGTTGCTGGTGTCATTGCCAAAACTGATTTTACACACGGTTTTTGGCATTCCTCTTCAAACAAAGTGATCAATGGCATTGTTGGCACTGCGCGCCCCATTGATTTTTCCATTGGTGATCGATCAAGCCGCGCTAACCTTCTTAACGAACAAAACATCACAACAATTATCCGCGAAAATGGTTATCGTCTTTGGGGTAATCGCACCCTTTCAAGCGATACAAAGTTTGCTTTCTTATCGGTGGTGAGAACCGCAGATATGATCAATGACGCCATTTTGCGCGGACATCTATGGGCTGTCGATCGCAATATCAAAAAAACCTACATGAATGATGTCAGTGAAAGCGTCAATGCCTATTTGCGTGATTTAAAAGCACAAGGCGCCATTCTTGGTGGGCGTTGTACGCCTGATCCAGAGTTGAATACAGCAAGCGCTATTGAAAGCGGCAGAGTCTATTTCAATGTCGAATTCACACCAACAACACCAGCAGAACACATCACATTCCGTTCACGCATTGTGAATGATTATTTAGAGGAGATTTTTTAATGGCTATCCCCGTTTTACCAAGAGTTTTGAAATATTTTAACATTTTTGTCGACGGCATTCCCTATCAAGCAAAATGTGAAAGCGTAACATTACCGAATTTGAATTTGGTTGTTGAAAGTTATCGCGGCGGAGGCATGGACTCCTCCATTGAAGTTGACCTTGGTCTTGAAACTCTCATTCTCACCATGACCATTTCTGATTGCTCTCCAGAGTTGATGACACTGTTGGGGCGCACTGATGTCGACATTTCATTACGAAGTTCAATGCAAGCGCAAGGCACACCCGCAGAAGGTGTTGTCATTACCATGAGAGGACTATGCAAAGGCTTTGAAATGGCAGAATGGCAACCGGGGAGCAAAGCAACATCCACAGCAACATTCACATTACAGTATTTCAAATATGTCCAGAAGGACGTTGAAATTGTTGAGATAGACGCTCTCAACATGGTGAGGAGATTCAATGGCGTTGATGATTTAGCAGGTCATAGAGAAAACATAGGATTATAAAAATGACAGTACAAACAAGCATTACACATAAATTACTTGTACCGGTTACTTTTGAGGGAAAAGAACACACCACAATTACCTTACAGCGCCCCAAAACAAAAGATGTGCAAGCAATCGATAAAAAAGAAGGCATAGAACAAACAATCGCTATGGTTGCACGCCTTTCTGGATGGCCACATGAAGCGGTTGGAGAACTCGATATTAATGACATGGCAAGTCTTGGAGAGATTTTGGAGTCTTTTATCAAGCGGCGGGATACCTCGACTGGGAAAACGCCGCTAAACTCATAGCCGATATTACCATTGTGTTCCATTGGTCCCTTTCAAAGATGATGGAAATGGAACCGCAAGAACTCATATTCTGGCGAAAACAAGCAGCAGAAAGGTATAAGACAAAATGAGTGAAAAAGTTGCTGATGCAAAGGTAAAACTGTCTCTTGAAGACAAACTCACCGCGCCTCTTAAACGTGTACAAAAAAAATTCGATACATTGTCTAAAACACTCTCACATAGTTTGGGTATTCCGCGCTTTTCTGCTGCTGTCAAAAACATGACAAAAAGCCTTCATGGCGTTCAAAGTGCTCTTGGAGTGGCGGCAAGCCGTGCTTCGGTCTTTACCGGTGTCTTAGGGCTTGCTGGTGGTGGTCTTGTGGCAAGTGTAGCCGCCCTCACCATGAAAACCATGCATCTGGGGGATAGTCTTCATCACGCATCACGCCATTTGGGGATGAGTGTTGCATCGCTTCAATTATGGGGCGATGCAGCCGATAATTCAGGATATTCTGCTGAACTTTTTCAACAATCTCTAGCAACTTTAAATAGGCGTTCAGCACAAGCATATGCTGGACAAAAAAGAGGCATTATGGGCTTTGAAGCACTTGGCATTTCTGTCAAAAACGCTTCTGGAAAACTCAAATCAAATTCGGCTTTGTTGGAAGAAATTACCGACAAGATGAGTAAGATGAAAAATCAAGCACAAAGACAGCATATTGCCGCTCTGCTGTTTGGGGGCGATGGTAAAGAAATGGCGACCATGCTTGCACAAGGCATGGCGCCTATCAAAGAGCTGTTTGCAAAGGCGCGAAAAGGAAAATGGCTCATAGGTGCCGATGTTGCACGCTATGCAGCAGATTTGAGTGATAAGCTTGGTGCTTTTAAGAAAAAAATAGGCGGTATCGCGAGCTTTATTGGCGCCCGTTTCATGCCCGTGATTAATGATATGATTGACGGTTTTTCAAAGTTGATTGATGAAAACCGCGACCTCATTCAAACAACCGTTGCGAGCTGGGCAAAAACCTTAAAAAAAGTCCTTAATGATTTGCTTAACCCTACCTCCGATTTAAGAAAAGGCATCAGTGATCTCACAGAGAGAATTAAAGGCTGGTTCCAATGGCTAGAACCTCTGATTGGTGAAATAACCCTTTTCAAGGTAGGACTTGTGGCACTTGGTTCGTTCATTTTTGGTCCACTCATTGCCGCATTAGCAGCCGTAGGAACAGCGTTTGTCACACTTGGTATCACAATCATGACCACACCTATCGGTTGGCTAATTGGCGGTATCACGGCACTTGTTGGAGCTGGATATCTGCTTTATAAAAATTGGGACAAAATCAATGGCTGGCTGCTTACATCACTAGCCATAGTAAGCGCAGTTTTTATCAGGCTTGCTTTCGCTCTTTCAGGACCAGTGCTTTCAGCCTTCACTTCCGTTGGTTCTAAAATTACCGGTCTGGCTGCAAATCTTGGAAAATCCCTGCTCTCAAAAATAATCGCAGCAGATAAAGCTTTTATTAGATTTTCTGCTACTCTGGGAAGATCACTGCTTTCAGCATTAGCCTCAGCTGCTTCCGCAATTGCTGGTCTTGCTGTAACTCTTGTAGCTTCACTCATTCCAGCAATAACTGCCGTTAGTTCTGCTTTTATATCGCTTGGTATCGCAATCATGACCACTCCTATCGGCTGGATAATGGCTGGTATTGCTGCCCTTGTTGGAGTTGGATATCTGCTCTACAAAAATTGGGATACGGTAGTAAGCTTCATAAGCAACTTGTGGAATTCTTTTGCGAGCTTATGTAGTAACGTTTTCAATAACCTCTTGACGCTCTTTAAAAACTTTTCACCGCTCTCTTGGATTTCAAAAAAAATCAATGCATTGATTGAGTGGCTGTTTAGCATCGATTTAATGGAAGCAGGATCCAATCTGATTAACGGGCTTTGGGAAGGTATCAAAAGCCAATGGAATGCTCTGTCTGATTGGTTTGGCGGCATGATAAGCAAATTAACCAGCTGGATGCCTAATTGGATGAAAAAAAAGCTAGGCTTTAATGTTTCAATCAACAAAACTTCAACCCAGACCATTAAAACCTTTACCAATGAAACCAATGCACGGGCAAAAAAAATGCTGGATACAGTAGTGGTTACAAACACCCCGCCTGAAAAACGCAAGAGTGGTTTTAATACAAGTGTCGTTGAAACAGGACAAATGCAGGCAACAAATAAAGTGGGTGCCTTTAAAGCTCCAAAGCCAATTACGGTTCATAAACCCGTTGAAGTAGACGCCCGTGTAACCATTACAAATCTAAATATTTCAGTA
>NZ_JBHIMR010000037.1:0-4281 GCF_042194215.1 Bartonella sp. MR100HLJHH
ATTGCAGGCGTGTTCTCAGGGGAAAAGTTGAAATCACGCATATTGAAAATATTGTCACCAGCTGCCGTCTTTGCTGCTTTGATCAACGCAACAAAGCTTTCCCTTATCGTCTCTCTCGGATGCATGGGCGCTCCTGTCCAATTAAGTGTATAAAATGATTGACTAGGATTAATAATGATACTATTATTGGTTATGAGCAATAAAGTTGAAAAAATAATCAGCTTGATGAAAGCGTCACCAAAGAACATCAAGTTTTCAGATTTGTTGGCTGTATGTGTCTATTTCTTTGGAGAACCGCGGAACAATGGTACAAGCCACTTTGTTTTTAAAACACCGTGGCTTGGTGATCCTCGTGTGAATATTCAAAAAGATTCTGGTAACAAAGCAAAAGCTTATCAAGTCAAACAAGTCTTACAAGCGATAGAAAGGATGAAACATGAACAATAATCATTATACATATCGTGTTTTGTGGTCGCAAGAAGATGAGGAATATGTTGGATTGTGTGCAGAATTCCCATCCCTTTCATGGTTAGACGTTCAAGCAGAAAAAGCTTTAAAAGGTATTATGGACCTTGTTTCAGAAGTTGTTGAGGATATGCAACATAATGGAGAAGAAGTTCCTGTGCCTTTGTCACATGGTAAATACAGTGGTAAGTTTCAATTAAGAATACCACCAGAACTCCATAGAAAACTTGCAATACAAGCCGCTGAAAATGGTGTGAGTTTAAACAGATACATTTCTTCTAAACTTTGAAGCTTTGAAAGATTTATACGCACCAAAGGAAAATTAATTCTTATGAAAACCTCTAAATTAAAACAAATACCCGTTTTTAAGACGGATAAAGAAGCAGAAAACTTTGTCGATACTGCAGATCTTACAGATTATGACTTAACTGGTTTTAAACCCGTTCATTTTGAGTTCTTACCTAAAGAAGTCTCTTGACCACTCCCCATCTTAAGAACGGGGAGGGAAGATGTGTTTTTAAATTAAGCAACCTTTTTAATGGGGCTCTCTAAATCTGGTTCATAAGTTCGCAACAAAGAATCCATACGATGTGGAAGTTCTGAAGCTCCAAAATCTGTCAAAATTGCCAAGATTTTTGTAATATTGGGCACGTCATCTTGAAGCTTTAAAACCAGAGCATCTACGACCGATTCCATAACCTCAACTATAGCATTGCAGTCCTCATCTCCAATGCCTCGATGATTAGAAAGCTTAAACAATGCCATCCATAAATCGCACAAAAAATCGATACTGCTATTCATTGCACACCCCCAAAGATTTGTTCTCTCAAACATGCCAATCCTCTGGATGTGATTTTTGTTGAAGGCAGCACCTTTTCTGTACCATCCGGTCTTTGAATGGTGATAGCAGGGCAATCCATGAATCCTTTCTTGATCTTATCCTGATAAGGTAACAGAGGCGCCCCTGGAGCCCGTCGATACACCCAATCATGTTTACGCAAGTAATCCGTTAAATCTTTTGGTCGTACCTCTAACATCTTTGCTGCTTCAATTAAGCCAAACAAACCATCAGAGCGTTTTAAACCTTCCAAAGCTTTTGCTTTTGGTGCTAATTCTGCAATAACATGATCTTTTTGCTCTATTTGACTTTGTAAGTGATTCAAAACACCAAGCAATGCCTCGGGTTTGGAGTAGTCGACTTGCGGTGTTGCTACTTGTTTTAAAAGCTGTTCACATTTGATAAAGTATTGACGCGCTTCATGCCCTTTATCATTACGCTCTATCATCGAAAGATGTTTAGCCACGTCTAACGTAATGTGGTATTCTTTTACCTTTCCACCGCTTACTAAATTTTTAGTAAGCGTTATAAAGTTTATATTTTCCTGAAATTTACATTCTTTAATGCGATTTTTAATCCAATCATTAAAGCGAGCTTTTATTTCTAAAAACGTATGTAAATCACGCGCGTTAACAGTTTGAACAGTTTCCTGATCAATAACCTGTTCTCTAATTTCTATAAGAGTATTCATAATGAATTCCTTGTTGATAGATGTTTCTTAATGACACTTTAAAAAAGTGCCGGGTGCTAAGAAACACGGCAACAAGCCCGTCGTTATGCTTTCCCCCGAAAGGGTATTTTATGGCATAACCACACCCGACAAGACCAGTATACGCTATACGCATATAATGAGTCAAAGCCTTTACAATGTGCGGAAGACTGATTATTTCGGCAACCAATCCGCTTGTTGTTTTAAGGTGTTTCTTAGGCACCTGATTCGATTATTCATACTCCTACTATAATGTCAAGCCACTTTCGATAATTTTTAAATTTTTGCTATTGGCAATTTGTAATTATTGTAAAAAAAAGAGTTGATTTATACCTTAAGATAAAATATATTCAATCTGTTAAGATTAATTATCCGTCCTTTGGAGTTCTATTTGATGCTTACACCATTTGGTAAAACCATACGAAAACTCCGTATTGATCGTGCAGAACGCCTTTTAGATATGGCTGATAAATTAGGTATATCTGTAGCGTTTTTATCTTCTGTCGAGATTGGCAAAAAATCTGTGCCTGTTGGTATGGAAGAAAAGATCATAGAATTATACGATTTAGATCAAGATATGGCTTCTCTCTTAAGAAAAGAGGCTGATTCCTGCCGTAAGAGTTTTACAATAAAGTCTTCTAATTTATCCACAGGTGAACTTGTTGGTATGTTTGCTAGAGTTATAGATAACATTTCTCCAGAAAATATAGAAAAAATGAAAAAATTATTGAAACAGATAAAAGAAAAAGAAGGTAAATAGAAGGTGTATAAAAGCATTGATTATGAAGTTCCTCCTCGTAGTTGGCACAAAATTAGTTATTTAGCTGGTTTATTTCGAATGGAATTACAATTGTCAGATGTCCAATATTTTCCAGTAATGGAGTTTATTGAACACATTTTGCCTAATATGAAGCTAGATTTTCATTTACGTATCGCAGATAAGAAAGAACTTGGAAATGTGGGTGGTTTAACCGATCCACAAGGTAAGTTCATCGTTTTAAGAGAAGATATTTATAGAGATGCGTACGATGGTAATGGTCGTGCAAGATTTACAGTTGCTCATGAATTTGCTCACCTCTTTTTACATACAAATTTACCCTTACAACGCGTAATTGATTCTCATGAAATACCTGCTTATCGCAGTTCAGAACGGCAAGCTGATCAGTTTGCCGCTGAACTTTTAATGCCACGTTCAGGTATGCCCAAATTTAAGACTCCAGAAGAGGTCGCTAAGTGCTATAAAGTTTCATTACAAGCAGCAAAGGTTAGAATGAAAACATTAAATATTAAATCAGAATAAAAAGGGTTTGAGTTGCAGCTCAAACCCATAAAGAGTTTACGTTAGGTTATGGTTCGCTAACGTAAAACCAGACAGGAAACAGCAAGATGCAACCTGTAGCAGTAAAAATTGTATCATTGTGAATGTCTCTTGTCTAGGTCTATTCACCGAGAAAGTTATCTAATGGATAACAAAAAAAAATTAAAAGAAAGTAAAACCTACGTTTTTCGTACATGGCGTAGATGTCCTCATACGGGTCAAAAACTTTACGCAAAACACTATGGGCGAAAGGCTTGGCGCATTCCAATTGAGTGAATGAGAAAAAAAGCAGAAGGGGGATATTTTATTCCCCTTCTGTACATTAGAAACATAATCAAAATTGCTTTTTAGATGAAGATTCATTACGCAAGATAAGCTTATACATACCGGATTCTGAGGCTTGGACATCTGTGATCACGAAGTGCTCTTGAGAAGAGGGGGCTTTGTTGTTTTCAGGGGAAATGATTACAACATTATCTTGAGGGTTTGGTGGTAATCCTCCAATGTCATTGATACAAAGATCAAGTTCCTTTCTTGCAATTGTCGTGGGGATTCTGCCACCGGCGTCCGATTCTGAATGCTTAATGGTGTAAATCGCTGTGATACGAAAAGATTGCTGGTTGTCCTTTCGCGTGTAGATGATGGGCTGCCCAAAAGTGTTGCCCACATCTTTAACCATTTGGTTTAGCAGCCCGTGCCATCGCATGTTATTTCGCTCCAATCACTGCTTTAAACAGCATTTCTGGGCGTGTGCAAATGTAAAGCGGATAGCTATAGACCTCCGGTTTTACCCATGCATTACGGTCGTGATCAATGATCAGCATGGTGTAGAGAGGTTTTCCAACCGTGTTGGCAAAATCCAAGCTTTCCCCTGGTGCAAAGGTTTTTTGGAAGACACCAGGCGCATCAACAGGGAAGAATTGACATTCATCAGGCTTAATTCCTATGGCG
>NZ_JBHIMR010000038.1:0-4188 GCF_042194215.1 Bartonella sp. MR100HLJHH
GCTTCCGATATCGATGCGAAGGGCAATGTTGGTCTTGGCGCCCAAGGGGAGGTAACAATAGGGGTGAGAAACGATGAGATGGAGTATCATCTTCGCACCAAAAACACGAAAGTGGACATGCAAGCTTCTCATGCGGTTGGCTCTTCGATAAAATCGGGAGGTGATACCACTGTCATTGCAGGGCAGGATGGCAAACCGCATGATCTCACCATCACGGGAAGTTCTGTTGCGGCTGATGGCAAGGTGGGGCTGAAAGCCAGCAACGATGTCCTGATCACCAATGCAGAGGATAGCTTACACTATGAAATGTCGTACCACAAAGAGGGTGGAGCATTCAGTAGCAGCAAATCTGAGCATAACAAGGTGGATGCTACCCAAGTTTCCGGTTCACTCATATCTGGGGGTGAAGGCATTGCCATTGACTCAGGAAACAACACGGAAGTTGTCGCCTCGACGCTCGTAGCCGGTAAGGCAGAGGAAACGTTAGGAGAGAAAGCACCAGGAGAACAGAAACAAGCGGATATTACTATTCACTCTGGGGGAAAGATTGTCATAAAAGGCGCCCAAGAACAGTTGGATCAGCAAGCACAATCGTCATCAAGTGGCTTTTTGCATGAGGAATCGTCCGATAGTTCTCAATCGCATACCACAACGGTCTCCTCTATCCTTGGGGCAACGGGCAACATTATCACGCAATCAGACAAAGAGACCACAATCACTGCTTCTCATATGTTTGCAAATGAAGATATTCATGTGACGGGAGAAAATGTGACAATTGATGGCATGACGGACCACCATAGCAGCCATTCAGAGACCCATGAAACGGGTTTTGGTGTGGGATCGGGCAAGGGTTTTGTGTCGATATACGGGAGTGAGGGAAAGACAGAAAATGAAGAGAGTTTTGAGCATCAAGGCTCTTCTCTCAATGGGAAAAATATCACCATCACCGCCACCAAAAAAGATGTGAACGTGGAGGGCTCTGATTTTACTGCGCAAGAAAATATTCATGTTTCGGCAGCCCATGATGTGAATGTTTCACCTGGTCACAATCGTCATAGCGCAAGCTCAAAGGAAGAACGCACAGGTTTTGGGTTTCAGTTTGAAAAGAACCCTAGCGGTGCTTCCGTGGGTGTTGGAATTGCGAGCGCCAAAGACACAGGGGACCAATGGGAAAATACCAATACGCCATCTAATTTCAAGGCGGGAAAAGATGTGCAGATCAATGGTGGCAATGATGTGAACTTACAAGCAACCATTGTTTCGGCGGATCGTGATGTCAACATTGATGCCGGCAATAATATCACACTATCAGAAAGCTATGATACCTCTAACGCAAAAGAAAAGCATGAAAAGTCTTTTGCTGGTGTGACAGGCTCTGTCAATGTGGGTATTCTTGGTACAGTAAAAGATGTAAAGGATGCAGCCAAACGTTTTGGTCATGGGGATACAAAACACAAAATCGGTAATGGTCTTATTGCTGGTCTAAAAGGCTATGATCTCTATAGCAAAGGCAAAGGTCTTTATAATGGGATGAAAGGTGGAAACAAACAGTCTATTCGTGATATTGTTGATGTTTCTGCTAGCGTAACCGTGGGCTTTAAGACAGAGAAGGAGGAGGCATCTGTTCAGACATCTACTGCGGTGACAGATAGCATAGAAGGAGGGCGTTCTATTAATATCCATGCCCATGAAGGCAGCATCCATAGTATTGGCGCTGATATTATCGCTGGTACCAATCCAGTCTATGCAAATGATGAACAGAGCGGGAATATCACCTTGGATGCAAGACAACATATCCTCTTTGAAAGTGCACAAAACACGCAAAGCACACAAAACAGAAGTGAAAGCGCTTCAATGAATGTTGGGTATAGTTATGGTACTGGTGGCACAGGGTGGATGGGTAACGCCTCTTTTGGTAAAGGCAAGGGCTCCAGTGAGGAGGTTCAGCAAAAGAACAGCCATATTATAGGCACTGGCACTGTTCATACCAGCAGTGGAGAGGATACCACATTGGCAGGTGCCGTGGTTTCTGCAAACCATGTAGAAATGGAGGTTGGTCGTGATTTGAACATTACCAGTCGCAGTGATACGGGTCAAAGTTCCAGCAAGCAAAACTCTTTTTCTATTGGGTTTAATGGTGGAAAAAAGGATGATGCAGCCTCAACCAATATTTCCTTGAACAAGGATAAATCCTCTAGTGATTATCATAGTGTTGTGGAACAATCAGGCATCAAAGCGGGTGATGGCGGTTTTAAGATCAACGTTAAAGATAAAACAACGCTGACCGGAGGGCTTATTTCCAGCACTGCGCCGGCAGAAAAAAACAGCCTGACCACAGGAAGCATTACCACCAGTGACATCAGCAACAGTGCGCATGCGCAAGCCAGCAGCGATGGGATCAGCATTTCTGCGGGTGGTCCGATGTATCAGGGCAAATATGGTGTCGGGAAAAACATTGCCAAAAATGTTTTAGATCATGCAAAAGCCAAAGATTCAGAGGAAGGCTATACCAAATCCGCCATTAGCGATAGCACTATTGTGCTGACAAATGAAGCAGGGCAGAAGGCGTTGACAGGGCAAGATGTTGAGCAAGCCATAGCCTCCCTTAATCGTGATACTGCCACCGCCCATAAGGGTGTACAACAACTCGATGTAGGCAAGCTGGAACAAATCGTCCATGAAAACCGCGAAATGGCAACCCAACTCTTAGAAGAGGGGTTTAAATACAGCGATGATTCCTATAAAACCATGTTTATCAAAGAGCACCCCATCGCTGTGGTCGACCGTGATGAAGACGGAAATATTATTTATCGCAAAGATGAAAATGGACAGTATATCAAAGACGCTCGTGGACAAAAAATACCTAAGTTTCATTATTTAACAGATGAAGAAAAGGAACATTTGCAAGCCGGCTCTGATGGCAAGGTGCATGTGTCCCTCAATGGCATTTTTACACCACCCTATGAGGCGGCTGTTTATGCAGAGCAACATGCGGAGAATAAAAATGTACCGCTTTATTTTGTTGTGTTCCCCCAAGCGGATTCTGCTATCTCAGAACTTCTGGTCGCAGGCTACCAGAAGTTTATGGAAAATAACTTTTGGGGTTTGACCAATTCCACACAAGAAGCAAAAGATATAATGTCTCGCTATGGTAACACAGGATTGCATTTTGATGCCCATAGTCGTGGCAGTTTGACAGGCTTTAATATGATGAATTCTTTCAAACAAGAAGGTGTAAATGATGTAGCTGGCAATACAACGATCAGTTTCCATGGACCAGCGGCTAATGTTTTGGCGGCATCCGGTCTGTTAGGTTATGTGAGTGGTGGCAAACAAACTACCATTGGCTTTGATGGGAATAGATATGACTTTGTAAGCCGGTGGATTGGTGGCAATGACTATACTTATGAGACAATACCTGCTGGCAGTAATGCTTGGACAGAATGGTGGAGAGTGATCATGAATCCCATAAGTTCCCATACCTGTCTTGGAGACGCGAGTTATGAATGTAGATATAATTATGGCACATCTCATCTAGAACAAAAACCTTGAATTAAATCATGGAGGAAAAAATGAAACAAACCTTAAAATTATTAAGTGCGATAACTCTATTGAGTATAGCTGGGTGCCAGTTTAATAAAACTCCCACATCTTCTATAGGGGCATGGGAAAAGCCAGGAGCAGATTTTACTGAGATAGGAAAAGCCTTGTTAGAATGCGGTATGCCAACCCCTTATGATAAGGATCCAGAAAGTAGAAAGCTCAGTAATAATGCAATAGCAACAATTCATGCTTGCATGGTTCAATCAGGATTCCGCTATGAAGAAAGGGGGGGGGGATGGTGTGTAAATCATAAAGCCGAAAATCTCCCGATTTGTCGTCCAGGCGCTGTGATCCCGAGGCGCAGTGTCAAGAAGCGCTTAAACAGCCCTTTTTGTAAAAAGCATCCAGAACAATATGAATGCTATCCTTAAGTCTTGCTTGTGATGATCAACAATGCGCCATCCTTGCCTTCGCTTGGAATGGCGCGATTGTTTCCTCACTTTCATTATTTAACGGATGAGGAAAAGCAGCATTTACAAGAAGGTTCTGATGGCAAGGTGCATGTGTTCCTCAATGGCATTTTTACACCACCCTATGAGGCGGCTGTTTATGCAGAGCAACATGCGGAGAATAAAAATGTACCGC
>NZ_JBHIMR010000039.1:0-3923 GCF_042194215.1 Bartonella sp. MR100HLJHH
TGTGCAAATAGTGGTTTTGATTGATTCAAGATAAACAGATTTGAAATGAGAGAATCTTACGTTATTCGGGACTCTCACTCAACATACAAAACAGTGAATTATCATTATAAATCAATATCTTGTACGATGATTACGGGGTTTAATTTGGATTTACGTCCTTTTGGTAGAGGGTAATGGCAAAAGTCTTTTTGACCAGTTCTTGGGATATAGAGCGTATAGCCCCTTATCTTGAAGAAATCATTGCATCTTTTAATGCGTATGTAGAGCGTTTTAAACATGAAATTACGTTGCAAGAACTCATTGAATCTATTTGCACGGGTAAGAAACAGTTATGGCTTGTTTTGGATGATGAAGAGCGCTTTTTAGCAGCAGTCACGACCCAGATACAACAGACAGTTTTAGGAAAGAAACGCGCTCTGATTTGTGAATGTAGTGGCAATGGTGTTCTTGATCAAGTTGACAATTTGCAAGTTGCAGAGGATTGGGCGCGTGAGAATGGCGCTTTTGAAATGGAGATCTTGGGTCGTTTGGGTTGGAAACGTGCATTGGACAAGCAAGGTTACAGCATAGATATGCTTTATTACAGGAAGGAATTGTGAAATGGGGAGCAAGACACCAGCAACAACAGAACAAAAGCAGGTACAGACAAGCGCCCCTCCTGCTTGGATGGAAAATGTATTTAAGCGTGGGGGTAGGGATGCGTATCAAATGTATGACACAGGGATTGGGGGTAATGTGTATGGGGGACCTCGTATTGCCCCGTTAAGTGATCAAACGCGCTATGGCATTAGTGGTCTTGGCAGTATTCCTCATCATTATCAAAATCGCTCTTTGATGAATACAATCTATAATCCAACGTCGGCAGCCATGAATCTTAGACATATGGCTTCTGGTGGTACGGTTGGACAGAATCCGTCTTTTAATGCCGCCCTTCAAAATAGCTTAGACCGTGTAAGAAATATCATATCAAAAAACACAATAAAGTCAATATGTTGTTTGCAATTATTTTATATGAATCCACTCAAGAATCCATCCTTTTATGCATGTTTAAATTGACTATTTTTTATATAAGATTGCCATGTATGAATAGACCATAAAAAGCAAATCATGATGCAAATATTATAACGCATGTGTGTATTCAAATGAAATGAAAAGCCGATATCATTCATAACAGTTTATAAATTTTATGATACGTTTTTATCACAGCACAAATCACATTGTTAAAAATTTAGTTGTTTGAAATAATCGATAACATACGTTTAAAGATCACATCTTGTTTTAATAATTGGATTGTTAATCGCATGATAAAAACAAAATTATTGGTTCCCAAAATTGGGAAGCAAAAATCTATATCCCTTATAGCAATATTTTATTACCTATTAGAGGATAATCGTTTGAAACTGTTATAAGGTAAATTGTATCAAAAGATACGTATTTATAGAAAATAGAGATCATATAGTTTTCCCCAAAATTGGGAAAAACCTTAAAATGGCATTAAAGCAATTAACTGTTTGAAGCATTCATAAGCTTATAGGTTTAATTCATAAAGATTGCACAAAGGATTTAAAGACAAGATTGATTTTATAACCACGGTATTTTTTACCGAGGTAGAAAATAAAGGTCATGAAATTTAAAACATTATATCTTATGAAATCAAAAGCTTTTTAATGAATATAGTGCATAGCTAGTTTTGAAGAACGCAACTGTATTCGCTTCCACAAAAAAATGGAAGCGAACAATGCCATGGCAGTAGAATTACTATCTACTTTAGACTTGATACTAAGAAACGTTTTAAAAGTTATAGTTTAAAAATACGCTTATGAGACCCTTTCTAAATGAACGTTTAAACGTTTGAAACTGATGTTTATAACAGTTTTTAAAGCCTTGCATTTGATAAAAGCGGTTGTTTGTTGTCTTTATGAGAGATTGTTTTAAAAACCAATGCTTGTAAATGTAAAAACCGTTTTGTTAAAGCTACCGAGCATTTTGATTTGTTTGGTACGTTTGATAGCCATGAAAGCGTTTATAGGCTCTCTCATTCAAATGAGTGATTAAAGATCATACGCACATTTACGTTTCTTTTGATAAGTTTTTATATCTCTCATAGAGCGCTTGCAATATGATACGTTTTGTATATATGCATTCATTACTCCATGTGGATGATTCATTTTAATCATTAGAATAGACATTTGAAAGCCGCGTCATATCACTTGGCACGGCTTTTTTTTATTTTACTCTCTCTTTTATGATATGTTTATAACAATGCATTTTATATGCGTTTATAACCATAAAGAATGCACGCCCCCCATGTCTCTTTTTATTCTGTTTTATCAGTTATATTGACAACATTATCCCTTTCATAAACCTCACAATTTTTTGGAACCAACCTTACTTTGCTTTTTTTGTTGATTTTAGCATTGCCATAAGCACGCCCCCAGATCGTTGCACAATATGAGATTTTAGCATTGCCATAAACAGAGCCATAAATCTCACAAGAGCCACTCACACAAGCATTCCCATAAACCTTGCCATAAATTTTTGCACGACCATTAATAACAGCATAATTATAAATTTTTGCATGGCTATAAATACATGCCAAGCCAGAAACCTTGGCATGACCATAAACGCGTGCATAACTAAAAATCGTAGCATCATAAGAAACATGCGCATGGTCATAAATATGAGCATCAGCAAGAACGCGGGCACTACCATTTACATGAGCATTACCATAAATATTGCCATAAACATGAGCATTGCCATAGATAAAAGCATGGTCATAAATTTTAGCATATTGAGAGATAAAAGCCTTTCCATAGACTTCAGCATTGCCATAAACTTGACCACAGACTTGCGAATAATGCCGTATTTTTGCATTTTCATACACTCTTGCATGACCGTAGACACAAGCCTCATCATAGACCCAGCAATTGCCATCATGGGATAGGTTAACTTCCTTTTCAATAAAGCCGCCTAAAGACCCCGCCTTTATATCATCAAAATCTTTTAAAGCTTTAATGCGATAAAGGCTTGTAATATTTCGAGTAAGAGCATGTTTGATTTTTTTGATTTCACTGGTTAATTCGTATTTTTTGCACATAGAAGATCCTCACAATCTAATGTGATAAACGTTTGCTAAAATTTGGAATGGGAAAATTTGAAAGAGGGGCGCCTCCGCCGCGCCCGTGCTTTCATTTACACTGCTTTAGATTAGACCCAGACAATCTCTAATTCACCATAAGGAGAGAGACGTTCAGTATAGGTTTTTATTTTAGTAGACCCGCCGACATTTTCACGAATAACAGCAATTCCATGAATATTGGCATTTTCAAAAACATGCACGTTATTTGCTATACGAGCGTTTTCATAAACCCTAGCATTGTCATAAACATAGGCATTATCATAAATAATAGCCTTGCCATAAACACGCGCATTACCATAGACATGGGAATTATCAGAAATAACAGCATTGCCATAAACATGGGCATTATCATAGACATAGCCAGCAACGATAGCATTGTCATAAACCCGCGCATGACCATAGATATGACCACAAGTGACAGCCTTGCCAAAAACCCTTGCATTTTCATAAACGTGACCATTTTTAAACACAAGAGCATCATCATAGACCCAGCAATTGCCATCATGAGAGAGGTTATCTTCCTTTTCAATAAAGCCGCCTAAGGTACCAGCTCTAACATCAGAAAAGTCTTTTAATGCTTTAATACGGTAGAGAACATGTTTACCAAATACACGCGTTTCATTTGTGAGTGCAAACTTCTTTTGCATGAGCACAATTCCTTCATAAAGAGATTTAAATTTTTAAATGAGATGTTTAAAGGAGGGGGGCCCCGCCGCGCCCACGCGTTATTTAAGCAGCGTCTTTTAGTGACTGATTATCATCACAGATATCATTACGAATTTTT
>NZ_JBHIMR010000004.1:0-151589 GCF_042194215.1 Bartonella sp. MR100HLJHH
CTTTAATTTCTGATTTGAGATTTTTTCTTTAATACTTACTTTTTTTATTGAATCATAAAAAGCTATAGACATCAATACGCCCTTACACATCTTTATATACTTTGAATCTTGTTGCTAAGCCCCTGCTTGCCGGCATGCGGCACCACTTTTTCTCTTTATCATATTAGAACATATAGATTTTATTTAATTATCTGTTTGAAGACCACCTTCTACAGTTTATATAATTTTACCTAATTTGTTCTTATTTCTTTGGAGTAAATGCTAAAATCTCTTTCTTTCTCCACCTCACTGCTCTCCCTACCTTATATGGCTTTAGAAATACACCTTGAAGCACCCAATTGCGAATCGTTGTTGTGGATACACTAAAAAGCTGTGCACACTCACGGGTTGTTACATATCTATCGCCATCATCAAATATCATCTCATTACCTTTCTCTTTTTTATGCTATACAAATGAGCGGAGATGCTAGGAGGAGAGAACCTACCATATCTTCAAGCGGCTTTTTGTTAAAATCTTTTGTATCTCTTGTGCTATTGCCTCTAAAAAGACTTCAATAGCTTGATTGATTTGTTTAAGACGCTTCTGGAAACGTAGCCAATACAACACTAGACAAAGATGATACCATTGTCCCCGAATGCCCCATAAAACACTTCATATGAAAAAGACGAAAGCGTTATTCATATGGAAAAATATATGAAACCGAAATCATCATTCAAGTTTATTACAATACAATATTCTTTACAACACTATCCAATATCATTGGTCCATATATTGAATATGCTCCACTACTATATTGTTTTAGTTGGAAACAAACTACTAGAGAGGGAGAAAATATCGATTATGTTTTTATATAACATTTTATTTAAAATCCTTCATAAAGATATTTTTTAAGAAAATTAAGCAATTAGAGGAAAAAATAAATAACAGTTAAATTCACTATAGATTTTTTGATTAAATATGTATAATACGTTATGTGTATATCGTGTTGATTCTAAGATAATTTGTAGATCTATAATATTCAACTGTAATGTTTTTTTGTTTTTATGAAAATAATTCTATGGTGTAAGTTATGGGTTATGCAATTACTTGAAAATCAATACCTATTATTTCATTACTTATTATATCTCTTATTTTTTTGTTAAAAAATGCTTTTTTTCATCAGGATTATTGAAGTTTTTTTAAGTAAAGTTCTTCTAAATCATTCTGGATCAACTGTAAGAATTTATGAGTAAAATCTATCTGATTATAAATGGATTTATTATAAAGTTATTATATTGAGATGGAGATCAATTGCTGCAAAATGAATGGTGTTTAGCATAATATTTGTTCAAAAAACGATATGGGTTTTAACATAACTCACTATGGAGATTTTGAATTTATTATGCCCTTTCGCTGTTCTGTTCTTAAAAATGAGTAGATATAAGTTTTCGATTCATATCCTGCTTTGTGTAGTTTTTTTATAGGTAAGAATAATGCGAAAAATATCAAAAGAAGGGCTTGCATTGATTAAGCAATTGGAAGGCTTACGTTTATCGGCTTATGAATATTCTGGTGGTGTATGGACAATTGGTTATGGACATACAAATGCTGCTGGTGCTCCAAGCGTCCACAAAGACATGCAAATTACGGAAAAAGAAGCTGAAAAAATCCTTTGTCAGGATTTGAGAGAGTGTGAACTCGTTGTTGAAAAAGCCGTTACCGTTCCTTTAAACAATGAACAATTCGCGGCATTAGTATCATTTTGCTATAACGTAGGAATAACAGCCTTTTGCAATTCTACACTTTTAAAAAAGCTCAATAAAGGTGCATATGAAGTGGTACCAACTGAATTGCAAAAATGGACAAGAGTAGGAGGAAAACGTATCCAAGGTCTTGTCAATCGCCGAGCAGCCGAAGCAGGATTATGGGCGAAAGGATCTCATGTTGCCCCAAATTATCATGTAGTAGAATCAGAAGGTGTGACAGGTATTTGCAAAGTAGAAGCTCTTGCACCAATCATAGGTTCTTTTTCAGGGCTTGGAGGGCTTTTTTCAGGAAATGGTCCTGTTCAATGGGTTTTAGCAGGCATTATGGTTTTAGCTGCTTGTACAGCTATGGTATACATTGCTAAACGCTTTCAAGAACACCGCCTATGATCTTATGGATAAAAAAATATCTAACAATGACGTCAGTGACCATAGCAACTTTTCTTATAGCTTTAGTGAAAGCCTTTTTTCTTGGGAAACAAGTTGAGAAGCAAAAGCAAACAAAGGAAGCTTTCAAGATAGGACAACACGGCTTAAGGTAGAAAATGAAGATTAATAAGAAAAGTGATGCTGCTATGCGTACTAAGCTTTCTAACTGGCTGCGCGACGAATGAACGAACTTCTTGTATTGGATGGCTGCCAATTTATTTTAATCGACAAGATATCAATGTGATTAATCCAAATTTGGCGAGAGATATTTAAAACATAATGAACAAGGTGCAGGTCTATGTGGTTGGAGACATAAACGGAAAATAAAGTGCTAAAGATACAATTCCTCTGAAACATTAATCAATGAAAAGATTTGAAAGAGGTCGATATATTCAGATTAAAAGTAAAAGAACTTAAAGGATAAAAACACTCTGGTGGTCGATTGGATTTAATTAGAGTGACGGAGATGTCTGAGTTGAAGCGAAAGAATTCAACAAGGTTATATTTGTATAAAGTGATTGAGTCTATTGATGTATTCTAAGAGCATCTTTGTTATCCTACCAAAAGAAGATGAGAAAAGATTTTACGGATTGCACTGCTATCGTCGTTCAAAGAACTAATGATACACAACGTTCTGTCTTCAACAAAATAGGATTTGGCATGCTTAAGAAAAACAATCCACGGGATTGTATAATGAATAATGGACAGCTTTTATGTGATTTGTGAATGACGTTGTTTCAGCTTTCTAATCGTAATAATGATGTTGAAGATAAGATAAATAGTTTCGCACGGTATCTGCTTTTTCATGCTAAAGTGGCGCAAAAACATTGTGAGTGATATTGGCTGTTAATTTTTCTGTAGTAAATTCCCTATGTGGGAAATAACATGAAACTCTAGTGGAGAAAACCAGCAACCGTTTTTACCTTCATTTTTCAACTCTGCTTTTTTGCTTTCAAAAGCCGTTTTTGCAATTTCTTGAAAAATATTGCTTTGCTGTTGTAAGATAACTTGTTCCTGAAATAAAATGGGACCATTACCTTCTTTTAAAATATCACTGTAATATCTTGCAAACTCATATGCTGCTTTTAGAGAAAGTTTGTAACGTGCCTTTCACGGCGTTTATTGTGATGTGTATAACGGAAAAATTAAGAGTGCGTATTATCTTTTCGAACATTCAACCACAATCTTACTTCATCACAATATTTACCTTAGGGAGATACTTTTACAAAAGATGCTGATAATCTATAAATCGCCCTCACCTAATTCACCTTCTCGTTCATCCTTCTATGCATTGCCCGCCCACCTTTTAAACCACCTTAAATTTTTGATATAGAATTTTTTCTTTAGTTTTTATTTTTTATTGAATCATAAAAATGATCTGTACCAATCTTGCCTCTATGCATCTTTATACATTTTGATTCTTGTTTCTAAAGCCCAGTCTACAAGCATGTCACTCTGTTTTTTATATTTAATATATATTTTTAGATTTATTCGTAACTTGCTAGAAAAGTTTCTATATTTTGATAGCAAATCTTCTATCAGTTCACTTTTTTCAAAAGATTCTGAAAGGATTCTCAAAAAGTCTACAAATTTAAAGACTCTTTAATGCGTATTGTTTCTTTTTTAGAAATCAAAATTGGTGATGCCTCATTCCTTACCAGAAATTGTATTATTTGAAGAGCAATCTGTATAAGATGATGTAATCTCTTTTATGAAGTTAACTAAAGTTTTTTGAATTTCTAGCACATTGTTTAATGACAAAAGAAACCTCCCTTTTATTTATGCAAGCAGCTTAGACATCGGCTGATAATTCTCCCGCTTATAAAAGCTTTTCTGGAATAACCTTCAGAACCACAATAAAGTGGTGAAAGATAAAACAAGTTTTTAGATGATCATAACGCACAATAAAATCGGACCAGTTTAAATGTTCAATGCTAACACCTGCTAAACAGAGGCAAATAAGTTTTAGCACGCCTTCAAATTGGAAAGACTTAAACCCACGCGCTACGACGGATTTCAACTCTCATCGTACGATTTACCTTCCCTCTAAAACTTAATCGCTGTAAATATAAAAACCTTGAAGCCTGTTCTAAATCCGTGAGAGTTGCTGGCTCTTGCTGTATTAAACGTTGAAACTCCTCACAGCTACTCATCTGAAATGCTAGCATTTTTCATAAAAGGACGATAGTAGCGTTGTAACATCCCCAAAAAGTTTACGACATCACCTGAGAGATTATTGCTGATTTCAGGGGATAGAATCAATTTCTGCTCAAAGAAAATCCCAGCCATACCAACAAAAGATTTAGTCTACATGCTATGAGAAATATCCTCAATAATTTTGATAATTTTTTTAGTCAAATTTCTTTTGTTACCAATATCAGCAGCAACTGTTGTGGAATTAACAGAATTATAATTTTTTATCTTAAAATGTATCCATTATTTTTTACATTCTTTCATCTATCTTAGCCTTCTTTTCACAGCTTCAAATGATAAAAAGTAGCTGCAATGTTAAGTTGTCTTGCATCGAACAAATTTCTCGCAAACTATCCCTATTGGCTAGATGACAACACATCCTCTATTTAAAGAAAGAAAACTTTTCTTTTTTATTCAGCGATAAAGTAAATATTATCCAATTACTTATGAGAGTAATTCGATCAAATGGAAACTGTAATTTTTTCCACTCTGAGTAATCCTGTACCCGTTTATATAGATTTGAAAAACACGCTGTTATGAATATTCATAAAAATGCTTTAAAAATTGATATCAGAAAAACTTCTGTTTAAAAAGGGAAAGGTGTTCTCTTACTTGCTACTGAAGAACCTGTTCAGATTTGTCTTGATATTGCTGTAGAGCTTCAAAAAACATAAAGTTATCCCAACGTTTACAAGTGTGCCAACAATTCAACTTTGAGATAATATATCTGTGCTAGAGTTATGCCAATCTCACCAATCTGTTATTGTCTGTGAAGAGCATAGTATCAATGGAGAAGCCTAGAGATGCAATTGTTAAATCGCTTATAGAACAAAACATTCTATGCCAATTTGTATCATTAGGAATACCTAACGACCCCATCTGCAATAAAAACAAACTGGATTTTTAATAAATTATGCAATCAATAGAGAAAGCATAAACAGTGTTAGCAATGACATACTATACAAAAAATATTCAACTGCTTCCTAATATGTTCGCCAGTTCAAAAACATCATAACTCATTGAGGATGCAAGAAAATAAGAAAGAAAAGCACATTAATTCACGCAGTCTTGCTCTCAGTAAACGAGCTTTTTTAAAGATTGGATGGGTATTTTTTTCATTGCTTAAAAATGTACTCCATAAAAACAATATCATACCCATATAATATATTATCCAATAAAATTAATATAAATAATATATAGATTATAGAAATATTATTTATTAGATCCATTTTTATTATAATTATAACTTTCAATAAATACATATTGACATTTTTAATAATTTTATTTATATACCATAATTAATATTATTCTATATTAAAATAAAACTAAATGAAGCTTATAAATTTACGTTTTATGCTAATGTGGGAAAGAAGTAATTAACATGTTATATTTTTATATATAGGAGGGAAAAATGCTCACAGCATTATTTATATCTATTTTTTCTATATCAACAGTTGTTTTACCTTTAATATCAGCGCTTGTTCCTTTTTATCCATAGAATGAGCTTTTAATAAAGTAAGTAAAAGATGTATGCAATGTTATTAGTATTTTTTTTGTGTTTATTATTATTAAGATTTTTGCGTTAATATTATTGTAATTACCGAGTATTTTCTGTGATTTTATAGAGGAGCTTTTTGATCTTTTCTATTTAAATTTAACTGTCAACATATTTGTAAAATATATAATTATGCTCCTCTATAAAAAGACTTTCTTTTTCTGAAAGCAGTATAACATATTGCTTTCATTGCTTAAAAACATCTATATTTACTAAACTCTTGCGTGTAATATCTTTGATTGTCTGAGTACCGGTCAGTGTCATAGCTACCCGCATTTCATTGGCAAAAAGATCAAGGAGATGCATAACACCTTTCTTACCTGCTGCTGCAAGCGCATAAACAAAAGCACGGCCAATCATAACAGCATCCGCACCTTGTGCTATCATGCGTACAACATCAAGACCAGAACGAACACCTGAGTCCGCTAAAATAGTCAAATGATCCTTTACAGCATCCGCAATTGCAGGCAACGCTCGTGTTGTTGATAATACACCATCAAGCTGACGTCCACCGTGATTAGAAACAACAATACCATCCGCACCAAATTTTACTGCTTCTCGTGCATCTTCTGGATCAAGAATACCTTTCAAAATCATTTTTCCTTTCCAAAAATCGCGAATCCATTGTAGATCATGCCAACCAATTGATGGATCAAAATTTTCACCAAGCCAACCAACGTAATCATCCAATGCAATTTTCTTTTTGAGATAAGTGGAGACATTTCCAAGATCATGGGGGCGCCCCATAACACCAACGTTCCAAGCCCAATATGGATGAGTAAACGCTTGTAAAAAACGACGTAATCCAGCATAAGGACCAGACATCCCCGAATGCGCATCACGATAACGTGCACCAGGAACTGGCATATCAACTGTAAAAACCAACGTACGTACACCAGCTAACCAAGCCCGTTCTAGTGCATCACGCATGAAACCGCGATCTTTGAGAACATAAAGTTGAAACCAAAATGCACCTCCAACCGCTTCTTGCACTTCCGCAATGGGACAAACTGAAACAGAGGATAGAGTAAAAGGAATCCCTTTTGCCGCTGCGGCACGCGCCGCTTCTACCTCTCCACGACGTGTATACATGCCCGTTAGCCCAACAGGTGCAAGTACAATCGGTAAATCAAGTGTCTGTTCAAAAAGCTTGATTGAAAGATCAACTTCACCAACTTGCCTCAGAATCCTTTGACGCAGTGCAAGAGCTTGAAGATCTGTACAGTTACGTCGCATCGTTTCTTCAGCATAAGCCCCACCATCAATATAGTGAAAAAGAAAGGGAGGAAGACGACGCTTTGCCGCCTTACGATAATCAAGTGTTGAAGAAATAATCATTGATGGCACCATTGTTCCTAAATAAAAAGAGAAGACATACTAAAACGCATAAAAGCGAACCCGTGTACCTTCCTACTCGATATTCTCCCAAAACGCTCTATTGAATAGATAGAAGCAACAGAGATTGCAACTTTCTAAAAAAACTAATTGATAAAAACAATGTCTTTATTTCTCCTATCCAAATTTAAAATCTCACAGTATGGGGTATCATTAATAACGTATCCTCTCATATATTGTTCATGTACAATTGAAATATTATACTTTCTTTAAACGAATACCTCTTCGAAAGCGATTGCTCCGCAGCTTAATTAGTTATAATTTAAAGTCGTTTCTCCCTCCAAAGATCCTTAAATTATCGGTTATAAGAATATAGATCCTGTAGTCATTAAGTATAAACCATAATCTCCCCCAAAAGATAAAAAAATACTTTATTAATACTGGAAATAAAGCTGTCGCATACATCCAGAAATCTTCTTATATCAATACTCAAAACTGAGACCTGTTACTTATTCATGAAAGTTTATAAAAATATACAGTGCCTAATTCACATAAAGCATAAAAAATTTTTTTAATGTTCATACGAGTAGAAGCTTTCCATATTGAATTGAATAATTTTCTAGCAATATTTTATATCTTGAAGCTATAAATGAGTTACTAAAAGTAGAACAATGTTTATTAAAAAAATTGTTACTAAACTGTAGTGAAAAACTTCTTTATTGGCTTTCAAGGATAATTTTTATACGAAATAAAATATACTGGTCATTCAAGCTCTAGAAAAATGGAGCAATAGCAGCATCCAATCTCGCATGTTTACTTTGAAAAACAAATACGTTACTGTTATATTGAATTTTAGTAATTTATTGATTTATTATAATCAATAAATACGAATAACATATTGAATATAGTAAAATTCTTTCATTTTAGATTTTTTCATGATGAAATAATCAAAACTATTCTTTTGCACATCATAAACGAAGTTCGTATAGATAAAACCTCTTGAAAAAAAGAAGTAAAAATGCCTCTCAAATGCAAGGGATGCAATAACTTTGGAAACTAAAAATAGAATGAATGGCGCCAATTTTGCGAAGAACAAAATTTTCTTTTATCCAAAATACACTTTCTGCATACATGTTATCAAAACTCGTAGTTTCCAACTCATTTAAAATGCTTGGACAACTTTAAACCCTGTGCTTGATAATGTGATCCAACATCATGTCCATAAAGGGTTGATGGTCGATTAAGCATATGCTCATAGACCAAACGGCCAATCATTTGACCATGCTCTAAGATAAAAGGAACTTCATGGCTCCGCACTTCTAAAACCGCTCTTGCTCCTTTTCCACCCGCTTCCATATGCCCAAATCCTGGATCAAAAAAGCCTGCATAATGCACCCTAAACTCACCAACTAAAGGATCAAAAGGAGTCATTTCTGCAGCATAAAGCGGAGGCACATGAACAGACTCTCGTGAAACTAAAATATAAAATTCATCAGGATCAAGAACCAACTCCCTTTGACCACGATCAAAAAGAGGTTCCCAAAAATCTAAAACGTGGGCAACAGCACGTTTATCAATATCAATAACACTTGTATGATGTTTACCACGATAACCTATAAGGCCGTTTTCGTCTCCCTTTAAATTAATGGAAAGACCAATACCACCAGCGCTAATATTAGGAATATCCTCCGATATCAGTGTTTCTTGCTTTTGCAAAGTGTGTAACTCAACTTCATTTAAATAACTTTGCCCTTTTCTAAACCGAAGCTGTGATAAATGTGAGCCTTTATGCACCAAAATTGGAAATGTGCGTGGACTAATTTCCAAATAAAGAGGACCATGATAACCAGCACAAATTTTATCAAACTCCTGAGCATTATCCGTAATGACACGCGTAAAAATATCTAATCGGCCTGTAGAACTTTTGGGATTGGCAACAGCAGATAAAAATTCTGGTAAAGCTAAATTTTCCAAAAGAGGAACAATATAAACACACCCCGTTTCCAAAACGGCTCCGTCTCGTAAGTCAAACTCATGTAACTTTAACCGTTCAAGCTTATCCAAAACTTTTGTATTAGGGCCCGGCATAAAAGAAGCACGTATACGATAAGCTTTCTCCCCTAAACGAAGATCAAGGCTTGCTGGTTGTATTTGAGATCTATCAAATGGATACTGAGCCTTGAGAAAGTTATTCTCAATCAAAGCTTGTATATCACTATCTGCTAAAATACCGCTTATACGCGCCATATATATTGCCTTCCCTTTTTACATTGTTTCTTTTTTGACCTAGATGATAAATTGGTGCAAGCTATTTTAAGGTGATAAAAACTATTTTTTCTGTTTTTTCCAACCGATTTGTTAACATAAAATAAAATAGGAGGTATTGTAAAAATAATACCTTCCATACTCTCTTATTCTTGAATGTCGCGCAAATGATGTTATCATAATTTTTTATAGAAGCCTTAAGATTCCTGTTAGAATTTATTATGATTATACGCCATCTTAGCGAAAATATTATTAATCAAATCGCCGCTGGTGAAGTTATTGAACGACCAGCAAATGTTGTCAAAGAACTTGTTGAAAACGCTATTGATGCTGGTGCAACACGCATCGAAATTATTACAGCAAATGGTGGAAAAAATTTTATAAAGGTGAGTGATAATGGTTATGGAATTCCTGCAGATCAGTTAACTTTAGCAGTTTCTCGCCATTGTACCTCAAAGATTACCGATGACGTACACAATATCTGCTTCCTTGGGTTTAGAGGAGAAGCCCTCCCCTCTATTGGTTCTGTTGCTAAACTTAAACTCATTTCACGAACAAAAGATGCTGAGAGCGCTGCTGAAATTTCCGTTACTGCAGGAAAAATTGTAGGACCCAAACCAGCTGCTGCAAACCTTGGAACAATTGTTGAAGTTCGTGATCTTTTCTTTGTCACGCCGGCACGATTAAAATTTATGAAAACCGATCGGGCTGAAACAAATGCTATTAGCGATATGATTAAGCGGATTGCTATCGCATTTCCACATATCCGCTTTTCTCTTTCAGGACTAGATAGAACATCTATGGAACTGTCCGCTACAGAAAATAATATTCGAGGACAATTGCAACGTATTACGCAAATTATAGGAAAAGAATTCGCCCCTAATAGCATCGCACTGAATGCTGAACGCGAAGCAGTGCGCTTAACGGGTTTTGCCTGTTTGCCATCCTTCAACCGAAATAACAGCCTTCATCAATTTGCTTATGTTAATGGGCGTCCCGTGCGTGATAAATTTCTATGGGGCGCTATCCGAGGCGCTTATGCTGATGTGATGACACGAGATCGTTATCCTGTCGCTATTCTTTTTATTGATCTCCCACCTGCTGAGGTAGATGTTAATGTACATCCAGCCAAAGCTGATGTACGATTCCGTGATCCAGGATTAATTCGTGGTTTGATCGTTGGAGCTATTCGTGAAGCATTACAGCAATCTGGTATTCGTCCTACTTCAACCCGTTCTGAAGCAACGCTAGCTGCATTTCAAATACAAAAACCATTGGTACAACAACCATTAGGCAATTTTAAGAACACGCACCAGTCCGCTTCTTATAGCCCACAACCTCATCATTTTGCCGCTGCTTCAATGGTTCACAAACCATTGGATATTACTAGTTCTTTTGGTTTAAAAGAAGATGCTACTCCTATTATGGAGGGCTTAAATATACCAAGTGGGGATACATACATTCCAAACACTACATCTTCATCAGAAGAGTTATCTTATCCATTAGGAGCGGCCAGAGCACAAATCCATAAAAACTATATTATCGCCCAAACACAAGATAGTTTGATCATTGTCGATCAGCATGCAGCTCACGAACGATTGGTTTATGAAGCACTCAAAAATGCACTTTATTCCAAACCGCTTCCTTCACAGTTATTACTTATTCCTGAAATTGTAGAACTCTCTGAAGAGGATGCAACATGCCTTTTAACGCATAAAGATGCTTTGCAAAAATTTGGATTAGGAATAGAACCATTTGGACCAGGAGCAATTGTTGTGCGTGAAACACCTTCCATGTTAGGAGAGATCAACGTCCAAGCCCTTATTAAAGATCTTGCAGATGAAGCCGCTGAGTATGATACAACAAACAATTTAAAAGCAATGCTTGATTATGTTGCAGCAACGATGGCTTGTCACGGTTCAATACGGTCAGGGCGCCTTTTACGTCCCGAAGAAATGAACACACTGTTGCGACAAATGGAGGCAATACCCAATACAAGTACATGTAATCATGGACGCCCTACTTATATTGAACTCAAATTGGCAGATATAGAACGGCTATTTGGCAGAAAATAAACTCTTAACTATTTTGACAAGAAAAATATTTTTAAATTAACTCTCGACTTTATAATATATCTTATGGCACTTTTCTTGAATCTCTTGTATTAGTAAAAAGGAATTATAATGTTTTCCGATAGTGAACGCGAAGCAAAAATTCATTATTCTAATAATGGATATGACATTATAGAATATGGTACCTACACCATTTGTGCTGTTAGCGGACAAAAAATCCCTATAGATGATTTAAAATATTGGAATCATCACCGTCAAGAAGCATATGCTAGTTGTGAAATCTCCTATCAGCGCGAACTTGAGTGCAACCCATATCTCAAGCAATTGTTAAAAACAAAAGAAAAATAAACCCTCGAAAGCTATAAATTTAGCCTTTACCTTTTAGACAAAAAAATTCAAGGGAACGTTTTCTAAAGCGGCTCATGACCTCCTCAAGGACCATACGACAGAAATCTTTTTGAACAAAATCAACATTCACATCAAAGACAATAAGATTTTTCAAATCTTTTTGCGTGTGAATTGTCTGTATACGGATATAATCTTTAGCTGTTGTTGCTAGCCATAAATTGTGCATTTTAGCCTTTTGTATAAGGCTTTTTAAATTTTTATCTGTGAAAAAATAGTGGTCTGGATACATGTAAGTTTGCACCACATGACCAGATAATTCTTTAATAGATTTAAAAAATTTATCTGGATTGCCAATACCGGCAAATGCCAAAAATGATTTTCCTGAAACCTCATCAGAGGCAATGGCTTTAAGATGAGCACGATATAAAGGCTTTCCAGTACGAGAAACAAGAAAAGAAACATTATCAGGCGCATCGGAATGACCAATCAATAAAACACTATCCATAAAAGAAAACTGCGTTTTTAATGGTACGCGCAAAGGTCCTGCTGGAAAGACAGCTCCATTACCAAAACCGCGCATCGCATCAACAACGAGTAACGTATAATCCATATAAAGACGGCGACTTTGAAATCCGTCATCCATTAAAATAAGATTACATCCCTCTTGCTTAAGCCGTTGTGCCGCTGCATAACGATTAGGTGATACAGCTACAAAAGCATGCTGTGCAAGTAAAAGTGCCTCATCTCCAACATTGTGTGGAGTATCATATTTCTCATTTACAAGATGTACCCCTTTAACTGATCCACCATAACCACGTGATACAATACCAGGTACGAAACCAAGTTCTTTAGCCACTTTGCTAAAAGCAATAACAACCGGCGTTTTACCCGCACCGCCACATGTAAAATTTCCAATACACAAAACTGGCAAATCAATCACGGAAGGCTGTCTTGTCATAAAACGACTTGAAAAATAACCATACCCCCATGAAACTGGAGCTAATACAAAACGCAAAAAGCTTTTATTTTTCCACCAAAAATGGGGGGCGCTAATATGCATATCTACCCTGACGCTGACGTAAACCCGTTTGTATTACAAGGGGTTGTAAAAATGGATCTAAAGTCTTTAATGTGCGCTCAAGTGCACCTGCCATATCTGTCGCCACTTCATGAGCCTTATCAACCATTTCTTGTCGCAATGTTTCATTTGTTAAAAGCTTATACACCTGAATAGCAAGCTGTTTTGTATCTTGAACTATATATGCTGCATCATGCGTTAAAAATTGTTCGAACATCTCTTGAAAATTTGAAACATGGGGCCCTGTCAAAATAGCAGAACCAAGCAAAGCCAATTCCAATGGATTGTGTCCACCATTTCCACATAACGACTTACCAACGAAAGAAACTTTCGATAAGCGAAGAAAAAGCCCCATTTCTCCAATTGTATCTCCCCATAAAATATCGGTATTCATGTTTGGAACAGCATCTCTACTCCTCCGAATAAAACGCAACCCCTTATTATCGCATTTTCTGATAAGATCTTCTGAACGTTCAGGATGACGAGGCACAATAATTGTTAATAAATCTGGCAAATAATTTTTAACAATCTTATGGACCTCAAAAGCAATCTCCTCTTCCCCTTCATGCGTTGAAACAGCTGCCCAAACTGGGCGATTGCCGATTGCATTACGATAACGTGCAAGCAATGCTTGATTTTCAACCAGAACAACATCAGCCTTGAGATTCCCAGAAAACGTAACAGATTTTACGCCAAGTGTATGGTAATAAGCTACATCTCTTTCGTTTTGACCAATCGCCAAATCAATATCCTTAAAAATATGTTTGGCAAGAACGCGTCGTTTTTGCCAAGCTTTAAAAGAACGTTCAGACATATGGGCATTAACCAAAATCTGCGGAATACGCATTTTTGCAAGTTCTTTAATACGAAGAGGCCAAATTTCTGATTCACAAATCAAGGCGAGATCAGGCTTCCAATGACTAATAAAACGGCGCACTGCAAAATCTAAATCCAAAGGAGCATATTGATGAATCAACCTATTACCAAAATGTTTTTTCACAAGAGTAGAAGATGTCACAGTCCCTGTCGTCATTAACACATTGATTTTCAATGATAAAATATAATTTATAAGTGGGACAAGTGCAAGTGTTTCTCCAACACTTGCTGCATGCAACCAAACTAACGAACCTTGGGGGCGTACATGAGAACTTTTACCTAAACGCTCTTTTTTGCGACACCACTCTTCTTTTCCACGAATAGCACGGAAGAACAAATAAAAAGGAATAACAGGACATAAGCAAAAACCAATCATCCGATAGCTTAAAAGAGCCGTATGTGCCTTTAATTCTACCATTTAAAATCACCTCTTCCAGCTATTTTAAGATATCTATATGCTTATTTTGTTAAAAAATTCACACTATTAGTTACATCCATATTTTTTTAATATCATCCATATCTTGAATAAAAAACGCTTCACCCATGAGAAAATTCAATACATAAAGGACAAAAAACGTAATTTTATCGCCATATTTTTTTTTAAAATTTTCCTATAAAGATAACCTATACACGTTATTTAAATCTCTTTTAATGAAACTTTGTCACTTATATGGATTTTATCACTTCATTCTGCACCCTATAAAAAATCTTACTCAAAAAATAACAAAGCTACATTTCAGTCGATTATAATTTTGAAAATATAAATGATAAATATCATACAACCTATAACATAGATTGTATCAATTTTTTTCAGCTCACTGAATAAATACTTCTTATGATTTTAGTAAAACTTTGAATTTTGCACGTTGGTATTTTAGAGAAAAAACTTATTTTTACATATATTATGTATTATCAATTTTTCAAAAAATAATCCATATAAATATTATAACCTATATAAATCCAACAAATAAAATATGTTTTAAAAAAGCCTAATCTCTATGATTTCATTTCAATAAAATGAATATGTAAAACTAATCTTAAAAAAACTTTTGAACGGTATAAAGTTCTCATTTTAAATTGTGATATAATCTCTTAAAGGTAATCCAGAAAAATCTAATCTTGTTTAATAGAAAATTTCTTAAAAGTCTTAAAGCAATTTAAATAAGAGTTTTCAAAATTTTAAATCCTCTCTTTTCAGGAGATCGCATGGTGTATTATTCCTTTTAAGATTGTGTATAATCAACACAAAATGATTAATTTATAGATTGTAGTTTTAAACGAGTACTCAAAAAAACTTATGAGGTAAGTTAACTTCATCAATCTATTCAGTTTTTCTAAGTTTCTAATTTTGGTAAGTTTCTAACGACTTTCATGGTTTCTAAGCTTATAGTGATAACTTGTTGGAAAAATTCCAATGGATAAGTAGGGAGTGCTAATAATCTCAACGGAGTAGTAATTGGTATCATTAATAATGCTACTCTTTTTATTAATCTGAACGCATTAATGTTTCATACTCCATTCAAAAGCAGAGTGACTATTCACAATATAATCATAAACTTCGAGTGATCGCTCGTCATGATAATATTGCTGTTGTAAATAGGTTAATAGAACTGTCTTGCATTTTTATTAACCGCAAAGATGGTGGTGCAACAATGGATTTTATAACTTGCACGGACACCATTATGGAATGTGCTTGGGTGCCTTGAAAGATGTTTCATTAAGAAAACATATGAATTTTAAACAACAAGCATATTCTTTTTTTACGGCATTCTATTTTACCCGAAGAACGTACCTATGGAAAGGACGATTAAACAAAAGCGTGAAGCAATCTACAGGCTATAATGACCAAATATTCAAGCTTTACTCTGCATCGCCTAACTCAGCATCAAGAAACTGATGCAAATCTACAATGCAATAACGTTGTAATGCATTATCTACACTGCTTTGTGCTTTTGCCTGCCATGCTTCTTGAGCGGATTGATAATCCGAGAAAATACCAACCACATCTAAATCATCAGGATTCTTAAATTGATTACTGTTAAGATTTTTTAATTCCCCACCAAATACAAGATATAAATATTGTTTTTTTTCGTTGGTTTCAGTCATATGTGCCTCCATATCATTTAGATTATTTTAGCGCGCTTTTACGTGATTAAACTAACTTTGTTTGACGAACAACATCTATCATATCTTGACAGCAATTATTTTTACCAGCAATTAAAAGTCCATATTGGTAAGGTTCAATTCCATAAGATAGTAAAGGGGCATCAAGCGATAAAAAACACCCTCCACACTCCTGCAAAATAAGATCAGCAGCGGCAATATCCCATTCATGACAATTTGGACGAACTAATACGATATCAATTTCATCTTGAGCAACAAGAACAATACGATAAGCAAGAGAAGGAAGATAATGGTAAAGAATAACTCGATTGAGAAAATCATCTGGTAATTTTTTTGCGAGCGATTTATCAAGCGAAATTTTATATTTTCGATGCCCCCCCGAGGCTAAACGAGGAAGTTTTATCCCATTTAATGTTGCCCCTCCACCCGTTACAGCTGCATAAATATCTCCTTGAGCCGGACATTGTAGAACGCCCACAATAGGACGCCCATTCTCAATAATGGCAACCGAAATACACCAATAAGGACTGCCAGAAAGAAAACCTCGTGTTCCATCAATAGGATCAACCACAAAGGAGCGTTCATAATCTTGTTGTTCTCGATTATCTTTTGTTTCTTCTGAAATCCATCCATAATTTGGACGCGCTCCAAGAAGCTTCTCTTTCAAAAAATGATCAACAGCAAAATCTGCCTCACTGACCGGTGAATTCCCCTCTTTAATCCAAACATCCAACGTGCATCCAAAATACCGCATTGCTAAATCTCCTGCCTCTCGACAAACATCCCGCAAAAGATTTAAATCAGAAGAATGATGCGTGTTATTTTCCTGCAAGTGTCATCCCTTCAATTAACAATGTTGGAGCCGCCGTACCATAACGCCGATCAATATCATTGGCAGGTGTTAAATGTGCTAACATATGAAGCAAATCAGAACCTAGCGTTACTTCACTCACCGGATAAGCAATTTCACCATTTTCAATCCAAAAACCGGAAGCCCCACGACTATACTGACCAGTAATAAAATCAATGCCGTGACCGAATAATTCGGTCACATAAAATCCATTTCGCAAATCTTTTATCATATCGCAAGGCGATACTAAACCCGGTTCAATTGCAAAATTTGTACTTGTCGGCTGCACTAATGATGCCGAACGCACACCGTGTCCATTTGTTTTAAGTCCCAATTCACGTGCTGTAGATGATGAAAGAAGCCAATTTTTTAAAATACCATTTTCAATAATATTGAGTGTTTGCCCCTCTACCCCTTCTCCATCAAAAGGATGAGAAGCATTTCCACGTAATCGCAAAGGTTGATCGGTTACATTAACATTAGGCTTCATCACTTCCTTGCCTAGGAAATTCTGTAAAAGACTTGTTTTACGAGCTACAGAGGCTCCATTGACCATAGATGCGATATGCCCTGCAATTCCGCGAGCCGTACGCGGATTAAAAATAACATCAACGCCCCCAGTCGCCGCACGAACTGCACCCAAACGTCGGACAGCACCAAACCCTGCATTCTTTCCAACAGTTTCTGCTGCCTCTAAATCAGAAAAATGTAAGGCTGTTGTATAATCATAATCCCGCTCCATTTGTGTGCCTTCACCTGCAAGAGCACTACAAGAACGTGAAAAGCAACTGGAGCGATAGGCTCCACAAAAACCATCGCTGGTCACAAGAATAAACCCACTCCGACCATAAGCTGTTGCAGCGCCACCAGAATTACTTACACCTTTAACATCAAGAGCTGCTGCCTCTGTTTTTAAAGCATCTTCTGTTAAAAAATGACTGCTTGGCACAAAATCATCAAAAAGATCAAGATCTTTAGGAGACTTAACCAAACACTCTTTATCTGCCAAACCTTCAAATAAACTATCGGGAGAAGCTTTAGCCATCGCAACAGCACGTTCCGCAAGTTCTTGCGGATAAGACGCTAAATTAGCAGAAACACTTGCTACTTTTTTTCCAACAAAAACCCTTAGAGTAAAATCATTGCTCTCTGCTGCTTCTGTTGATTCGACTTTCCCAAAACGAACTGATACACTGGTAGAATGAGCATGAACAATAACGGCATCAGCAGCATCTGCCCCAGAACGCCTTGCTGCTTCAACCAGTGAAACAGCTTTCTCAATCTGGTTTTTGTCAGTCATTATAGACTCCCTGAAATATTTTATTATTTACATTGATAAGCACTCTGACAATTTTATATAAATCAGAATATAACTCTTGTATGTTTATTCATAAAATTACGCACATTTCATGCATTTTTTCTTTTAATGCATCGAATAATTTCCTTTTTAGCTTCTTTATGAAAAGACGCAATATGTCGTAAAATTTCTTTAGTTTCAAGATTTCTCATTGCCCCTTATCATTTTAGATAACCCAATCTGTACTGATAATCAAATCAACCGAAAACTTGGCAATCAACAAACGACCTAGCAATAACACTTGAATTTAAGTCAAAATCCTCAAAAATTCGAAAAGCATAAAACGACTTAAGTCACAAACCTTATGTCCTCTGGATAGTCAAACAACTTCCTTTATTCCTATAGCATTCTTTAATTTCCAAGCAAGAATCAAGAAAATGCCTTATATTTGTGTATACTTCTTTGCTTCTATAAACTCTCTCATAATAAGATGGCAATCTTGTAAACAAAAAACATAAACGGAATAAAAAATTTTTCCTTTCATTATGGTTTCAACAAAATGAGCAGTCATAAACTTCTTTACCCTCATGGACGTGGTATCACAAAGAACTCATTTTTTATATTTATCAGAAATAAGTTATAATCATAACATTCTCTCTCGTTTCTAATGCGTCTAATCGAGAGCATCTCATTTTTTCATGCGTCATCCTTAATCGGTTATTTTGTTATTAAACAGGCATAATTTGACAGACTTCTTTTTCCTGAAACAAAAATTCTAAGATACTGGATAGATTTTGATTTAAGAACTATACTCTTTCCTCTTTCCCCTCCATTAAAAAATAAAGAAGTGTAATATTGTCATAAAACGATAATCAATAAAACTTTTATATGAAACTCAACGTTGTATCTATCTTTCAATTCAATCTGCAATAAGCGTATTCTTCCAATTAATTTTGACAAGTTTATCGCTCATAATTGTTTTAACAGATACAAAAGTATTTGCAGAAACTAGGATATCTGTATGCATTTTAAAAAATCGCTTTTTTAAACATTTAAACCAAATATATACAATGATACGAAATTAATTTTACGGAAATTAAGAGTGAGCTTATTTATCCTTTAGAGCCTTTTAAAGCTGTACTCTTTAGAAAGTCATCATCTTTTAATCAAAAAAAACACTTTGATTTATAATTATAATTGATCGTTTTGTAATTTGCATAAAAGAATCAAATATCATTAAATTTTCTCCATTTTAAACTTATTTATGTTGAGGAAATCACAACTATTCGCTCTCACATCATGAATAGAGGTAATGTTGATAAAAACTATTTAAGAAGAAGTCAAAATGCCTTTTATCAAGGTTCTCAAATCAAAAACTATCGCAATACTAGAAACTGGCAAATATCATGACAATATTGACCTACAGATTCACAAGAGCAGAAGCTTCTACAACTTTCTTTATTTTCAGTAAAAATGCGCACCTCATAAGCTTTTATATATTGAATAAAATTCAATGACTCTTATAAGATCTTTGGTGCAAAATTAATTTTCTCAGATGATTTGACTCGATTTCAACGACTAATGAAAAAACAAATCATACCTCATCGATTTGCTATATACTCATAACTGATTTCATTCTAACAAGGCTAAGATTTCTGCGCCTTTGTAAAGGTATTAACTTCTTTATAAATGCACCCCCTTACGAGATGATTTTGTTTTCAATAAGAGCACGTCTGCTCATTTCAATCATTGCATCACGAAGGTGTAACTTAATTTTTGACCCAATAACCATTCCAAAGAAAGGAGAAAGTAAACCAGACATGGTTACAGTATGGCGAATTTTGTTATTTGAAGAATCAGATTTTTTTGAACAAATATATTCATGATCAAAACTCATGTGAGTAAGAGGCAGTTTAGCATAATCAGAAAAGAAAACATTTTTTATAACTTTATCAAGTGTAAAAGTTACTGTAGGTCCCTTTTTAGGTTTCATGCGTCCTGTAGCCCCTTCTTTGAAAGGACCAGAAAGTTCTACCCACTCAAGTTCACTATCCCAGCAAGGCCATGATGACACATCTTCCCATATAGCCCAAATTTGCTCAGCACTCGCTTCTGTGTTAATTTCTTCGCTATATATCCATTTAAACATGATAATCTTCCCTGTTTTAGAAATCATTTAGCTTTATTGCTAAAGAATAATATAAAAATTATTCTTAAAAATGTAATAACGATAACACACTTAATACTTTCAGATTTACTTAATATATAATGATTAACTCAACAAGCGATATTAATAAATAAACACACAAATGTTCAGTATAAATGAACACTATTGTCTACCTTAAATAGAAAATATCTGTTTTAAGTTCATACAATAATAAAGATAAAAGTTACACACTATTTAGGATATAAATGCAGACTGCATAGTTGAAAGCTTTCAGCTGCTAATGAGATGTTGATGATTAATGTGCAGCCGAAAGAAATTAGACAAAAAGGTATTATAACTGTTGTCGTGAAATATATATCCTATTGGAGAAAAAACATTCATCGGTAGTAAAGCTAATAATACACTAAAGCTTTGACAATGTGTTACACTTTTAATGTAGATGAAATTAACAAATCAGCATATAACTTACAAAAATTAGCAGCAATACATACTGCTAATTTAGGTCCAATAGCATTACACCTCAAAGCAATTTTTGGCTAGACAGAAGAACAGATGGCCCCTCTATATTAAAGGGCGTATATTGTAAAAGACTCGCTCTTGGGGCTATGAAAAACTTCAAAAAATGAGAGATTCAGACAAAAAACATAATGAAATCAAAATTCATCAATTCCTTTAACATTAGAATCTTTTATTTATTTTCTGTTTAACCTTTTAAAAACCATATAAAATGAAGAAAACTGTAAAGAAGCATTTTTTCATCCTACCGGATAAAAACAAGAACTTTCTCAAAATGTAAGCGATCGTAATTTATAGAGACGTATTGCTGTCTCACCATAAAAACGCTCATCGTCTAGATAAAAGACATCAGGTAAATGAATCATTGTATCTTTCTTTTCTTCAAGTATGAAGAGTGTATCAGCTTTTGCCCACCCTCCTCGCAAAGCTTCTACGAAAGCACGTTCACCTAAACAACGGCTATAGGGAGGATCAGCGCAGATAACATCAAATGGAAGCATTGTGCCAATATTGCCAAGTTTTGTCGCATCACGACGCAAAATCCGTCCTATCGACTGTAATTCAAAGGCTTCTATATTTTTTTGAAGCAACCCACGCCCCTCAACCGAGTTTTCAACAAAAACAGCCGCCTTTGCTCCACGTGAAAGTGCTTCGATGCCTAAAGCACCAGTACCAGCAAAAAGATCAAGAATACGTTTATTGGTCCAAAATTGTTCTTCACGGCTAGAAAGAATATTAAAAAGGCTTTCACGTGTACGATCACTCGTTGGGCGAATCGACTGATTAACAGGCGAAAACAAAACACGCCCAGCAAATTTACCGCCTATGATCCGCACGTGAACCTCCAAATCGCTTCGAAGTTTTTGCACCATCCCTATGTGGTTTAGATTTTTTCATAGCACCACCAAACGATTTTACCTTTTTCTTTCTCTCAAAAGAATGCTCCTCATGTCCACTTTTTATCATTTTCTCTTTATCCTTGAAAAAGCGATCTTTCTTACCAGAGGGATGCGTCTCGTCATAAGATGTTTTGCCACGTTTTTGAACAAAACTTCCCCTCTTCTCTTTGTGTAACGGACTTTCTTTTAGTTTTTCCTTGCCTCGATGAAAGGATTTTCTACCATCCAAATCGCTCTTATGGTCATGCGATTTCTCCTCACTATAGGAAGGCTTTCTACGTGTACTCTGCGGACGTGCACCAGGAGCCATCCAAACATTAGCACGGCGAGAACGCGGTAGAAAACGCTCTGCTTTTCCTTCCTCACTTTTCTCCTTCTTTACATTCTCATGAGACTTTGTACTTAATCGTGCACGACTATGTTCAACAGAACCATCTCTTGGTCGGCGCCGTATCGCCCTTTCACTTGAGAAAACCCAACCATCATTTGCAACAGAAAGATCTTTTTGGCTTTGCTTTTCTGCAACAACTGCAGAATTTGAAAATGGCTTAAGAATAGGAGCATCAAAATCTGCATTAGCTTGCATAATCAAACGCTCCCCCAACTGATCTCGTAACATCCGCCCTTTTAACTCTTGCACGGCTCCTTCTTCTAAATCAGAGAGATGAAATGGACCATAAGATACACGTATTAATCGATTAACTGATAATCCCAACGCCCCTAAAACATTCTTTATTTCACGATTTTTTCCTTCACGCAAAGCGACAGAAAGCCATATATTAGATCCTTGTTCACGTTCAATTGATGCTTCAATCGAACCATAAAAAATGCCATTAATCGCAATACCATTTTTAAGGTTATCCAGCGCGCTCTTCTTTACTCTTCCATGAGCACGGACGCGATATTTGCGGACCCATCCTGTTACAGGAAGCTCTAATACACGCGCTAAGCCACCATCATTAGTTAAAAGCAAAAGCCCTTCCGTGTTAATGTCAAGCCTTCCAACAGAAAGAACACGCGGCATTCCTTTTGGTAAATTACTAAATACTGTAGGTCTGCCTTCAGGATCACGGTTCGTGGTGACAAGGCCTGCTGGCTTATGGTAAAGCCATAAACGCGTTCGTTCTATAGGAGGTAAAGGTTTGCCATCAACTTTAATAACATCAGAGCGGCTAACATTAAAAGCAGGCGTTGTCACGACCGTACCATTTACAGAAATGCGACCTGCAACAATCATCATTTCTGCATCTCGACGCGAAGCAACACCAGCACGCGCTAACCTTTTAGCAATTCGTTCACTCTCATTATTTTCATTCATTTGCGTTTCAAACCAATCTTTGCCAGTATGTTCAGAAAATTATTCACATGCACCATACCGCTTATCCTGAAAGAGGAAGTAGCATAATCATTTATCATTTTCTATCCTTTAACGACAATAATGTATTTGTTGACTTGCACGTTTGTTTTAAACACTTTAAAAAATAGAGGTATTCCTTTCATTATAAAAGCGTAATAAATTATTCATTCCATCACATTTCTTATCGAGATAACCTTTAGATTTTCTATACCTTCAGTAGAAAGAATATGATGACTTTGACGCCCATGGAAATAGCCCTTTTAGAAGCGCAATGGGCTGCAAAAAAAGATGAAGTTCCCGTAGGCGCTGTCATTACACGTGGAAAAGCTATCATTGCACGCGCTGGTAACTTTATAAAATCTGCATATGACCCTACAGGACACGCAGAAATGCGCGCAATCCGTATGGCTTGCGAAACATTGCAAAGCGAAAGGCTTCCTGATTGCGATCTTTATGTAACACTTGAGCCTTGTGCTATGTGTGCTGCTGCCATTTCATTTGCACGCATACGACGTCTCTATTACGCAACAAATGATCCCAAAGGGGGGGCTATAGAAAATGGTCCTCGTTTTTATCAGCAACCAACCTGTCATCACAAACCTGAGATTTATTCTGGTTTTAAAGAAAAAGAAGCTGCTCAATTACTTAAAGATTTTTTTATACAAAAGCGATACTAAAAACAATTCTTCTTCCATAACTTTCACTCTTTAAAAACTATCCTATTTCTCAAAAAAAGACTATTAATTCCTCTGATATATATAGCAAAAGCCATTTCGAAGCATTTTTTCTCTTTTTTAATGCTGAATATTGCTTCTATTAGATAATACATTCACTCATAAGAATAATTCATTATTTTGTATATAAAATATAAAGTCCAAAATATCGTAGATATACTCTCATTTCAAATTACATTGAAGCAATAAAAGTTACTTTCTTGCACATCATAAGCGGGATTATCTTCTGGATAAAGAACGTTTTAGAAAAGACTAAAAATGTCTCTTATGAAGGCTCTCAAATGCAAGAATTGTCGCAACATTGGAGTTTGGAAAATAAAATGATAGTATCAGTTTTCTCCTTCCTAAGCATAAAGATATTGGAGCACAATAGATTTTACGTTATACTATCCACATGAGCGATGTTGTAAAATGAGCTTGAGAAATGTTTCGTGTTAGGAAACGCATAAGGACTCTCTCGATGCTGTTGTCATATTGCTATTTCATGAGAATAACACCCCTCCTACAACAGCATTATAACTGCGCGAGAATGAGAGCTTGGTATAATAAGTAATTAGAAAAATTCTTTACTTTAAATATTTTGTCTTTTCCCTATCGACCAATAGGTGCGGTTTTTGCCGGTTGGCGATAACTTAAAGGTGGTTCAGTGAGATAGCGACGGTATTTTGAACTTCCAACTTGTGCTCTCTGACGACGTAAATATTCCTGTCGTTGCTTCGCATTCAACTGTGAAGGGTTTTCTGAACCAGCGCCATTAATTGACGATCCTTTGTGAGGAAAAGACTTATTTCCTTGATGCTTCTTCGATGCTGCTATTTCATTGACAGATCTATCTTGTTGTGGAATCGGTAAAAATCCGCGCGAACTAGGGCTTGGTATTACAAGTTTTGGATGAGGTTTCATAACAATCTGGCTACTGTTATTTGTTGGTGTTAATGAAGTAATATTAGCAACATCTTCAAAAAACTGTATCGAAACTGGTTTATCGGTACCATAGGTAGGAGCTGATAAATTGCATCCCGTTAAAACAAAGCACATCCCTAAAATTCCTATTGGAAATATTTTTATTTCACGTTTTCTCACTGCCTATTCCATTTCCTAAGTATATGGCTAATTAACATTCCCGTTATTTATGAGAGAACGTTCCATACACAAATTTCCCCCCTGCAGATAAAACAACGGAATTTTTCTCGTACCACAAAAAACTATATTCATCAATATGAGAAATTTACTTGCATTTCTTTCCTTTGATCTAAAATTTTAAATCTTGCCAAGAATCTGCAATTCCCGCAAAGCAGCTGCATCACGAGCAGATACATCCGGATAAGCAGGATCACTCCCAACATCTTGTGTATAACGCCATGATCGAGCACATTTTTTTCCTAATGCCTTCTCTGGATATACACCAACACCTTCAACATCATTCAAAGTAAAAGCATCGGAAGGTATTGTATCCTGCGTAATTGTGAGTTCACTGGTAATACAGATCTCCGCCATATCCACATTTTCTAATGCTTCTCGTAAAGCCGGATTGGAAATAAAAACAACAGGAGCGGCTTCTAACGAGGATCCAATACGCTTATCAACGCGTTCAAGCTCTAAAGCACCTGTAACAACTTTACGGACCTGCCGAATTTTTTTCCAACGCTCAGACAAAGATTGATTTTGCCATTCTTCTGGTACAGAGCGAAATTGTTCTAAATGCACCGATTGGCTTTCTGGGTAACGCTCTAACCAAGCTTCCTCCATAGTAAAAGGCAACATTGGAGCAAGCCATGTTACCATACGCTCAAAAATCTCACGGACAACCTGCAAGGAAGACTTGCGTTTTTTTGATGAAGGCGCATCACAATAAAGAGAATCCTTGCGGATATCAAAATAAAATGCCGATAACTCAATGATTGAAAAATCCAATAATGCACGCATAATCTTTTTAAAATCAAATTCATCGTAAGCGCGATTAATCAACTGATCAAGTTCAAAAAGCCTATGCAATATAAATTTTTCAAGATCCGGCAGTGCGCCATAAGATATTTCTTCTCCATCATCATACGCTAAAGTTCCAAGCATCCAACGAATTGCATTGCGTAGTTTACGATATGAATCCACATTTGTTTGAAGGATTTTTTTGCCTAAACGCTGATCTTCCCAATAATCAGTTGTCATAACCCAGAGACGAAAAATATCAGCTCCAGATGTTTTAATGATCTCTTGTGGAACAACCGTATTGCCTAAAGATTTAGACATTTTCTTACCATTCTCATCCAAAGTAAAACCATGTGTGATCACTGCCTTATAGGGAGAGCAAGCACGCGTACCACAGCTTTCCAAAAGAGAAGATTGGAACCATCCGCGATGTTGATCTGAACCTTCAAAATAAACATCAGCAGGCCATTTCAAATCAGCCCGATCTTCTAACACAAAGCTATGGCTTGCTCCAGAATCAAACCAAACATCCAAAATATCATAAACCTGTACCCAAGGCTCATGTGCACGCTCACCTAAAAAACGTTCACGTGCTCCTTCAGCAAACCATGCATCTGCCCCTTCTGCTTCAAAAGCCCGTAAAATACGCTCGTTCACACCTTCATCTTTTAGAATAACACCATCCTCATTCGCAAAAATACAAATAGGAACACCCCAAGAACGCTGACGAGAAAGAACCCAATCAGGACGATCTTCTATCATAGAAGCTAGGCGGTTTTGCCCAGAAGACGGCACAAAACGCGTTTTTGAAACAGCTTCCAAAGCCCGACTACGTAAAGTTGAACCATCCCCAAAATCTTTATCCATTGAAATAAACCATTGCGGTGTATTGCGAAAAATAACGGGTTTTTTTGAACGCCAACTATGGGGATAGGAATGCTTTAAACGCCCCCGTGCAAACAATCGATCTGCTTTAATTAAAGCGTTAATGACCTCTTTATTAGCATCACCCATTTTTCCATTATCATCTATAATACGTGCAGGTCCTCCTTCACGATCTGGTCCCAAACCTGGAACATCTTTCGTATAGAACCCTGCATCATCAACAGGAAACGGTATAGATGAATCAATCCCCGTTTGCTCCAGTAAGGACTTATAATCATTCCAAATTTCAAAGTCCTCACGCCCATGGCTTGGCGCTGTATGAACAAAACCTGTACCAGCACTCTCTGTTACGTGCGAACCATCAAACAATGGAATTTTAAAGTTATACCCCCCAGCCAAACCTTTGAGTGGATGAGAAAGAACAAGAGCTTTCAATTCTTCAGCAGAAATAACACGCAAACGCTTCAAAACAAGTTTGGCTTTTTCTGCACAACTCATAGCTAACGCATCAGCAAAGAGAAGTTTTTCCCCAGCTTGAGGACCAAAATCATTTTCAGTACTTTCAACTTCGTAAATACCATAAGAAATCTGCGAAGAATAACTCACTGCACGGTTAGCAGGAATTGTCCACGGTGTTGTTGTCCAAATGACGACATAAGCACCATATAAATCATCAGAATTTGCTTTAAAAACAGGAAACTTAACCCAAAGCACCTCTGATTCATGATCATGATATTCAATCTCAGCCTCTGCCAAAGCCGTACGCTCCACAACAGACCACATCACCGGCTTGGAACCACGATAAATCTGATCTGACATAGCAAATTTTATCAATTCACTGGCAATGCGTGCTTCTGCATGAAAAGCCATTGTAGTATAAGGCGTGTTAAAATCTCCCACGACACCAAGGCGTTTAAATTCTTCACTTTGAACGGTTACCCAATGCTGTGCAAATTCACGGCATTCTTGACGAAACTCGTGAAGAGGTACCTCATCCTTATTTTTTCCTTGTGCTCGATATTTTTCTTCAATTTTCCATTCAATTGGAAGCCCATGGCAATCCCAACCAGGTACATAATTTGCATTAAAACCGCGCATTTGGAATGAACGGACAACCACATCCTTTAGAACTTTGTTTAAAGCATGCCCGATATGAATATGACCATTTGCATAAGGTGGACCATCATGAAGAATATAAAATGGACGATCTTTTGCTTGTTGGCGCAATTGCGCATAAAGCCCCATATTTTCCCAACGCGCCATCAATTCAAGCTCTTTTTGCGGAAGCCCTGCACGCATAGGAAAATTTGTCTGTGGGAGATAAAGAGTTTTTGAATAATCTATTGTTTCATTTTTCACAGTCATTGTGAAATATTCCTGTCCACTTTTACGATTTCATTTTTGCATAACTTCCCTGAACCCTGCAACTCTGGTTTTTATCTATAGGGAAAGCCGAGCTTATCATTCATATTAAGCAGCGATCAGGAAAATATATCATCACACTCTATGGGCTTTATCATGAAATTCACAAGAAAAGAAACCAAAAATTGATCTTTTAAAAAATAAAGGCTCCACTAATAGTGGAGCCTTTTAGAAATTTACTCTTTTAAAAATTAGAATTTATAAGCTACACCAACACGGAAATCATTGGTTTTGTAGTTAACTTCAAGTTTTTCCTTTGCAAATTTCTTTTTACCAAAATCAGAGTAACGATATTCTGCACGTACAATCACATTATCCAGCACCGAGAAATCAACGCCACCACCAAGTGTGTAACCAATCATGGTTTTTGTTTCATCAGCTAAGTTCTTAGAAGAAACGACTCTTCCATCCTCATCCTTAACGGATATTGATACAGTGTCTTGGAACTGCCCATAAGCAATACCCCCAGCAAGATAAGGCATAAAGCGATCAGCAGCAAAACCAATACGCACCCGTGTAGCACCACCCCAATTTTGTTTGAAAGTATGATTTAAAGTTTCAACTTCATCCTCTTGATCAAGACCAAGTTCAGAAGCCACCCTTTTCATTTGTTCTATACCATATACACTGGAATTGTTCTTATCCACCGCTTGTGTAGTTTGTGCACCGTGTCCAGCCATATTCTGTCCACCATGAGAACGAGAAGCATGTGGATTAGCACCATGCGCATGAGCGCCAGAGCCATACCCAGCTGCATGAGATGCACCACGTGAATTAGCACTTCCACTACCATGGGAAGAACTATGATGACCTCCATGCTGGGCTCCGCTTGTTCCATTGGAAGCTTTTGCTGGTTCAGAGGATGATCCTGATCTCGCGAGTACAAGTGGTGCGCTCGGTACTGTTCTTTCTACTGCTGATGGTTGCGATGATGGTTGTACCGATATAGGTGCTTTTGCTGCTGGCTGACTTGCGCCTGATACTGTTGATGATTGATCTCCTTGAGATGATCTTGCCAATAAGAGCGTTGACCGCTCTGGTGAGCTTGCTCTTGTGGTAGAGGATATTGATTTAGGTGCAGGTGATTTTAATCCATTTACCCCGCTTACCGATGTCCCTCCTGTATCTGATCTTCCCAATGAGGACGATGGCGATTGCACTGATCTCACCTCCTGTCTGGAAGAGACTGATTGTGCTACTGGCGATGCAGCTGGCGTTTGTGATGGTGAAGTTGAAACTCCTGGATTTTTTACCTCCACAACCACTGTTTGTGTTGCATTAGCATTGCTAGAACTTCTAGTTGTTGCTGCTTGATTTGATTGTGCAGCTCCTACTTGTGACGGTTGAACTGCAGTTACTGGTTTAGCTGGTGCTTGACTAGATCGCGTTCCAGCAGATTTTTCTAAAGTGGACACTGCTGTTGGAGTCCCTCCTGTTGTAGTTCCTGCACCTGCGGCAGCTTTCTGTGTTTGTGTTCCTGTTGATGTTACTGCTTGTGGGACTGGAGACGCTGATGGATTTGCGGATCTGCGGGATCTTACGACTGCATTTTCTACTGTAGTGTTATCAGCTGCACCTATGGTAATTGTCTTTGTGTGCTTTTTACCAGATATCATTAAATCCGTATCGACACCAAAAATAAAGTTATCACCGAGATCAATATTAGAACCTGCATAAAAACCACCTACAAAACCTGAAAGTTTAGGAGAGAACTCTTTATCTAATGGCAAATTCTTTTCTTGATCAACAAGAGCCATATCAGCTTTGCTCGAAAAACCACCAGCTTGGACACCTAAATAAAGACCTGTCCATGAAAAAGTAGGCGCAACAATGGTAGAAGATGTCGATGGTGCTGGTTGATGAGGAATCATAACATCAGCAGCTAGCGCTGTAGACGCTGAAATTAAAGAAAAAATAGATGCTGTTATTAAACGTTTTGTATTCATAAAATCTCTCCAAATATCCAAAATGAGATGTATATAGAGCATCTTTTTTGAAAGATCTGTAGCAAAAATGACACACTCACAAAAAAATAAAGATTTTTTGAAAATAAGGCTTCTTTAACTTTCAATTTTGCATTCAATGAGAATTTATAAACTAAATCACACTAGAATTATGTGTCTTAAAGTTGGATTCATTTTCATTAAATTTTCGCATAACTGTTAATGACAATATTCTTTATAAATTTCTTTTTACCGAAATTTGAATAACAGTATTCTGCATGCAATAAACTATCATCTGTCATTGCAACATCAATGCCAGCGCAAACAGTGAAATCAAATATTGCCTTTTTTAAAACCAAGCGCCATCAGAGTTTCATCTATTTATCAGCATGATCTACTTTTGGTGCTTTAGCGATAATATTTTGTATCTAAAATTAAGAAAAACAAAGGACTTATTCAAACACTCGCAAAAAAACTTTTAGATTCTTTGCATAAACATCTTCATCCTGACACATCGGTTTGATTTATAAGGATAATTTATTGTTTTCATATTGAATGAAAAAACTAATACTTTAGGATTCTATCATTTAAAACCTGTTCCATGTTGTATTAATCAAAACCATGTCTCTCGATAGCGGAAACAGTCTGTGGATAAAAAACATTAAAAGAATTTTAAATGCCTCTTATGAACGATTTTAACAGCCAAGGTCTGACCCCCACAACATTGGTGGCTGGCAAAGTGTATGATGATGCTAGCTTACTCTTTTTATTAAGCGTGTAAAGATAGTGGTGCTTTATAGATTTTATATTATTTCATTGGAAGGTTTTACCATCTTATATCACTCACGGATACTGACATGAAGTGGGCTTGATGTACTTTGAAAAATATTTTTTTAAAACAAATGTGTGAATACACAACAACAAGTGTATTCCGTTTGGGGCGTTCCATTTTGCATGAGGAGTGTGATCCCATAAAAAGAATGTAATAAACAAAAACGTAAGACAATGCGTCATCTTCATTTTCATTATTTAGAAGACATTGCCCTAAATACTTTTGAAAATCGTAAAGCTAAATTAAAAGAAAATGGTAAAGTTGGAAACTGGTTTCTATCTTCACATCTTCATATTCTTCCCCAATGAGACTGTATTTCCCAAAGCTTACTCCAACAGATATACGCAATATGCTCGCTCTAATCTGGCATATGCAGAATAAAGTTAGTCACTGGTTATGATCTTTTCCTATTTCTGAGATTAATTGAATACTTTTCTCTTAGGCGTAAAATGATAGCCGTAATATAAGATTTTATGTAATCAGTAGCTATAAAATCCATATATACCACCAATCCGCCCTCTATAATATAAAACTTTTTTCTTTAAAGTTTTATAGCACAAAATGATACAAATAAAAATAGAAGGGATTAAGAGATATAGAATAGAGAGCTAATAAAATAAAGGCCCCGTTAAACGAGGCCTTAATATTATTTATGCTTCTAATTTCATTTTTACGAAATTAGAATTTGTAAGCGACACCTACACGGAAGTCATTGGTTTTGTAATTGAATTCACGTGTATCATTTGCAAACTTCTTTTTACCAAAATCGGAGTAACGGTATTCTGCACGTAAAAGAACGTTGTCTGTCATTGCAAAGTCAACTCCACCACCAATAGTGAAACCAAGCATTGTCTTCGTGTCATCAGCCCAAGTACCACCAGTCAAATCTATGCTTTGCTTAGCTCCTGCTTCTGGCACAACTTCATCCCCGCCAGCTTTCTGCTCAACTTTAGCTCTCTTTCCTTTTCCTGCAACGGATTGAATGCCCTGTACCTGCGCATAGGCAATACCCCCAGCAACATAAGGCATAATACGGTCAACAGCAGTAAAACCGATACGGACGCGTGTAGCACCAGACCATTTTTCTTTGTAACTGTGCGTTTCTGTTAGCTTGTCGCCTTCTTCAAACTGTTGCTGATCTTTTAGTTCAACTTTAGCTTTTTCAAGGACACCATTAAAATATGTGGCCTCTTCTTCAGTAAGAGTCAATTCACGGGCTTTTTTTGATTCTTCACGGTCTGCCCAAACTGCATCGGTTTCAACACCGAGAATGAGACCATTTCCGAGGTCTACGTTAGACCCTGCATAAATACCACCCATGAAACCAGAAGGACTAGGTGTGTTATCTTTTTTGAAAAGCTCTTTATCTGCTCCTGGAATAGTTACTTTGGTTTTACTCGAAAAGTTGCCAACTTGACCACCAAGATAAAAACCCGTCCAAGAAAACGAAGGGGCTGCTGCGATAACTGCTGGTGCGACTTCATGAGGGATCATCACATCAGCAGCTTGTGCTGCAGAAGCTGAAATTAAAGCGGCAACAGAAGTTGCTATTAAATATTTTGTATTCATAATTTTGCTCCTAAATTAACTATAAAATGACCTTACAAGATTATAGATAGAAAAGCTGTAGTAAAAATGTCACAGTCATACAAATAAAAGCCCAGAAATCAGCAGTTTTGTCCAAGTCAAGATCTCTTGAAAATTTAATTTTTTATTAATACTTTTTATTCATAATCGCACTTTTGATTAAATTAAACCTTGTAAGCTACACCTACATGAAAATCATTGGTTTTGTAGCCTAGTTTAGGGTAACCCTTTTTAAATTCCTTCTTACCAAAGTCTGAGTAACAGTATTCTGCACGAAGCAGAATATGATTTGTCATCGTGAAATCTATACCACCACCAAAGGTGAAACCCACCATCGCTTTTGTTTTATCAAATACCATAACAGAAACTTCTTTACTTGATTTACCATTTGCCGACTTTTTTGTTTCTGAAACTTTATCGACACCTTGTATTTACGCATAGGCAATACCATTGGCAACATAAGGCATAATGCGGTCAGCGACGGAAAAACCAACACAAACCCGTGTTGCACCAGACTATTTTTCTTTGAAACCAATACGATACACTGCTGTGTCACCTTTTTGAAACTTTTTATTTTCATCCAATACAATAACACCAATGCAACACCAGCATCTTCAAACTCATCATTAAAATCATTAAATTCATCAATCGCAAGAATCTTTGAGACCGTCTTCGTTTCTCCTCGGTCTATCCAGACTGCATCGGTTTCAACACCTAGAATGAGGACATTTCCAAAATCTACGTTGGAACCTAAATAAATACCACCTATGAAACCTCAAGGCTTAGGTAGTCCATCTTTATCTGAAGTTTTTTCTTTTGTCTCTAAATCAAATACATCAATTTTGACTTGAAAAGTTACCAACTTGACCACCGAGATAAAAATCTGTCCAAGAAAATGAAGGGGCTATGATAACTGCTGGAGCTTTTTCACGAAGAACGATAATATCAGCAGCTTGTGCCGCAGAAGCTGTAGTCATAGCGATAACAAAAGTTGTTATTAAAGATTTTGTATTCGTAAACTTTGCTCCTAAATAAATTAGGAGCAAAGTATTATACGACTACATAAAAAACGCTGTAGTAAAATGATACAATCATAGGAAACGAAAGCTGACGTAAGATAAAGTCATTTCATAACTTCACTTTTCACAAGAAATTGTAAGTTATGAGTACGTATAATTCATTGATTTTATCGCGTAATTATTGCCTGTCGTTTATAAAAATTTTTTTATATCCCCAATAAATATGGAGTGAGTAATAATATAACAACAGAAAATAATAGAGGCTCTGTCTTTGACAGAGCCTCTTGGAAGTTTATTTCGTTTTTTACGAAATTAGAATTTGTATGCAACACCAACACGGAAATCATTGGTTTTATAAGCGAATTTATCCCCATCCTTTACAAATGCTTTTTTACCAAAGTCTGAGTAACGGTATTCTGCACGCAACAGAACATTGTCTGTCATTGCAAAGTCAATACCACCACCTACAGTGAAACCAACCATTGTTTTTGATTGATCAAACATTTTAGCAGAAGCGATTTCGGCACCTTCAGCTGTCGCTGCCTTAAGAGAATCGACTACCTGCAGCTGCGTATAAGCAATACCACCAGCGAAATAAGGCAAAATGCGATCAACTGCTGCAAAACCAATGCGAACGCGTGTTGCACCAGACCATTTTTCTTTTATAGAGGTGCTATCTATACGTTTGCCATCCTTCGTGACATTATCAATATTTTTTCCTGGAGCAAATGTAGCTTCAGCAGCTGTAAGCTTATCTTTGAAAGCTTTAAGGCCTGTTTCTCCAATAACTGCTGAATGCGCTTTTGAATCTTCGCGATCTGCCCAGACTGCATCGGTTTCAACACCTAAAATGAGGCCATTACCAAGATCCACGTTGGAACCTACATAAATACCACCCATGAAACCAGAAGGCTTAGGTGTCCAGTCTTTATCTGTAATTTTCTTTTTTGTTTCTGAATCAACTACATCAACTTTACCTGAAAAGTTACCAACTTGACCACCGATATAAAAGCCTGTCCAAGAAAATGAAGGGGCTGCGATGACTGCTGGGGCTGTTTCACGAGGGATGATAACATCAGCAGCTTGTGCTGCAGAAGCAGCTGCTATAGCGATAACAGAAGTTGTTACTAAAGATTTTATATTCATAAACTTTGCTCCTAATTTATTTATGAGCACAGTGCTACAAGATTACAGAAAGAAAAGCTGTAGTAAAAATGATACAGTCACAGAAAATGGAGGGCACATCCAAGACAAAACCACTTTATAGCTTCGTTTTGCACGAAAAACCTAAAAATTATATATAAATAACTTATTGATTTTTAAATGTAATTATTGTTTATTTCTTATGATTTTTTTAAGAAAATCTGAATAATATCTTTCCACATCCACAATAAATTATGTATTGTGTGATAATATAGCAACAGAGAATAACAGAGGCGCTGTCAAAGACAGCGCCTCTGTTATTTAACTTACCATCTGTTAAAATTTGTAAGCAACACCAACACGGAAATCATTGGTTTTGTAAGATGTCTCATATTTATCATTTGAGAATTTCTTTTTACCAAAATCAGAGTAACGATATTCCGCACGAACAATAACGTTATTGGTCATTGCTAAATCAACACCAGCACCAAGGGTGTAACCAACAAGGGTCTTTGTTTCATCAGACAAGGTGCCAGAAGCTATTACTTTATCTGAATCTTTGCCTGTTATTGAAATCGATGCACTATCTTGAAGCTGTGTATAAGCGATACCACCAGCAACATAAGGCATAATGCGTTCAGCTGCAAAACCAATACGTACACGTGTCGCACCAGCCCACTTTTCTTTAAAAGTGAAACTGTGGGTCCGTTTAGCACCAGCTTCAAGCGCATCTTTACCAATACTAATTCCAGATTCTGTTAATATCTTCTTAATATAATTTATGTGATTTGGAAGAATAACATATGTGTTTCCTGTCTTCGTGTCATCTTTATTAGACCACATGATATCTGTATCAACACCTAGAATAAGGCCATTGCCGAGATCAACGTTGGAACCTGCGTAAAGACCACCCATGAAACCAGATAGTTTAGGCAAAAGGTCATCAGGCGCTGGAATCTTTTTTCCGTTACTGAGAATATCCATTTTCGTTTTACCCGAAAAACCACCAAGTTGCCCACCAAGGTAGAAACCTGTCCAAGAAAAAGTTGGAGCAACAATAACGGGAGCAACAGGTGTTGGACTTGGGGGAACAATAACATCTGCTGCTTGCGCCGCTGAAACTGAAACAAAAGCGAAAGCAGAAGCTGTTATTAACCATTTCATATTCATATTTTCTCTCCATAGCTGAATATTTATTTGAACACATCATTTCATATAGAGCCCAAACTTCAGATATCTGTAGCAAAAATGATACACTCATAAAAAAAACAAAAAGCCAATGAAAGCATCCTGAATTGCTTGATCTCTTAATAAATAAGAATTGAACTATGCCAATGCACAAATGATTTTCTCTTGTCACATTTGCTCTTCTTTATAAATTTTTCAAAAATATCTGCGTTCTCACCGTGGAAAGCATGTGCTCTTGTCTAATGAAAAATTATCCTTTTATATTAAATTCAAATGCTCTCATCTTAAACCATTGTATATTCAAGCAACAAAAATCATCCCTCTATACATTACAAACGAGCAAGTATGTGAAACCGTTAAAAAACTAAAAATGTCACTTATTAATGTTTTCAATATCAAGAACAGTCAAATGCAATCGTTCTATTTAAATTTATACAAATAACGGTTTTACCTTCATCCTTAGCATGACAAAATGTGAAGGCTATGTATTTGTTTTTTTCATAAAAAAAATGCTTATATTACAAATAAACTTGTATCGCACATAAACAAGACTTCCAATAATCCACGGATTGAAACAAGATCATATGCAACTTGCCTGCTCTTTGTTTTTACTTTAGGCATTTATTGTTTTTAAATATTTACCATTTTTTGCTTATCTCAACCTCATAGAAAGTCTTTTTCAGAGTTTCATCTTATTTGTAGGCTATCTATTTCATACTCTTTTATAAACGAAACTGTAAAAAATGCCTCAAGACAGGCAACTGGTATGATAAATGCTGACATCTATATTAAAACTCTCCCTAAAGCAAAAAAGATGAGAGATCTTTCTTAAAGTGTTCACACCAAACTTTGCTTTGAAAATCATTAATTGAGCAAACAATTTGGCAGAAAAAATATCTGATATTGCATCATAGACAAATAAAAAATATTTTATAAATTCTGTAGTCGAACAATAGATTGATTATAAACATAATTCATCATTTCGCATATTGAATAAGAAACCCGAATATCGTAAGATTCTCTCATTCCAAACCGATTGCATGTTGCAAGCAGGAAGAGCCGTGTGGATAAGAACTGTATAAGAAAGGATTAAAAACGCCTCTTATAAATCGTCTCACATACCAGAGGCTGTCACAGCATTGAGAGCTAGCAAAGTGTGTGATGAATGCCGACACTTGCCCCCTTCATAAGCATAAAGATGGTGGTACTCAATGGGTTTACCATTATACCCTTCATAAATGGCGTCGCGAAATGGGCTTGGAAGCGTTGAGAAATGTTTCTTTAAAACGAGCGCACGTAAGTATGCAACTCAATGGTGTTTTATTCTTTGAAACACTCTAAGATCAAAAGTTTAACATTAAAACAAATACTTGGTTTTCTCTTCGATTTGGACAAAGCGTCCTATCAGATCCTGTCTGCAAATAGTCCAGATTTTTGTCGAGTGGATTTCATTTAGCTTTCCTTTCATGTAATTCATTTAACCAAAGGTTCTATAGATCAAGTCCTTCACTGATCCCACCACGTACTCTAAAAACACTTATCAAGGCGTTTTACATGCCTTATATAATCACACTTAAAATGACGATATTTACGGCATAACAAAATAACCCCAAATCTCTAGGTTATATTCATCTAAACCCATGAATTTTGTAATGACTGATTGCTATTATACAGTATTATTCTTTCACTGAAATCTTCCTGCTCATATCCTTTCCAAACAGTCCTCTTCATTCTCACCGTGCACAATCACAACACCCTTTAAACAAATAGTTCCCCCCCTGTTTTCAAGTGATAATATCTCCTTTCTTCATTTTTTGAGCATACGTTACACCTCTCAATGTTGTTTTCTCACTTTTTAAAAGCTCATTGGACTTCGTGTAAATAGGTTTGGTCGTCCTCTTTTCTCTAGTCCTTTTTTAGGATTATATCCTCTTTTTTTACCAGAATGTGACACAGGTACTAACTTAGCTGCTGTTATGCATTCACTGTTATTTGTGCAAGAAAGTTCTATTTGAAAAACTTCAGATAAGACCTTGCGAAGCTGTTCACCAGAAAAAAGACCTATTGGAGGAACAGCCGAAGATGCTCTCTGTATAAGGTTTTGAGACGCTAAAAAACTCGCACCCTGAGCGATAGAGATTGAAGCAAAAGTAGCAAAAGCTGTAATAAAATATTTTATGTTCATAAATTAACCTCATCAAATATACATAATGGATTTTACCTAGTGCTTTCATTGCAAATTTCTAGAGAAAAATAATATGTTTATAGATAAAAAGTGAAAATCCTTACAAATAAAGCTTTGGAGCCCTTTTGATTTTAAAATAAAAGCAAATTGCCCTGCTCTACCAACATAGAAATCACTTATTGAGTAATAAATTAAAGGCACGAAGTATCGTCTGAAAATAATAAACTATACGAGCCTCACATAAACATATTGATTTATATATATAATTTATATTTCCTCACACAAAATGAGCCCCTCGAATATCAGAATATTCTCTCATTCCAAACTTGTTCATTATACATGAAGCAAATTTATTCGCTTCCACATCATAAATGAAGTTTGTATATGGATAAAACTCTTGAAAAAGTGGATTCTCACGAATCTGTTTAAATGCAAAAGCTATTGCAACATTTTGACTTAGTAAAAAGCGCTCTTGCTCACTTGTTTCTAGCACACTTTTCTAGGAGTTGCTCTTTGCATTGTTCAGTACAATCGTGGTTATCTGTATAGATTAATCATATAATATATTGATTTATAATGATAGTTTAGCGTTATTCATATTGAATAAAAACCCTGAATACCTTAAGATTCTCTCATTCCAAATCTTTTTCATGTTGAATCCATCAAAACCATTTGATTGCATGTTACAAATGAGGAGAGCTGTGTGGATAAAAAAGACTAAAAATGCCTCTATGAACCGTCTCAAGTGCTAAGGACTACACAACATTGGGAGTTGGCAAATTGTGTAATGCTATGGCTTGTTACTCCATAAGCGTAAAGATGGGAGTGTTCAACAAATTTTATACCATATTTGGGGGCTTTATTGTTATACCACTCATAAGCGCCGCCGTGACATGGGCTTGGGTGCCGGTTTCTTTTAAAAAAAGCACATGAATTAGCAACACAAATATATTCCGTTTAGGGCGTTCTGTTTTACATGAAGAACGTAAATCCATTAAAAACATGAGAAACAAAAGCGTGAGGCAATGCGTAATCTCTATTATTTAACAGACATTGCTTTAGATACTTTTGAAAGTCGTAAAGCAGAATTAAAAATGATGGTAAAGATGAGAGGATGAAATGCCCATAATGTACAAGCATTTCATCCTCTCACATCAATAATTAACTCCATTAAAAGCCAATTTTAAAGTTAGCTATGCGCAAAAATATCCACTTCCGCCCATCCTAAAAGGTCAAGCTTAGCTCTCATAGGCAAAAATTGAAAACACGCCTTGGCAACACTTTCTCGCTCTTCACGTCTTAAACGTTCTTCAAATATAACTTTTAAACGATGCAAATATAACACATCCGACGCAGCATATTCAATTTGTGCCTGTGATAACGTTTCTGCCGCCCAATCCGAAGATTGTTGCTGTTTAGAAATATTCACATTTAGCAATTCATTACAAATTTCTTTCAAGCCATGACGATCCGTATAAGTACGCGTGAGTTTAGAAGCGATCTTTGTACAAAAAATAGCTTCTGGCATAACACCAAATGTATGCGCTAAAATCGCAAGATCAAAACGCCCAAAATGGAATATTTTGATAACTGCGTTATCTCCAAGAAGCTTGACCAAATTAGGTGCACTCTTTTGTCCTTTAGCAATCTGTATAACGTCAGCAGTACCATCTCCAGAAGAAAGCTGAACAACACATAAACGATCACGATGTGGTTGTAACCCTAAAGTTTCGGTATCAATCGCAATGGCATCAGTTTTATAATTGTCTAAGTTTGGTAAATCACCTTGATGAACACGAATCTCAGCCATTTACCCTCCTACTTGCTAAAGCTGCAAGAATACGCGCCCAAGACCGCTGCCCCTTATGAAACGATTTTAAATTATACTTTTCATTAGGAGAATGAATACGGTCATCAGCCAGTCCAAAACCAACCAAAAGAGTCTCCATACCAAGAATTGACCGAAAATCTGCTACAATTGGGATCGAGCCCCCCATGGCTGTCAAGACAGCAGGCACTTCCCACTCTTGTGATAAGGCATCCTTCGCCTCCTTGATAAAAGATGAATCATCAGAAATCTGAAGTGCAGGAGAAGAACCGTGATTCTTAAATTCAACCTTACAATCAGCAGGAATTGAGCTACGTACATAATCACGCAACGCTTGGCGTATTTTCTCTGGATCTTGCTTATGCACCAAACGACACGATACTTTTGCACTCGCTTGAGAAGCAATAACCGTTTTCATCCCTTCCCCTTCATAGCCGCCACTAATACCATTAATTTCCATGGTAGGACGTGCCCATACAAGCTCTAAAATGCTCCGCCCTTTTTCACCAACAGGAATAGAAAGCCCTATAGGACCAAGAAAATTTTCAGCAGTACAATTAAGTTCATTCCATAACTGCAAAATCTGTGGAGGTGTTTCTTCTACGCCATCATAAAAACCAGGAAGTGTTACCCTATTATTTTCATCGTGAAGTCCTGCTAAGATTTTCGTTAAAATACGAATGGGATTAGCTGCTACTCCTCCAAAATAACCAGAATGCAAATCACGATTCGCTGCTGTAATAATAATCTCTTCTGCCATAATTCCCCGAAGAGAAAGAGCAATAGATGGTGTATCCGCATCCCACATTGACGTGTCACAAACCAATGCATAATCTGCCTTAAGTTCATCTTTATTTTCTTTTAAAAAAGGAATAAGGGAAGGAGAAGCACATTCTTCCTCACCTTCACATAAAATAGTAACTTTAACAGGAAGCTGCCCTGTTTCTTTCTTAAATGCACGACATGCTTCAATAAAAGTCATCAACTGACCTTTGTCATCTGAAGCTCCACGAGCACAAATAACTTTCTCTCCATCTCTCTCTTTTAAAGAAGGTGTAAATGGATCATCCTCCCATAAACTCAAAGGATCAACAGGTTGAACATCATAATGTCCGTAAAACAACACATGCAAACAATCATCCGAAGGTCCTGGATGATGCCCAACAACCATTGGATGACCCGGTGTATCACGACGTGAAGCCTCAAAACCGATGCTTTTTAAATCCTCTACTAACCAATCAGCTGCTTTACGACATGCATCCTTGTAAGCCGAGTCTGTAGAAATCGATTGAAAACGTAAAAGAGAAAAAAGGCGTTCAAGGCTCTTTTCTATATTTCCATCAAGATGTGTTAGTACTTTATTCAGCATAAAAAAACCTCTCAAGCCTTGTGTAATTATATTATAGATACGACGACTTTAAGCCTCTTGTAAGATTTTGCAAGACACCTTATTCATTTTTGGCATTGTGAGCAGTAAAAACTTGAACGTCCAGCCTGTAAAATACGCACAATAGGCGTTCCACATTCCAAACATTGCTTACCTTCTCGTCCATAAACTGAAAAAGCATGTTGAAAATAACCAAGTGAACCATCTATATGCATATAATCACGTAAAGAAGAGCCACCAGACAAAATGGCTTCAGAAATCACATTGCGTATATTTTGTGCTAAAGAATCTGCAAATTCACATGCACGTGCCGTTTTTGATGCCAATGTAAATGCACCACGTTGTGGCGACAAACGACTCCGCCAAAGTGCTTCACAAACATAAATATTCCCAAGACCTGCAACAATAGACTGATCAAGTAAAACGCTCTTGAGAGACATTTTTTTATTAACAAAAGCCTTTTGTAAATAACGACCAGAAAACGAATTACTCATAGGTTCAAGCCCTAGCTTATTTAAAAGTGGATGTTCATAAAGCTTGTCCGTATTGACTAAAAGCATAAATCCAAAGCGACGCACATCATTATAAATAAGATGATAAACTTCACCATCCCTTGTTTGAATATCCATGACAAAATGATCATGCTTAACTAATTTACTTGTCGTTGAAAAAACTGTTCTTAAAAGATCATTCTCTATACGCCATGAACCAGACATTCCTAAATGGCTTAAAATCGTTTCATCCTGAGAAAGATGAAATAATAAATATTTCGCACGCCGACCAAGTTCTATAATTGTTCTGCCAATAAGGCGCTCAGAAAAAGCCTCAGGAAAAGGAAAGCGCAAATCTCTACGATTAAGTCTGACAGATACTATCTTTGCATCAGTTACAACAGGCTCAAGTCCACGACGAACTGTCTCTACTTCAGGAAGTTCAGGCATCTCTCTTCTTTAATAATTATACACTTTCCAATTGTATCACCAATAAATTGACTTCTTTTCCCCCCTCAAAGAACGAAGGTTTCCTCTACATCTGCTCTATAAGAAACAAATTTTTGATGAGTGGATTTCTCTTGGCGTCCTACTCATATGAGTCACTTAACTAAAGGCTTTATAGCCAAGCCCTGCCTTGAATATTCACCAAACACTCTAAAATACTTAACGTATCAATGAGGCTTACATCCCACTCCACATCGAATGCGGCATAACAGGATTAAGCCCATTCACCCTTACGAAATACAGGAACTCTTACACCATCTTGGGTAATGCCATCTATATCAATTTCGCCAGAACCAATCATCCAGTCAATATGAATGACACTTTTATTACCACCACGTGCTGCAATCTCTTCTGACGTCAATGATGCCCCATCTAAAAAGCATTTGGAATAACATTGCCCTAAAGCAATATGACATGCAGCATTTTCATCAAATAAGGTATTATAAAAAAGGAGGTCACTCTTAGAAATTGGTGAAGAATGGGGCACAAGAGCAACTTCGCCCAATCGGCTTGCACCCTCATCACTTTGCAAAACCTGTTGCAAAACTTCCTGACCCGTTGATGCACGAGACTCAACAATACGCCCTGCTTCAAAACGTACTTCAATATTATCAACCAGTGTTCCTTGATAGGAAAGTGGTTTCGTCGAACGAACAAAACCTTCAACCTTATGAGCATGAGGAGTCGTGAAAACTTCTTCTGTCGGAATATTCGGATTGCAAATAACACCATTTTGAGCAACGGATGCACCACCATGCCATTCATGATCATCTGCCAAACCAACAGTTAAATCAGTCCCTGGCCCTGTAAAGTGTAAGGCAGAGAAACGCTGCTCATTAAGCCAAGATGATCGTTTCTTTAAATTCTCGTTATGGACACCCCACGCATGTACTGGATCTTCTTCTGTAACACGTGAAGCAGAAAAAATTGCATCGGCTAATTTTTTAATCGCCTCATTCAGTGGTAAAGAAGGAAACATTGCCTCAGCCCATCCTGCTGTTGGATAAGCAACAATTGACCAATTTATAGAAAAATTCGATATTTTTTTGAGAGCAGGCTGGTAAGCTAGTGAAGTCGCCTTATTCAAACGCGCAACCTTATCAAAATCTTGATTGGAAAGGAGCAAAGGATTATCACCAACAATTGCTAAACGCGCTGCCCCATTTTCAAAAGCCTTTGCCATTCCCTCATAAAGCCAAGAAGGGGCACAATCAAAACTAGCTGTATGGGCATTTTCAAAACGTGTAATCGATAACATATCATCACTAAAAATTGGTGTAATGACACCAGCACCAACCTTATAAGCATGATATGCAATACGCCGAACAAAAGGTAATGCTGAAACTGGAGCAGTCAAAACAAGATCTTGCCCCTCTTGTAAATTCAACCCCACTTTTACTGTAATTTCTGCAAGACGATTAAGCATTTCAGGCGAAATTGTCTCATGAATATCAAAGTACATTACCAATACCCTTCTTTAAATAAAATGCGTTCTTTACGTCGTCATATTATAAATTGTTTTTTAGATCCTTTGAGTTTACTTTCTCTACGTATATTGATGCGTGTCATTATCGCTAAAAGATCACTTAATTCATAAACCGCAATGGGCGTATAACCCTTCTTTTGTCGTGAAAACTTACCAGTTTCTGTGTCGTTTTTCTAACATTGCAACAATTGCATTTAACTGATCTGATGAAGGCAAAGTCATAATCGTTTTATTTTCCTCTTTCCTAGCTAGATGTTGAGGTGCATAGGCAGGAATAGGAACTTTATCAAGCTGTACCATAGCAAAATGCGCAGGATGTGCCGTTTTGGACTGTGCTACTTCTATCGAAGGAGATGCACTTTTCTCTACCTTTACTCCCCTACTTTCTGTGCCTTCATCTATAAAGCTTGGCGCATGACCAGAACGTTCTTGAGCAAAAGCATAAGCAACATCATAAGGGCGATTATTTGTAGGAACTTGAAGTTCCCCATCACGTGATCGTTTTTCATAAAAAGCATTTCCCCCTGCAACCTGAACATAATGCATGTTTTTATACGGAAAAGACAAACCAGCGGTATGAAAAAACTTAGCGTGTTTAACTTTCTTATCTCGTTCACCCCGTAAAACAGCATCAGCCGCCTCTCTTACACGAGCAACAGATGCTTTCTCCGTCATAGGACGCGTTAAAACACCAGGAGCAAACTGCTTATATTGACCAACAACACCACAAATCGTCTTAGGATAGGCGGTTGAATTAACACGATTCATAACAACCGTCCCAACGGCAATCATTCCTTCACGGCTTGTGCGATTTGATTCAAAATACATCGCTCGCATAAGACATTGACGCTCTGTCAATGGATACGTAACTGTTTTTGTCTTATTATTATTTACTTTTCCAGTATCTAAACGATTTGAAGCACACCCCACAACAACTAACGGCGCTACACAACAGGTAACAAAAACATTCCAACGATTTTTTTTCATCTTATGCAACACATTCCTATAATCTCTGAGCTATTCAAATTTTGAAATGAGCTTTAAATGTATCTCTTAATAAAGTACATAGCCGATTGTTACCACTCAGTAAAATTTTAATACAAGAGGTAATAAAAAAATATCTATGCAAAATAAAAAATAAAAAACTCTTAATTTACAGATCAATATTATTATTCTTCATGGTCCAATATAGGCCATAATAACCCACACGTTTCAATTACAATAAAGCAACACTATCCACTTCTTCTACATCCAAAAAAATTTGGATACCAAAACTCTTTGCATCGATATTGAAAAAAATAATACAGATATCCCCTTTAATATAAAAACATAAAATTTTAACAAAATGATCTAGAAGAAAACTCCCCTCCGGCCATAATACGAGTGATGATATCATCCAATATACAAATATGTCAAACCAAGAGTTAGCAATCTGCCATGCTTCTCTGAAAAAACTCTTTGTTGCTTCTTTGTACTTTTCCATAATATGGCTATCTTATTCTTTCTATAGCCGCACTGTAAGAAAATACTCATAGTATCTACAAACTTATCTTATACATATAAGAAAAATTTTAATCTATTTTCTTCTCACCTACCCCAACTTTATAAGTAAGGTCATCGCGAGGACGATCAGAAGACATATGGTAACCCGTTATGATATAATGCAGCATTTCAGCAATATTAGTAACATGATCACCAATTCGTTCAATATTCTTTAAACAAAACAGCAAGTGTGTACAAACCGTAATATTGCGCATATCTTCCATCATATATGTCAAAAATTCACGAAAAAGAGAAGTATACAAAGCATCAATCTTCTCATCACGCTCACGCACAGCGTCAACACGCTCTAATAGGCGACTCGTATAAGCATTTAAGACTTCTTTTAATTGATTGAGTGCTAAAGCTGTAATTGTTTCAAGCCCATGATAAACAGAAGCAGATTGACGTATTTCTGAAAGTGCAACTGTCCTTTTAGCAATGTTTTTAGCCATATCCCCAATCCGCTCAAGATCAGAAGAAATACGAATGGCTCCAATAATTTCACGCAAATCAACAGCCATCGGTTGGCGTTTGCAAATAATAGCAACCGCTTTTTCATCAATGTCACGTTCTGCTTCATCTAAAAACACATCATCGGCAATCACTGTCGTTGCAAGTTGAAGATCACTACACACAACCGATGCGACAGAACGTTCAATCATCCTTTCTGCATGGCTCCCCATTTCTGTAATCCTTGCTTTTAAATATTTTAGTTCTGCATCATAAGAACGGACAGTATGGTTCATAGACATATCTTACACTCCTCAATTCACCTATCCAAAACGCCCCGTAATATAATCTTGCGTCCGTTGCTCTTTTGGTGAGGTAAAGATCATTTCAGTTGCACCAACTTCTACCAAGTGCCCTAAATGAAACATAGCCGTATATTGAGAAACACGTGCAGCCTGTTGCATGGAATGCGTTACGATAACAATTGTATAATTTTGCCGTAATGCATCGATAAGCTCTTCAATCCGTGCCGTCGCAATGGGATCAAGAGCTGAACAGGGCTCATCCATCAAAATAACTTCAGGACTAACCGCAATAGCACGTGCAATACACAAACGCTGTTGTTGTCCCCCTGATAAACTTGTTCCAAGATCATGAAGACGGTCTTTTACTTCTTCAAATAAACCTGCCTGCCTCAAACTCTTTTCAACTATATCATGCAATTCAGAGCGCGTTTTAACTAAACCATGAATGCGTGGACCATACGCAACATTTTCAAATATAGATTTTGGAAAAGGACTAGGCTTTTGAAAAACCATTCCAACACGAGCGCGCAATTCTACAACATCAATCCTCTGGTCATAAATATTTTCCCCATCTAAAGTAATAAGACCGGTTGTTTTAGCGCCTTCAATCGTATCATTCATACGGTTAAAACAACGCAAAAAAGTCGACTTTCCGCATCCTGATGGACCAATCAAAGCTGTTACTTGATGTTCAGGAATATCAAGTGTAATACCGTGGAGTGCTTCTTTGTCTCCATAAGAAACCTTCACATCCTGACCTCGCATTTTAATCTTCATTGCAAAAATTCACCTTACAAAAATCTTATCAAAACTGTTATTTTATTAAAATTACTGGCGGCGTTCAAATCGTCGACGTAAACAAACCGCAGAAATATTCATGATTGCAAGAAAAATCATTAATACAATAATAGCACCTGACGTCTTTTCAACAAAAGCGCGCTCTGCTTCACCCGCCCACATAAAAATTTGAACAGGCAAAGCCGTTGCTGGATCCATGGGGGTTGTAGGAATATTAACAACAAAAGCAACCATTCCAATCAGAAGCAAAGGCGCTGTTTCACCCAAAGCCTGTGCGACTCCAATAATTGTGCCTGTCAAAATACCAGGCGCAGCTAAAGGAACAACATGATGAAAAATCATTTGTGTTTTTGATGCTCCCAGTCCTAAAGCTGCTGCACGAATAGAGAGAGGAACTGCACGCAGAGCAGAACGTGTTGCAATAATAATCGTGGGAAGAGTCATGAGCGCTAAAACAAGACCACCAACAAAAGAGGCTGAACGTGGTAATCCTAAAAAATTAACAAAAAACGAGAGTCCTAAAAGACCAAACACAATTGAAGGAACAGCTGCAAGATTATTGATATTAACCTCTATAAAATCTGTAAATTTATTTTTGCGTGCATATTCTTCCAAATAAAGAGCCGTTGCTATGCCTATCGGAAGTGAAACTAATAAAACGATGCCTATCATATAAAGAGAACCAATAATCGCAACACCTAATCCCGCAGTCTCAGGACGACTTGAAGCGCCAAATGTAAAAAAACCAATATTAAATGTTTTATAAAGCGTACCATCATGCGCTAAACGCTTTATCCATTCTACTTGTCGATTAGAAACTTTACGGTTTTTTTCTGCTACACGCAGATCAATCTGTCCCTTATAAGCAGAATCAATATCCGCAGATGCCAAAACCTTAACTTTTTGCATTGTGCCAATCAGTTTTGGATTCTTTGTTACCATTTCACGCAGCTGAACGCGGACACCATTTGAAAACATACGGTTAACTTCTCGAAGAGAGGCGCGGTCATTTTGATCTATACTAAGTTTCTTTGCTAAAGCATTGCGTACAAGAAGTGGATAATTCGCCGTCATGAGCACTCGCGGTTTTGTTTTATGTTGACCACTTGGATCAATGATCTTTTCATCCAAATAAATCAATAATGTCATTTCACTTTGAAAAAAAGCTGTATAACCCTGACTAATGATAGACCATAAAAGCGTAAATAAAAAAAACAAACCAATAAAAATAGCAATCAAACCATAGGCACGAAAACGACGTTCAGCCCAATACCGACGCTTGAGGCTAATATTGCGACGAGGGAAAAAATCTTCATTCATTCATATTGTTCCCGATATTTACGCACAATATAAAGAGCCAGAATATTCATCAAAAGTGTCATAACAAAGAGCGTCATCCCTAAGGCAAAAGCCACCAGAGTTTGTGGAGAATTAAACTCAAAATCACCGGTCAATTGATTAACAATCTTAACAGTCATCGTAGTCATTGCTTCGAAAGGATTGAGTGTTAAGTTTGCTGCAACACCTGCCGCCAAAACCACAATCATTGTTTCTCCAATTGCACGCGATGCCGTTAACAAAATGGCCCCCATAATCCCTGGAAGCGCTGCTGGTATAACAACTTTTTTAATTGTTTCAGATTGCGTTGCGCCTAAACCATAAGAACCTTCACGTAAAATGCGTGGAACAGCCGTAATAACATCATCCGATAAAGAGGAAACAAAAGGTATCAACATAATTCCCATCACAACTCCAGCGGTCAAAACACTTTGTGCCATAATAAACCCAACCCCATCTGAGAGAGAAACAGAGAGATCACGTAAAAATGGTCCTACAACCTTCAAAGCAAAAAAACCATAAACAATGGTTGGAATGCCAGCAAGAACTTCTAATAATGGTTTTACAATTGCTCGCAATCGCGCAGAAGCATACTCAGCCATATAAAGAGCTGAAAATAGCCCTATAGGTACAGCAAAAAGCATGGCGACAAATGCAATATAAAGCGTACCAGCAAGAAGCGGTATTAAACCAAATTGTCCTACTTCATCGCTTGAGCCGCTCGCGGAAAAACGCGGATCCCAAACTGTTCCTAAAAAGAAATTTGAAAATGATACAGACTGAAAAAAGCTTACTGTCTGAAAAAGCATAGAAAGCGCAATGGCTATTGTTGTCAAGACTGCAACAATAGATGCACAAATTAATCCAATAATAATAAAAGATTCAACCTTATTGCGCGCACGCTGATGAGGCGCAATTTGCACCATTCCACAGATAAAACCCAAAGACGCAATAATAAAAATGAAACCATAGCCTATAAACTTAAGCTTTTCAGAAAAGAATACCCACGACTGTGCTATTTTGAACACATCATCCGATGCTTCACTAGGTAAAATCAATCCCTTCGCGAATAACTGTGCCTGCACTTCCTTATAGGAAGCGGTAGAAAGATTCCCCTCAAAGCGATGAATCATTTTGACGAGACTTCGAAGTGTCTCCCAAAGTAGATCATGATTTACAGACTTTGTTACATGCGCACTATACGCCCCAAGCTCTCGAGAGGCATTATATTCTAAATAAATTGTACTCCCAGCATCCCAAACAATTAAAAAAACAAAAGCTGGAATAACAGTAATCAAAAATGTCCACCAGCCATAATAATACGCACGAGAATGCATCTTATGTTGTTTGTATTCAAGAATGCGTGCTCGCATATAAGAAATACAAAAGCCACAAAATCCAAAAATCAATAATAGAAAAATAATGAAGGAAATGCGCATTTTATCTTTCAGTTTTTATAAAAAATAGCACCTAAATTTCCTATCCCAGAAATCCAACCAATTATTCCCTGCAAATTATTTCAATGTCATTACTCGACCAGTAGAAAAATCAGAACGCTGTGCTTGACGCTCCTTTTCAGGAGAAACAATCAAACCATATTCAACCAAAGGACCATCTGGACCAATCATTTGATCAGAAAGAAAAAAGTCAACATACTCTCGCAAACCTGAAACAATACCTAAATGTGCTTTCTTAATATAGAAAAAAAGCGGTCGAGAAACTGGATATTGTCCACTAGAAATCGTCTCAACTGTTGGCGCAAAACCGTTAATATCGGCAACCTTTAGCCTATCAGCATTATTTTGATAAAAAGACAAACCAAAAATACCAACCCCTGTTTTATTAGAAGTTAGACGCGCAAATGTTTCAGAATAATCACCATCAATATCAACCGCTTTTCCATCCTTACGTACCGCAATACAAGCAGTGTGTATCTCCTTATCATCCATTCCTAAAGACTTCATCACCTCAACTGCCCCACTCTCTTTACACCCCTCAGTAAGTAATTTTTCCTCAAAAACTTCACGCGTCCCATGCTTCTCTCCAGGAATATACGCTGCTATCGTCCAATCAGGAAGAGCACTATTAACTGCACTCCATTTCAAAACATTATTCGGTTGCAACTTTCCATCTATAATAATTCGAGCAGCAAGAGCTTTATAAACATCTACTGGCTTTAATTTCCAATCAGGACCTTTAATATCTGTTGCAAAAACAATACCATCATACCCAATACGTATTTCCTCAACATCTTTTACACCAGCATCAACACAAGACTGTAATTCACTCGGTTTCATGGCTCGCGAAGCATTAACAATATCAACGGTGTTCTCCCCAATACCACGGCAGAATTCCTTAATACCAGCTCCTGTTCCACCCGATTCGATAACAGGAACCTTAAAATGGGGATAAATTTCTCCAAATGTCTCAGCAACAATCTTTTGATAAGGTAAAACTGTAGATGAACCAGTAATCTGTATTTGATCGCGCGCATTGCCTCCATTTGCTGACAGCAGTAGCGCAAAAATCAATCCCACTCCAATTGATAATACCCTGCTCATCTATAAACTCCCTAAAAATTGAGGACAAAGCCTCTTAATTTATATCATACGGTCATTCTAGTTCACATTTGCAACATAACAAATATAAAAAACAACATGGATCATTTTTTTAAAACCATGTTTTTGTCCTCTGTCAAATAAATTAATTTGAACGCTTGAACTCAATAACATCCCAAAACAAATGAGCAACATCTGTACCGCAGAAGCGTTTAATTTCACGAATTCCTGTAGGAGACGTCACATTAATTTCTGTTATATAATCTCCGATCACATCAATCCCCACAAAAAGAAGACCACGTTCCTTTAAGGCTGGAGCAATGCGTTCACAAATCTCATAATCACGTTTTGTTAACTCAACATTTTCCGCGCGACCTCCAACATGCATATTAGAGCGCACATCTGTTTTTGTCGGAATTCGATTAATAGCTCCAACGGGTGTACCATCAAGCAAAATAATCCTTTTATCTCCTTTTCGTACTGCCTCTAAATAGCGCTGAACAATAAAAGGTTCATGATAAATTTCTGCAAACATTTCCAACAATGATGCTAAATTGCGATCATCTTGTTTTAAATAAAAAACACCAGCGCCCCCATTTCCATAAAGTGGTTTAACAATAATATCGCCAAATGTCTCTCTAAAAGCTGTTATTTCTTCAATATCTTTGGTAATTAATGTTTCTGGCATCAGATCAGAAAATTCAGTAACAAAAATTTTTTCTGGACTGTTGCGTACCCATGCTGGATCATTCACAACGAGTGTTTTAGGATGAATACGTTCTAACAAATGAGTCGTCGTGATATAATTGAGATCAAAAGGTGGATCTTGGCGTAAAAGAACCACATCCATATCTGTTAATTCCGTGCGAACAGGCTTTTCTAATTGATAGTAGTTTTCCTCTTTATCATGCACAATCAATGGCTCTAGTCGTGCAATCACACAACCATCGCACAGAGATAAACGATCTGGTGTATAATGGAAGAGAGAATGTCCACGTTCTTGTGCTGCTAAAGCGAGTGCAAATGTCGTATCTCCTTGAATCCGAACTGTTGAAATATGATCCATCTGAATAGCAATTTTCATAAATAAATCCTCCCTATCCTAAAAGCAGACTGGTCTATGCACCATAAACTTAGTAAACAATAAAAGAACTATGACAAGAGAAAATTTATGACACAAGAAACAGATACAAAATTAAACAACAAAGAAATCGAACGCTATGCACGCCACATCATTTTGCCTGAGATTGGTGGTGCAGGGCAACAAAAGCTAAAAAAAGCACGTGTTCTTGTTGTGGGCGCTGGTGGTCTTGGTGCTCCTGTCTTAACCTATTTGGCTGCCGCAGGTGTTGGAACCCTTGGAATTGTCGATAACGACATCGTTTCACTTTCCAATTTACAACGCCAAGTTATTCATAAAACAAATGCAATAAACAAAAGAAAAACAGACAGTGCTGAAACCACTATAAAAGCAATAAATCCCCATGTTGTAGTTGAAAAACACACCCTACGCCTAGATAAAAGTAATGTGGATAAACTGCTCAATGCTTACCACATCATTGTTGATGGAAGTGATAATTTTACGACACGCTATCTTCTTGCTGATCACGCTGCCCAATGCAAAAAACCTTTAATAAGTGGTGCTGTAGAACGTTTTAATGGTTCATTAACCGTCCTTATGCCGTATAAAGACAATAATCCTCACTATCGCGATTTATTTCCCACTCCTCCGGCTCACGGAACTATCCCAACATGCGCTGAAACTGGAATCATCGGTGTTTTACCTGGCGTTATTGGGACCCTACAAGCAATGGAAGTTATTAAAATGATCACAAATATTGGTGAACCCTTAGTGGGAAAAATTCTTCTCTACAATGGATTATTAGCGCAATTTAATATTATTACTTATAAACGCTCAAATTATAAGGAAAATGCCATAGTTATTAAGAAGCTTGGGGAATCATGATTATGTCTCCTCGCGCATTAATTTTTAGCACTCTCGCAATATGTATTGAAATACTGATGTTTTATCGTAAGTCATCGAAACACTGTAACCAATGGAAACTATTAAATTTATCACAAATATGGAAGACCTTTTGTGAAAAAATAATTCTCTATAATAGCTTATCAGCATAATTTCATGTCATCGTCTATAAATGAACAAAGACTCGTGCAAACTTAGCTGCCATCAGTATTCTTGTGTAAAAAATTTTCGAAGTAGATAAAAATATAATCAGCAGAACTCTATTTTACTATTTACACATAAAAATTGCTTCACATGAAAGTGCTTACTTCAAACCATAACCTGTAAATAAATAATCTAAATCATAGTTTAGTTATCGATACTATAAAAGATCAATGATCTGTCCCTACACCTCTAACCTCAAGAGAAAACGTCTATTCATCAAGCATCATAAAACGCAGCTTAGGATTATTGCACGTATAAGAATAATAAATTGTCTCTGTCCATAAGAAAAATACATGGGTATTGATGTGTACAGAAAGATTCTGTTAAACCTCATGGAGAGCTTTAATTACATAATTATTGCATTCAGAAGAAGAAAGCTGCGGCTCATGAATTTATAATCCTTCAGCAATAATTTCACAGACAAGCATATGTAGAAAAAGTGAAGCAAACGAATCTTGAAAATCAATCTGCAGATGACAGCGTAAAGAGTGCATTTTTATAAAAGATCTCTTTAAAACAAGCGAGTAAATATGTAACATTAAATGTATTCTGTTTTGAATGAGGGACGTTCCCCCTAACAAAACATCGATAAGAGCTCTTTTGATAAAACCGTGAAACTAAAATTACAAAAAATCAGACTTCTTTCTAAAATTAACATCTATGGTATAAGTTAATTTGGCTCGTTCGCTTTATTATTATCCATTGGTAAAGGAACAGGATGATCGGATAAACTGCGTAAATAAAGCAAAAGATCGGCACGATCTTGATCATTTTTAATTCCACGAAAAGACATAATAGTCCCAGGAAAAGCTTCACGTGGAGAATGTAAATAACGATCCAAAGTGATAAAATCCCATTTTTGATCAGAATGAGAACGCAATGCCCGTGAATAAGCAAAACCTGCTGCTGATGCCAAAGGGCGATTAACAATCTCCCAGAGAACTGGACCAACACGCCCTGCTTCATTGCGTCCAGAAGTATGGCATATGGCACATTGGCGAAAAAGTTTACGGCCATTTTCAAAATTGCCTTGTTGAAGACGGCTATTTAGTGATAGAGAAACATCAGGTGCTTTTTGTTTTTCTTGAAATGTATCATTCTTGGCAACTGTATGATAATATTGGACTGATGTAGGATGATCGTAAACTATATTGCTGAGTGTAGAAATCCCCACAATAATGACCAGCACACATAAACAAGCACAAATAAAATAAATAAATCTCGAGCGATTCATAAAAACTCAAATGTTCACGGTTTCATTACCATTTTTAGTTTAAGCTTTTTCTTTATAACACACAACATCATAAATGCATCACAGATGACATTTGGAATCTTACAATGGCTCTTGAACCAATTATTCTTATTCCTGCTCGTATAGGCTCAACCCGTCTTCCTCAAAAAGCTCTCGCTGAAATTGGCGGAAAGCCGATGATTGTACATGTCGCAGAACAAGCCAAAAAAGCTGCAATAGGGCGTACGATCGTTGCAACAGATCATAATGATATTGCTAAAGCTGTTGCAGATTATGGGCATGAATGTATCATAACACAAGGTGATCATAAGTCTGGATCTGATCGTATTTATGAAGCTTTAATGCGTATTGATCCTGAACAACGTTATAATACCATTTTAAATATACAAGGTGACTTACCAACAATAATGCCTCGTGAAATCATTCATGCGCTACGCCCTTTAGAAAATAGCTTTACTGATATTGCAACCTTGGGTGCTCGAATCATTGAAGAAAATGAAAAAAGAGATCCCAATGTCGTCAAAATCATTGGTACACCTCTTTCTCAAAATCGCCTTCGTGCTCTTTATTTTACGCGCACCACAGCACCTTATGGAGATGGTCCTCTTTATCATCATATTGGAATATACGCTTATCGGCGCGAAGCACTTGAGAAATTTATATCATTCAAACCCTCTACACTCGAGCAACGCGAAAAACTTGAACAATTACGTGCATTAGAACATAATATGCGCATCGATGTGGAGATAGTTGATACAATTCCCTTAGGCGTAGACACACAACGTGATCTCGATAAAGTGCGCGAGATTTTAGCATGAAAATACTTAAAAAAACCAATAAAATTTCTTTCCAAGGAGAATACGGCGCTAATTCCCATATTGCTTGCTCCAATATGTTCCCCAATATGGATGCTGTTCCCTCTGCTACTTTTGAAGATGCCCTTAATTTAGTGGAAAGTGGGAAAGCTGATCTTGCTATGATCCCTATTGAAAATACTCTTGCGGGACGCGTTGCAGACATTCATCATCTTTTACCGCAATCATCTCTTTATATTATTGATGAATATTTTTTACCTATCCATTTTCAATTAATGGTTTTGCCCGGCGTTACATATGACGAAATTAAAACCGTCCACAGCCATACGCATGCCCTTGCACAATGCCGAAAAATCATACGAAACAACGGTTGGAAACCTGTTGTTTCTGCTGACACCGCTGGAGCTGCAAAATTTATTAAAAAAAATGCTAAACGTTCACAGGCTGCCTTAGCTCCTCTGATCGCAGCAGAACTCTATGGACTTGATATTCTTGAAAGGGATGTTGAAGATACCCCTCATAATATTACCCGTTTTGTCATCCTTTCACGCTCCAAACGACATGTTCCCAAGCCTAAAAATGGCGAAAAAATCATCACCAGTCTTCTTTTTCGAGTGCGCAATGTCCCGGCTGCTCTCTATAAAGCTATGGGAGGATTTGCAACGAATGGTATCAATATGACAAAATTAGAAAGCTATCAAATTGGTGGAAATTTCAATGCAACACAATTCTTTGTTGATATTGAAGGACATCCTGAAGATCCGATGATGAAACTTGCCTTAGAAGAATTATCTTTCTTTTCTGCAGAACTGCGTATTATCGGTACTTATCCGGCACAAAACGATCGAACATCGTATATATAAAAGCAATTCAACTTGTATAAAAATCAATGTAAAAACACAGTAACCAAACATAAAAACGCTTGTACCATATATTTCCCTTTATATATTAAAGAGAGGTTCTTGAGAAAAGTCATTTCTTCTGACAATTTATTTCAATAAAGATAACGAACTTCCAAATTAACTCTCAAAACAATTCAAATTATTATACATAATAGAGCATTCAAATCTCTTAGACTGATATCATTCTGAACATGGTTTAAAGCTAGAAAATGCAACTTAGCCCTGCTTTTAGCATTAAGTTTGAACTTTCATTTTTATAAAAACTGATTTATGATTCATCTCACTTTAGAAAAAAGGAAAGGATAATGAAAAAAATCTTCGCGCAAGGATTATTAGCCGCAAATATTTTCGCCTACTCTAGTGTTGCATTTGCTGGCTTTGGTGAGAGAAAATGGAATTTTTCGCTGGATGAAAGTGTTGTGATCACCCCATCCGATATTGTCCATCAAGGAGTTGAATACTCTTGTAGTATCTTTAAACCGAATAAAGTATCCTTCACTTTATCGTACTCTACCCCTTCTGATCTAAACAAATTGAGAATTGTTGTTGATGATGAAAAGAAAATAACCCATGATAAAGAAAAGAAGGTCTTTACACTAAAAAATATAAAATCTCTTCATATAAGTTTTCCTTCGTCAGGACATTATATTTTTAAAAATATTACGAAGAAAAAAGTTGTTGGAACGAATTGTGACACAGGAGATTATGATTAATAATATTTCTATAACATCTAAATTTGAGTAGAGTTATTCTTTTTTCAGGTATTTTTTTCAAAATACGACATGATAAGCTGTTAAAACTAATCGCTGAAGAGGTATTTTTATACTAATATGGAAAAACCTTAAGCTGCTCAGAACATTAGATATTGAAGGACTTTTGCAAAAACTAAAAGACTAAACTTAAATTGTTCTGGATTTTCTACTATAAAAGCTATTTTTTAATAAGAATATGACTTCTATCTTCGTAGCTGCTTCATTTTAAGTGCTCTGAAGCACATCTTACCCAAATCACTTAGATAAACAGAAAAGCAAAATTTTCTCTATAGATGCATTCCTCGCTGCATTTTAAATCACACTCATTCAGCTTTTTGTAAAAATTCATCTCGTTTTTCCCTCCTTGTTAAAGAATATAATTATTTGAAACTATAAAATGTCGCTTATATCGAATAAGAACCATTTTTACGCTTATAAAACCAGTACCCCCTTATTTCTATAGCGCTGAATGTTGCATCTTCTCTTGTATGAGCACAGTCACTTAAAAAATATATGAAACCTTTTCTCAAATGATGAAAATTCATATATTGATCCATCTTGTGATAAACATCGATGTTTTTTAATTAAAAGAACAAGCACGCAAAGAGCGATAACATCTACTCAGTATTTATATTCGTATATGTTAAAAGAAAAAATATTACGTATTTGATATTTCATTCACTATAGAAATGAGGTGGTGGTCTTATAAGATATTTAAGATATTGACTTATCATTATAAGACTTTGATTTTTTATACTGAATTACAACCACGAATAAAGTAAGATCCTCCCATCTTAAATCTTCATATTGAATCAATTAAAATCGTTTCCTTAAAAGTTACAAATGGGACTGGTGTGTGAGTAAAAACGATTAAAAAAGGAATAAAAATGCTTCTTATAAAGCCTCTCAAGTGCAAGGGATCGCAACATTGGGAATTGTTAATAGTATGAGGGCTCAAATTTATACTTTTATTAAGCATAAAGAGGGTAGTGTACAATGGATTTATACCTCAAGGGAAGTATGTATACTATTTACGAGCGGGGTTTGAAATATAGTTAACAGTACTGAGCAATAGCTCTTTAAAAAGCATGTGAATGTAGAACATTAAGTTATTCTGTTTGGGATGTTCTGTTTTGTGTGAGAGGAGCAACACCATTAAAGCAATATTTGCTAATTATTTAAATAGCACTCTTCCCCCTAACTTTCGAATGTTAGCCAATTACATGATCTATCTACTTTATTTGCTTCTTTGACTGTTGTAAATTTTTGATGATTCAATTTCGTAGTTTTAGAACAGACGTATCTATCCTAACACTCTTACATGTTTCAGCGAATGAGAATAATTATACATTCAGATTATCTTAAGCGAAAAATATTTTCATACCAAATAAATATGAAGAGCTACTGCTATGAAAACTGGTAAATCCATAATCTCTTTGTTGTTTATATGTCAATAAATTAAACGCAAAGGAAAATTCTTCGTCGTTCTTAGGATATTTTTCGTTTCTGAGCTTGATTTTTCATTCCAAATCGACAATATGAACTTGGGAGGTTGGTGGTGGACGAACTGCTCGCCAACTGGGTCAGGTCTGGAAAGAAGCAGCCCCAACGAGTTTTGGTACGGGTCATCGTGCCAACCTCCTATTTTGCTGAAGAAATTATTTTTTATGCTGTCTTTGAGCGAGGTACTTTTAATCTTCAGAGCGGCATTTGTATGCAGCAAATAAAGGGGTTTTGTTATTTTTTAACAAATTGTCCCATAAATAATTTGATTAAGAAAAAATCCTTTTATATGAGACTACAGTATTGATCTATGCTTTTGTATTATCAAAATGTACGCATAAAGAACTTCGAAGTTGGAAATATTCATGGAAAATGTACCGGTAGAAACAGCCTATCGTGTTCTTGCTCGTAAATATCGACCCCAAAACTTCTCTGACCTTATTGGTCAGGAAGCTATGGTGCGTACTCTCACCAACGCCTTTGAAAAAGGTCGTATTGCACAAGCGTGGATGTTAACAGGGATTCGTGGCGTAGGTAAAACCACAACAGCACGTATTTTGGCACGTGCGCTTAATTATAAAACAAAAGATATTGACCAACCGACAACCGTATTAGACTCTCTTGGTGAACATTGCACACAAATTATCGAAGGACGCCATATTGATGTTATAGAAATGGATGCCGCTTCTCATACGGGCATTGATGATATTCGTGAAATTATTGAACAAATACGCTATCGTCCTGTTTCTGCACGTTATAAGGTTTATATTATCGATGAAGTACATATGCTCTCAACACAAGCCTTTAATGGTTTATTGAAAACTCTTGAAGAACCACCGTCCCATGTGAAATTTATTTTTGCCACAACAGAAATTCGCAAAGTTCCTATTACAATCCTTTCGCGTTGCCAACGTTTTGATTTGCGGCGTATTGAATCAAAAGCTTTGAGTGCACATTTGCGCCAAATTGCGAAATATGAAAAGGTAGAAGTAGAAGATCAAGCACTCTCTATGATTGCCCGTGCTGCAGAAGGATCTGCACGTGATGCATTATCCATTTTTGATCAAGCGATTGCCCATAGCAATGGCAATGTTAATGCCATTGCGGTGCGTACAATGTTAGGATTAGCGGATCAAGCACGTATTATTGATCTTTTTGAATTTATCATGAAGGGCGATGTTGTTAATGCATTACATGAATTACGCAGTCAATATGAGGCAGGTGCTGATCCTCTTACTATATTGACAGAACTAGCCGACTTTAATCATTTGGTCACACGTTTACGTTTTACACCAGAAATAGTGGAAGATTTCTCACTGACTGAAGAACAACGTTTAAGAAGTTTAGACTTTTCAAAAAAACTTTCCGTTCCTATTTTATCCCGAAACTGGCAAATGTTACTCAAAGGTTTACAGGAAGTTAATCAAACTGCACGTCCGCTTCAAGCCGCTGAAATGCTTTTAATTCGTCTTGCTCACACGGCTGACTTACCAACTCTTGATGAAGCTTTAAAAAAGCTTACGCAAGAAAAAACACCTCTCACACTGGTTAAAAACTCTTCTCATCAAGAATCTACAAATGCAGATAATATAACAAAAGAAACAATGGTCGAAGCCCATGCTTCCTCGAGCGTTTCAAATACATTACCAGATCAATCAGATTTAAAAACATCCTTGAAAAACCAATTAGATCATTCCTTACAACCGGAAAATTTAGTTAGAAATCAAAAACCTGACAAAATCAACGCCCAAGAAGTAACAGAAACTCTTGAAAATTCTCAATCTATTGATCTTTCTGAAAAGAGTGCAAATTTATCGCATTCTGTCACGCAAACAACAGAAAAGATTACTCAACCTAAAACTCTAGTGATTAATTCTTTGCACGATATTGTTCAATTAGCCGAACAGCATAATGATGCTCCTTTCAAACTCCTTATTAAAGAATTTGTTCATCCTGTTTCTTTTGAAGCTGGGCATATTACCTTAAGACTTTCTGAAAATACCCCACAATTTCTTGCTCATGATATAGAAAAAAAAATCTCTCAATGGACTGAAAAACGCTGGACAATAACTTTTGTTAATGAAGGAGGTGGACCAACCTTACAGGAGGAAAGTATAGCGATTCAAAAGACTCTTTTTTCCAATGCAGAAACAGATCCTGATATCGCGAAAATCCTCAACCATTTCCCAGAAGCAAAAATTGTCGATATTCGACTCAATAAAGAAGAAAATGATCTTGATTTACTTCCCAATACCTTTAAAAATGCTGATATTTTTAAAAATAAAAATGATATCAATGATGAATAAGGATACCTATTCCTATGCGTGAAATGATGAGCATGATGAAAAAAGCCAAAGAAATGCAAGAAAAAATGCAGAAGATTCAGGAAGAAATAGCTAATCTGCAAGCTACCGGCACTGCAGGGGGGGGGCTCGTCAATATCACTTTAAATGGCAAAAATATTATAACAGCAATTCAAATTGATCCTTCATTACTCAAACCTGAGGAAGCTGAAATTCTCGAAGATCTCATTATGGCAGCTTATAATGAAGCAAGAACAAAAATCGAAATCGCAATAGAAGAAAAAACCAAAAGTATAACGGCAGGAATACCGCTCCCTTCAGGTTTCAAGCTTCCATTTTAATGAAACGGATTTTTCCGTGGGACAAAAATATGTCTAAATACATTGCAGGACCTGAGATTGAACGTCTCATTCAGATTTTATCACGTATACCAGGTCTTGGTCCACGTTCAGCGCGTCGTGCTGCGCTTCATCTTATCAAAAAAAAGGAAACATTGCTGGAGCCTTTAGGAGCAGCTATACAAGCAGCTATAGAAAAAGTCGGCATTTGTTCTGTTTGTGGAAATGTCGATACCATTGATCCTTGTTCAATTTGTACAGATTTGCGCCGCGATGATACAACAATCATCGTTGTTGAGGATATTGCTGATCTGTGGGCTCTTGAACGCGCAAAAACTTTAGCCGCACGTTACCATGTATTGGGTGGACGACTCTCCCCCTTAGATGGAATAGGTCCTGACGAACTCAACATTGCCACCTTAATACAACGTGTTGTACAAAATCCTATTACGGAAATTATTCTTGCTGTCAATGCGACTGTCGAAGGTCAAACAACTGCTCACTATATCACCGATCAGCTCTCTAACTTCTCCGTTAAAATTACGCGACTTGCTCATGGTGTTCCTGTAGGAGGCGAGCTTGATTATCTTGATGATGGAACTTTAGCAGCAGCTGTACAAGCACGAACAAATCTCTAAAACTTTTTCCTCTTCACCTTTAGCTCTTTAATGACGGGGGAATATTAAAATGTCAAAGAAAAAACTCTCATTTTTGAACGACCTTGGTCCAGGTATTCTATTATGCCTGCTCATATCTGCCTTAGCTTATGGTTTAGAAGTAATAGAAAAACAGTTTTTCGCAGAAGCGTGGCTTGAAAGCCTTGTTTTGGCAATTCTTTTAGGATCAATTACTCGTAGCTGTTTTAATCTGCCCAAATATTTCCAAAAAGGTATAGTCTTTTGTGCAAAAACGCTTCTTGAAATTGCTATTGTTCTTTTAGGGGCAAGCATTAGCATCCGTGCTGTTCTTTCAGCCGGTTGGAATTTGCTTGCAAGCATCGTATTCGTTATATTTATAACGATCCTCATTAGTTTTGTTATAGGCAGACTTTTTGGACTTTCTGCAAATTTAGCAATGCTGGTCGCTTGTGGTAATGCCATTTGTGGCAATTCAGCTATCGTTGCAACTGCCCCTGTCATTCATGCTAAACATGAAGATGTAGCGGCAGCAATTGCTTTTACCGCTCTTTTAGGGGTTCTTATTATTTTATTTCTCCCTTTTTTACACCCACTTTTGAATTTATCATTTAACCAATACGGTGTGCTTGCTGGCATGGTTGTTTATGCTGTACCACAGGTCTTAGCAGCAACAGCGCCAATATCTTTCGTGAGCGTTCAAATTGCAACAATTGTCAAATTGGTGCGGGTTTTAATGTTGGGCCCTGTTATTTTTATCCTATCCATCATCTATCGTCGATCAGCACAAACACATTTTCGTCTACATACTCTCGTCCCATGGTTTATCATCGGTTTTATTATCATGATGCTTATTCGTTCAAGCGGACTTATTCCTGAAACGGCTATAAACCCGATCAGACTTATTGCTCAACTGTTCACGGTCATTTCAATGGCAGCTTTAGGATTAGGTGTTGATATCCGCTCATTAAAAAAAGCAGGATGGCGCGTTATTTTAGCTTCAACTTTCTCCATACTCCTTCTTGGCGCTTGTAGCCTTATCATGATAGGATTGATTGATCTGAACCATATAACATTTTGAAATATGCATTTATTACTATTTTTCAATGGAGCATGCAATCAATCCAAAGGTTCACTAATATTAAAATCAGTTCTTTCATACAACCAGAAAAAGTTCTAAAATACTGCTCATTATTCTATACAAAAAATTAAAAGAGCTGATATTTAAGTGAAAACTGTCAAATTTGCTTTTCAGTCCATAATGATTTGCAACGGCGTAGTATTAAAATACGTAACTCATGCAAAACAATGCCATTTCTTTCATCTTCTCTCATTATGCTGAAGTTTTTATATAAAGACTGATAGAATATGCTCTTATTGGGAAAAAATGTGGGGTCATGGCTTTCCCCCTTTTAACTTACTTTTACTTACTATGGAATACAAATGGCATCATCATACTATTTGATAGCTCAAAATGTTTGTGACAATCCTTACATTTAAAAGATTCGTGAAAGGAGTTTTTATTCTTTTCTTCAACAGTTTTGATTCACACCCTAATTCCGCTTGTAATATACAAGCTAATAACTTTAATTGTCTCACCATAAGTAGATTTGAAATAAGAGAATCTTACAATATTCAAGGTACTCATTCAAAAAGTGAAAACAAATAGGGATTAAATCAACATCTCGTTCTATCCCATAAAAAGATATTGTTGCTTATTGGCACTAGTAACTTTCTTACAAATGAAATATACGATAATAAAAAGATTAAAAATACAGCAGGACTTTTGTTTATCGTTTTATTCAACTAAAATATTTTTATGCTTATCCTTGCTATAGATACTGCTTCAATTTATTGTGCTGTTGCGCTCATTCGTCATAAATCTGTTATTGCGCATATCAATGAGCGCATGAACAAAGGACATGCTGAAAAACTTATTGGGCAGATTACACAAATAATGACACAAGCCAATATGACGCTTGATCAAGTTGAGCGTATTGCTGTCAATATTGGACCTGGATCATTTACTGGTGTACGTGTCGGTGTTGCAACAGCACGCGCTTTGGCATTAGCACTTGAAATACCTGCTGTTGGAGTGAGTGCTCTTGAAGCGTTAGCAGCACAAGTAATAAACAGTAAAAGTACAGCATCAGCAATTACTGTTGTCATTGAAGCAGGGAGAGAGATGTTCTACCATCAAAATTTTCATAATGATCTCACGCCTTTGGGAGCGCCGGGATTAAAAACAATTGAAAATATCCTCGAAGATTTGCCAAAAAAAACCCGACTGACTGGCCCAGCGGCTGATGTCGTTGTGGAGCATATTAAAAGCCATAAAATAAACGAAAAAATTGTCCTAGAAAAAATCCCCTGCGAAGCGGCTGATATTGTAAACTATGCTTATCTTGCCGCAAACAAACAATCAAAAAATTCGCCTCGCCCACTCTATCTACGCAGCGCTGATGCAAAACAACAAACCAATTTTGCTTTACCACAAAAAAAATAATGCCCAAATTTTCATTGACAAAAAAGAATTTTGGAATTGCTCCGCTACAAGTTAATGATGGTGCTCCTCTTCATCAAATTCATCAACATTGTTTTACTCCGTCTTGGGGAAAACAAGCTTTTGATAATTTCTTAACAGATCACTCTATCTTCGGATACAAAGTGTTTCTCATTGATCGCTCTGATCAAATTTTAGGCTTTTGCCTATGCCGCCTCATCCTTGATGAAGCAGAAATCATCACAATTGCTGTTCACCCTCATTATCGTCAACAAGGAATTGGTACCTTTCTTATCGAAAGCACAGTTCACCATCTTCACGACAAAGGCGCTATAAAATTATTCTTGGAAGTAGAAGCCACAAACCTTTCTGCTTTGAACCTTTATCAACGCTTTGAATTTCAAAAAATTTCTGAACGTCTTGCCTACTACCCCTCAAAAAATGGTCGTGGTGATGCAATTATCATGCAAAAAACTTTTAAGTAAATAGATTGAGATTTGTGTAAAAAACATTTACACATGCACCATGAATAAAGTAAACCCTAAAAATACGCCTCCTGTTGCTCCGAAAAAGGTTTTTATCAAAACCTATGGATGTCAAATGAATGTTTATGATAGCCAACGGATGACTGATAGTCTCAGTTCGCAAGGCTATGTGACAACACAAATTCCCAATGAGGCCGATCTTATTCTTGTTAATACCTGTCATATTCGTGAAAAAGCAGCAGAAAAACTTTATTCTGATCTCGGTCGTTTGCGCGTTATGCGTCAAGAGCGCACACCTGATAAACCCCTGATGGTTGGTGTAACGGGTTGTGTTGCACAAGCTGAGGGAAGTGAAATCTTGCGCCGTGCTCCAACAGTGGATCTTGTTATTGGTCCGCAAATGTATCATCGCTTGCCAGAATTGTTAGAGAAAGCCAAACAAGGAAAAAAAATTATCGAAACAGACTATGCTGTTGAAGATAAATTTGCTCATTTACCGCCCCATAATAAACATGCAGTAAGAAAACGAGGTGTTAGCGCATTTTTAACAGTACAGGAAGGTTGCGATAAATTTTGCACTTTTTGTGTTGTGCCCTATACACGCGGTGCCGAAATATCACGATCCGTTGAGCAAATTACTGAAGAAGCCCTTCAACTCATCGAAGCGGGTGTCAAAGAAATTACGCTGCTTGGACAAAATGTCAATGGTTGGCATGGACAAAGTGCTGATGGCAAAACTTGGCGTCTTGGCGATCTTCTTTATCATCTTGCAAAACTCGATGGTTTAAAGCGTTTGCGTTACACAACCAGCCACCCACGTGATATGGATGACAGCCTTATTGCCGCGCATCGAGATCTTGATATGTTAATGCCTTACCTCCATCTTCCTGTTCAATCAGGTTCAGATCGCATCTTAAAAGCTATGAACCGCCAACACAAAAGCTCTCATTATCTTCATCTTATCGAAAAAATTCGAACCGCACGGCCAGATATTGCCTTTTCAGGCGATTTCATTGTAGGGTTTCCAGGAGAAACAGATGAAGACTTTGAAGAAACCATTAAACTTATTCAACAAGTACAGTACAGTTCAGCTTATTCTTTTAAATATTCCCCCCGTCCTGGAACAGTGGGAGCCACAATGAAAAATCATGTTGATGAATCTGTAAAAGATGCCCGCCTTCAACATTTACAAGTCCTTCTCCTTGAGCAACAAAATGCGTTTTTGCGTTCTAAAATTGGTCAAAAAACTAACGTTCTCATCGAAAAACCTGGACGTCACTCAGGGCAAATGGTAGGACGTTCCCCTTGGCTTTTACCTGTTGTCTTAGATACAGAAGTCTCTACAGGTAGCGTAATAGAAATTCATATTAAAAATGCAAGCTCAAACAGTTTTGTTGGTGAAGTGACAAATAGATAAACATACTTCTAAAACCTTGTTCACAATAAATATTTTGGAAAACTCTTTTATTTTAAAAGAAAATGATTACATCTAAAACGTGCACTTTTTTTAAAAAATGTCTTTTATAGAATTTACTTAACAAAACGTGCAATATTTATGTAGATATGGAGAATAGGCTGAAAGCTTCAACCGAAAAAATAAAGCGTATTAAAGAAAAAGTAAATATGTCCCTTGAAAAGGCTGATACCTTGAAACAAACAAGCGCTTCAGATCCGAGCCAAGTTGTTTTGATTTTCGAAAATAATAAATATGCAAAAGCAGTTTTTGGTAAATTTGACGAAAATCTCGCTTATATCGAAAAAAAACTTGAACTTAGTATTCATCCGCGTGGTAATGAAGTCTTAATCCGTGGAAATATTTCTGTTATAAAACGTGCGCAATATGTATTGCAGCAACTTTATGAACGTGCCAAAACACACCAAGAGCTCACTTTATCAGATATAAAAGGAGCGCTTGCTATGGCAAATATACCAAAGAAGCAGAAAGAAGACACAATCACACACAAATCTGCAACGAAACATATACCAGCACGGTTGAGTACCCATAAAAAAATAATTCATGCAAGAACTCCAATACAAGATGCTTACATACGCGCTATGGAGCATACTGAACTTGTGTTTGGTGTAGGACCAGCAGGAACAGGCAAGACGTATCTTGCTGTTGCTCATGCTGCAATGCTTCTAGAACGTGGTATCATTGAGCGAATTATTCTCTCACGTCCGGCTGTTGAAGCTGGAGAACATCTTGGTTTTCTTCCCGGTGATCTCAAAGAAAAAGTCGACCCATATTTACGACCACTTTATGATGCTCTTTATGATATGATGCCCGCTGAAAAAATAGAACGCATTTTAGCTTCTGGTGTCATAGAAATTGCTCCTCTTGCCTTTATGCGCGGACGAACACTTGCCCATGCTGCTGTTATTCTTGATGAGGCACAAAATACTACGCCCATGCAAATGAAAATGTTCCTCACACGTCTTGGAGAAGGAACACGTATGATTGTTACCGGTGACGTAAGCCAAATTGATTTGCCTACAGGGCAAAAATCAGGTCTCATTGAAGCAATTCGCATTCTTTCAAATGTAGAAAATATTGCGATTGTACATTTTGATGAAAAAGATGTTATACGCCATCCACTTGTTGCTGCTATCGTTCGTGCTTATGATCGCGATTCCGAAATACAAAATAAAAAAAAATCATTCGCATGCGGTGCATTAAAAAATGAATTTGATTCATCATGATTATTATTGATATAATGGTTAAAAGCGCAGGGTGGAATGATGAGAAAATGCTTTATAATATCACTGAAAAAGCATTAATGACGACTATGCATCATGTTTCATTGGCAAATGTTGTAAGCGAGATTAGCCTGCTTTTTACGGATGATAAACATATGGCACAAATCAATGCACAATGGCGCAACAAAAACAAATCTACTAATGTATTATCCTTTCCTGCTTTTCCACTTAAAGCTGGAAATCGACCTGGTCCCATGCTCGGTGATATTATTATTGCGCGAGAGACTGTTGTTCTCGAAGCAGAAAAACAAGGAAAAACATTTCAAGACCATTTAACGCATATGATTGTTCATGGTATCTTGCATCTGCTTGGCTATGACCATGAAACTGATAATGAAGCATATCAAATGGAAAAGCTCGAAAGAGAAATTCTGCAAAAGCTTTCCATAAAAGATCCTTACGCTGAATTGTCTATAAATGATAAAATTTAACTTTTAAAATCAATATTACGAGCATACCATTTAAAGCCTCTCATTCACCTAATTATAAAAAGAAAGTTTAGAAGATTTCAAAACCATGACAAACAAAACAAATGCACAAAATAATAGTCAAACATCTTCTAATAATGAAAAAAAAACCTCTCAACAGACGAATCATACAGAAAAATATTCTCTGATGAATCATTTGTTTTCATTCTTACGGGGTCGTAATTGTGTGTCTACATCACTGCGCGATGATCTTACCGTTGCACTCACGACTGACAATGAAAAAGACACTGCCCTCTTCTCACCTGAAGAACGTACTATGTTACATAATATTTTACGCTTACGTGAAGCACGCGTGGATGATGTTATGATACCACGTTCTGAAATCGAAGCACTGGAAATAAACACTTCACTTGGAGAAACCCTTAAATGTTTCGCAAAAATTGGTCATTCTCGCTTACCTGTTTATGCTGACACTTTAGATGATCCGCGCGGCATGATTCACATCCGCGATATTCTTAACTATATGACACGCTTTATTGTCAGCCCAACAAAAACCGAACAGAAATCCGATTTGCTTCAATTAAACCATACAGACTTACATACCCCAATCGGTGAATTGGATCTGATCCGAACTGTTCTCTTTGTTCCAAGTTCCATGCTTGCAAGTAAATTATTAACACGAATGCAAACTACACGAACTCAAATGGCTTTAGTTATTGATGAACATGGGGGAACAGATGGTCTCGTTTCAATGGAGGATATTGTTGAATTGGTCGTTGGTGATATCGAAGATGAACATGATAATGTCGACAATGCTATCGTACGTGAACCAAACAATAAATGGCTCGTTGATGCAAGAACTGAACTAGAAGATGTGGAGAAAGCTCTTGGTCCTGATTTTATCGTAGGGGAATATGGTGATGATGTTGATACGATTGGTGGTTTGATCGTCTCCATTCTTGATCGCATTCCTGCCAAAGGTGAAATTGTCGAAGCTGTACCTGGTTATAGATTTCGTATTTTAGAAGCTGATAAACGCCGGATTAAGCGATTGCGTATTTTTCGCATTCCAAAAAATGAGAATCTTGAGAACAATGTCATCCCTAAAGAATAGTCCAGCGTTTTTAAACAATTTCATCGTTTTTTTGTCCTCTGTTACCGGTTGGAAGCGCCAAGCATGGATATTTCTGTGTGGTGCTCTTACTTCTTTTGCACTTCCACCCTTTTATTTGACACCTCTTTGCTTTTTAACTTTCCCTCTCTTTATTGTTTTACTTGACTCAATACGGGCCGCAAAAAACAATAAAAAACATTTTTTTATTTACGCTTTAAGCTGTGGAACCTTTGGTTTTAGTTATTTTATTTGCGGACTTTGGTGGCTATGCAATGCTTTGTTAACAGATCCAGATTCTTTTGGTTGGGCAGTCCCATTAGCCATTTTAGTTCCTCCACTCTACCTTTCTCTTTATTGGTTTTTTTCTGGTTTCATTGTTGGTTTATTATGGACAAAAGGAATAGCACGCTTTTTTGTTTTAGCCTTTGCATTAGGATTGGCCGAGTGGTTGCGTGCGTTTTTATTCACAGGATTTCCATGGAATGCTCTTGGCTATACAGCCATGCCAACCCCAATGTTCATGCAATCTGATGCAATCGTGGGACTTTACGGAATGAATATTCTTGCTGTCTTAGCCTACAGTTTGCCAACTGTTTTATTAACAGATGAAAAAAAGAAAGTAGCACTTTCTCTCTGCTTATCACTTATATTTATTCACAGTGGTTTTGGGTTTTATCGTCTTCATACTATAGAAAACACAGCTGAAAATCAAAAAAGTTCTTATTGGGTGCGCATTGTTCAACCTTCCATCCAACAAAATATAAAATTGCGTGATAATACACGAGAAGCTATGTTGGAAGCGCATATGAATCTAAGTGCAATGCCAACAACTGACCAAAATTCAGAACCCGATTTTATCGTATGGCCCGAAGCTTCCGTTCCTTACCTTCTCTATGATAACTCATCTATCACAATGCGCATTGCCTCTCTTTTAAAACCTAAACAATGGGCTATTATCGGAGCAATACGAGCCAGCAATGATCTACCTCATTCCCAAACACAATATTTTAATACAATTGCAGTCATTAATGCTCAAGGTAATATTTTAAATACTTCCGATAAACTTCATTTGGTTCCTTTCGGTGAGTATCTTCCTTATCAGGATTTATTGAAAAAAATTGGATTGCGTACCCTTGCCGATAATATTGGTGGATATAGTGCTGCAAGTGTGCGCAAAATTGTTACAATGCCAAACGGATTTTCTTATCTACCCTTGATTTGTTATGAAGCAATATTTCCCCATGAAATGACTTTTAAAGGCTCCTCGCCTCAAGCAATTATTAATATTACAAATGATGCATGGTTTGGTGTAACACCTGGACCCTATCAACATCTTCAACAAGCACAACTTCGTGCCGTTGAACTGGGAATCCCCCTCATACGAGCAGCCAATAATGGAATATCAGCTGTTATTGATTCTTATGGACGAATCGTTGTAGCTCTTCAACAAAATGCTGTGGGCATTATTGATTCACAAGTTCCATCATCCATTACCCCTATAGGAAGCAATGAATACAGAACTTTCTCTACTTTTATCTTATTCATCCTTATGCTATTGTGTCGTGTTGGTTTTGGTTCTACAGAACAGCTTAAATGATTCAAGTGTCCTTTGTACGGTATTATGTTGCGTTTACCAGTAATATTGGGAAAAAATATTACATATTATTTTAATTATATGATAAATCAGCTGCGCATAAATATGATGTTGGTTTAGAAGAAAAGTGCTGGAAATAAAGAGTTGCATTATGACCGAAACTAGAAAAAAACCTGACCCTATAGATATCTATGTTGGAACTCGTATCCGTTTACGTCGTAATATTTTAGGACTCACTCAAGAGAAACTAGGTGAAAAATTAGGGATTACTTTTCAGCAAATCCAAAAATATGAAAAAGGAACAAACCGTATTGGTGCCAGTCGTCTTCAAGCGATAGCGGAAATTATGGATGTTCCTGTTTCTTACTTTTTTGATAAAGGTATTACCTCCCAACAAGTAGAGGGTTTTGCTGAAAGTGATCACAATTTTATAGACTTTTGTTCTAGCAGCGAAGGGATTCAGCTCATGCGCGCTTTTACAAATATATCTGATGCTAAAGTGCGTCGAAAAATTATTGATTTGGCAAAAGCACTTTCTGAGGAAGATTTGACAAATAAGCTATAAATTAAAATTATATCTTTTCTCTTTTATTCATATAAATTTTCATTGACGATTTGCTGTAGAATTAGCAAATCGTGACAACTTTAGTAAGAAATTAATTAAATCGTTGATTTTCTTTTTTGAAGGAGTTCCTATGCCGCATCAAGATTATCTTTTTACGAGCGAATCGGTATCGGAAGGACATCCTGATAAAATTTGTGATCGTATTTCCGATGAAATTGTTGATATGATCTATAAAGAAGCTGAAAAAACTGGTACTGATCCATGGTTAATACGCGTTGCCTGTGAAACTCTCGTCAGTGTCAACCGTGTTGTTATCGCTGGTGAAGTGCGTGTTCCCGATACGCTATTAAAAAAAGATAAAAATAAAGAATTTATCTATGATGAAACTGGCTTTCCACTCATTAATCCTACGCGTTTTCGTACAGCAGCGCGCCGTGCTATTCGTACCATTGGCTATGAACAAGCAGGTTTCCATTGGAAAACTGTTAAAATTGATGTTCTTTTGCGCCCTCAATCAGCTGACATAGCAAGAGGAGTTGATAATGCTACGGATCGGCATGGTGAAGAAGGAGCAGGTGATCAAGGCATCATGTTTGGATATGCTTGCCGTGAAACACCTGATTTCATGCCTGCGCCGATTTATTATGCGCATAAAATTCTCAAACTTCTTGCCACAGCCCGTCATAAAGGAGAGGGAGAAGCTGGAAAATTAGGACCAGATGCTAAAAGCCAAATAACCATACGCTATAAAAATGGAAAACCGATAGAGGTCACATCCATTGTTCTTTCAACGCAGCATCTCGATGAAAGCTGGGATTCCAACAAGGTACGTACAGTGGTTGAACCTTACATTCGTCAAGCTTTACATGACATTCCCATTGCAGATCAATGCAGTTGGTATATTAACCCAACAGGAAAATTTGTCATTGGTGGTCCTCAAAGCGATGCCGGATTAACAGGACGCAAAATTATTGTGGATACTTATGGAGGTGCAGCACCCCATGGAGGCGGTGCTTTTTCAGGAAAAGATACAACAAAAGTTGATCGTTCTGCAGCCTATGCGGCACGCTATCTGGCTAAAAATATTGTTGCTGCTCATTTAGCAGAGCGATGCACCATTCAACTCTCTTATGCAATTGGTATTGCACAACCTTTATCTATTTATCTCAATCTTCACGGAACAGGAAAAGTCGATGAAAAAGTTATTGAAGCAGCCATTCGCAAAATAATGGACCTTTCACCTACCGGCATTCGAAAACATCTTGACCTCAATAAACCTATTTATGCGAAAACAGCTGCCTATGGTCATTTTGGGCGAAAACCAAAACACGATGGTTCGTTTTCATGGGAAAAAACTGATCTCGTGAAAACGCTTCAAACAATGATCCAAATCCCATGATTAAATATAATACACGCAAGAGTGAAGCATTTTTTGGACGCCGACAAGGAAAACAACTTCGAAACAGTCAGCTTACACGTATAAAAATGCTTCTCCCCAATTTAAATATTGATTTAAATGTCCCTCCTCCCTCAAACCTTACATCCTTATTTTCAAGCAAAGTAAGAGAAATTCGACTTGAAATCGGCTTTGGTGGAGGTGAAAATTTACTTCATGAAATGGAATATTTTCCAAAAACCGGTTTTATCGGCGTCGAGCCCTTTATCAATGGCATGGCAAAAATATTGTTGTCCCTTGAACAGCATCAAAACTATCAAAATCATCTTCGCCTCTATAATGATGATGCTACACGCCTCCTTGATTGGCTCCCTGATAACTCGCTTGATGGAATAGACCTCTTTTATCCTGATCCTTGGCCGAAAAAGAAACACTGGAAACGACGTTTCATCAACACAAAAAATCTTAACCGTTTTGCTCGTGTTCTTAAAATAGGGAAAATTTTTCGCTTTGCTAGCGATATAGACAGTTATGTAAACTGGACTTTGTACCATTGTGCACAACATGATCACTTTGAATGGAAAGCAGAAAGCCCTCAAGACTGGAAACTCCCTTATCCACTATGGAAAGGAACCCGCTATGAAGCAAAAGCTTTACGCGAAGGACGGACGCCCGCCTATCTTACCTTTATCAAGAAATAAATGATCAAGCGCTTTTCTCATAAACAACTTGAAAAATTTTGAATTTAAGAGTATCAATAGCTAAATTCTTGGTCTTATGATGAAGGGTGGGCCGTTGGACCCGCTCTTTTTTAATATCATAAAACTGATGAAAATAACTTGGATAAAATGTATGAACGAAGCTGAAAAAATAAGCAATCTTGACGAACCACGCCTGTTTGAAGAAGATGGTATCGAAGCACAGGTTGCTGCTCTTGTCATACCACTACTTAAACCTTTAGGTTTTCGTTTGGTTCGTGTGAAACTTCTTGGTCAAAATGGTTTAACACTTCAAATTATGGTTGAACGTGCCGATGGTTCTATGACCGTAGAAGACTGTGAAACTGTTAGTCGAACTGTTTCCCCCCTTCTTGATGTACAAAATGTTATTGAACGCAAATATCATTTAGAAATCTCATCACCTGGAATTGATCGTCCATTGGTAAGAAAATCTGACTTTTTTCATTGGCAAGGGCATCTTGCAAAAATTGAAACCAAAATAACAATTGATGGGCGCCGAAAATTTCGCGGGACACTTACAAATATCACGCAAGATGGATTTATTTTAAACACTGATAAAGCTGCTTATGGAGAAGCCATGTATACCCCTATTTCCTTTTGTGATATCATAAATGCGCATTTAGTGCTTACCGATGAGCTTATTCGCGATGCATTGAAAAAAAATAAAGAGTTAAGTCAACAATTCATTGCTGAAGAGAAAGCTAACGACTCTATACAGACGCTCAATTTCAAAAAATAATATCACTGGGAAATACCCATCGTGTGGCACAAAGAAGGAGAAAATTGATGGCTACAAGCGCTAACAGGCTTGAGATTCTGCAAATTGCAGATGCTGTTGCACGTGAAAAGTCAATCGACCGTGAAATTGTCATTTCTGCGATGGCTGATGCTATTCAAAAAGCAGCACGTTCTCGTTATGGTCAAGAAACAAATATCCGTGCTGAAATCAATTCTAAAACAGGTGAAATTAAATTACAGCGCCTGCTTAAAATCGTTGATGTCGTTGAAGACTACACAACGGAAATTACTTTGTCTGATGCTCTTAAACATCAAGCAGAAGCAAAAATTGGTGATTTTTTTGCTGATCTTTTACCTCCTATGGATTTTGGACGTATCGCAGCACAATCTGCTAAACAGGTTATTGTACAAAAAGTACGCGACGCAGAACGTGATCAGCAATATGAAGAATTCAAAAATAAAGTTGGTGAAATTATTTCTGGTACAGTTAAGCGTGTGGAATATGGTAATGTTATCGTTGATCTCGGGCGTGGTGAAGCTATTGTGCGCCGTGATGAATTAATTCCTCGTGAATCATTCCGCTATGGAGATCGTATTCGTGCTTTTGTCAATGATGTACACCGTGAAACGCGTGGTCCGCAAATTTTCCTTTCACGCACACATCCCCAATTTATGGTAAAACTTTTCACTATGGAAGTGCCAGAAATTTATGATGGTATTATAGAAATCAAATCTGTTGCTCGTGATCCAGGTTCACGGGCTAAAATCGCCGTTGTTTCACGCGATGGTTCCATTGATCCTGTTGGAGCATGCGTTGGAATGCGAGGAAGTCGCGTACAAGCTGTTGTTGCTGAATTACAAGGCGAAAAAATTGATATTATTCCTTGGTCGCCTGATGCGGCAACATTTGTCGTTAATGCACTGCAACCTGCTGAAGTTTCTAAAATCATCCTTGATGAAGATGCTGAACGGATTGAAGTTATTGTGCCAGATGATCAACTTAGCCTTGCTATTGGACGACGTGGACAAAATGTTCGCTTGGCTTCGCAACTAACAGGATGGAACATTGATATTTTAACGGAAAAGGAAGAATCTGAAAATCGTCAAAAAGAATTTACTGAACGGAGTAAATTGTTTATGGAAGCCTTAGAGGTTGACGAAATGATCGGGCAGGTTATGGCATCAGAGGGTTTTTCTTCTATTGAAGAAATCGCCTATATTGATCTTGAAGAAATCGCTTCTATTGATGGTTTTGACCATGATACCGCCGCTGAAATCCAAAGTCGTGCCCGCGAATATCTTGATCATCAAGAAAAAGAACTTGATGAAAAACGCAAAAAACTCGGAGTTTCTGACGAATTGCGAACACTTCCTGGAATGACAAGTGCTATGTTGGTTGCTGTAGGTGAGGATGGTGTAAAAACAATAGAAGACTTTGCTGGCTATGCCGTTGATGATTTAGCTGGTTGGAGAGAACGCAAAGAAGGTCAAACACAGAATTTTTCTGGTATTTTAACCCCTTTTGACATTACACGCGCGGATGCAGAAGCTATGGTTTTAGCCGCACGTGTACAAGCAGGCTGGATAGACCAAGCTGATCTTGTTACAGAAAATCCTGTAGAAGATGAAAATTCTGCAGAAAATGAAAAAACAGATGATTTGGATGTGGATACACTTTAAATGAATGAACGGACTTGCATTGTGACTAGAAAAAATGCTTCAGCACAAACGCTGATCCGTTTTGTTATTGGTCCCAATAACCAAATTGTTCCTGATCTTAAAGCGAATTTACCAGGGCGTGGCGTTTGGATTTCTGCCCATCATGCTGTTATTGAGAAAGCAATCAAACAGAAAGCTTTTCATAGAAACTTTAAAACAGATGTTGAGGTTGCACCAAATCTTGTGCATGTTGTTGATACGCTTTTACTAAAAGCTGCTCTTTCAAGCCTTTCTATGGCACGAAAAGCGGGAGCAATTGTTATGGGAGCAACAAAGGTTGATGCTGCTATCCGCTCTGGTAAAGTTATTCTTGTACTTCATGCTAAAGAAACAACAGAAGATGGGAAACGAAAAATTGCACAGGCCATCCATTCAATACAACAACAAACAAATCGGACTATAAAAATCATATCTTTATTTACAAGTGATGAAATGCGAGTGGCTTTTGGCTCTAATCCTGTAATGCACGCGGCCTTATTGGACACAAAAGCTGCTGAGGGATTTCTCAAAACGACATATAAATTGATCAGCTATCGTGACGACAAGCATAGTAAGCCTAGTGAGATGACGGCACAAGCCGTGAAGGAAATACAATGAGTGAAAATAACAACGACAAAACAACAGTCAAGAAGACACTAACTCTCAAGCGGTCTGTCTTGGAAACGAGCACGGTCAAACAAAATTTTAGCCATGGCCGTACGAAGGCTGTCGTTGTCGAAACCAAACGGCGTAAAATTACGCGACCTGATGAAAAAGCTGAAACCCCACAGCCCATTACAAAGCCGCATGTGGCCGCCCAGCGCTCTAAGCCGCGTTTTGAGGGAAAAAAGCCTCAAGAATCTATGACCAAAAGCAATCTTTCATCAACTGAAATGGAAGCGAGACTTCGCGCATTAGAAGAAGCACATATCCAAGAAAGAATAACGCGAGAACAAGCCGAAGAAGAAGCAAGACGCGCTAAAGAGCGTGAAGAAATTTTACAGCAAGAAATTAAAGAAAAAGAAATACATCTCCAACAAGAAGAAGAAATATCGCCAGTACAGGCTCCACCTGTTCCTCCTCTCATTGAACAGACAGATATTCCTATTGCGCCTAAAAACACAACTGTGGTTGAAAAACGCAAAATAGATGAAAATAAAGAGGAAGAACGGCATAGTCGGCGTGCTAATCCTGCTAAATCAGAAATACGTGTACCAAAAGTTGTCAAAGGAGCTGATGAGCGGCGACGCGGAAAGCTAACTCTGAATAGTGCACTGGACGAAGAAGGAAGCGCACGTGGACGCTCAATGGCTGCAATGCGGCGTAGACAGGAAAAGTTTAAGCGTGCACAAAATCAAGAACCAAGAGAAAAAATTTCTCGCGAAGTTGTTCTTCCTGAAACGATTACCATTCAAGAGCTCGCACAACGTATGACTGAGCGTTCTGTTGATGTGATTAAATTCTTGATGAAACAAGGACAAATGATGAAACCTGGCGATGTTATTGATGCAGATGTTGCCGAACTCATCGCTGTTGAATTTGGCCATACTGTTAAACGTGTTTTAGAATCTGACGTAGAGGAAGGTATCTTTAATATAACAGATAATCCTCAAAACATGCAGCAGCGCCCTCCTGTTGTAACCATTATGGGCCATGTTGACCACGGAAAAACTTCTCTTTTGGATGCTATTCGTAAAGCAAATGTTGTTTCTGGCGAAGCGGGAGGTATTACGCAGCATATTGGTGCCTATCAAGTAGAACAAAACGGTCAAAAAATTACCTTTATTGATACACCAGGACATGCTGCATTTACGGCTATGCGCGCACGTGGAGCTCGTGTTACCGATATTGCTGTTCTCGTTGTAGCCGCTGATGATAGTGTTATGCCCCAAACGATTGAATCAATCAATCATGCGAAAGCCGCTGGTGTACCTATCATTGTTGCTATCAACAAAATTGATAAACCAGCTGCGAATGCACAAAAAGTGCGTACAGAACTTTTACAACATGAAGTGTTTGTTGAAACTATGGGCGGAGAAACTTTGGACGTTGAAGTTTCTGCTAAAACTGGTCAAAATCTTGATAAACTTCTCGAAGCTATCCTTCTTCAAGCTGAAATGCTTGATCTGAAAGCAGATTCTCAACGAACTGCAGAGGGCGTTATCATTGAAGCCAAATTGGATCGCGGACGTGGATCTGTTGCAACAGTTCTTGTTCAAAAAGGTACATTACACCCTTCTGATATTATAGTTGCCGGAAATGAATGGGGTCGTGTGCGTGCTTTGATTGATGACCATGGCCGCCATGTCAAAGAAGCCGTTCCATCTACACCGATTGAAATTTTAGGCATGCAAGGAACGCCACAAGCCGGAGACCGTTTTGCTGTTGTCACACATGAAGCAAAAGCGCGTGAAATTTCTGAATACCGTCAACGATTAGCACGTGATAAAGCTGTTGCGCGGCAAACTGGTTTGCGTGGTTCTCTTGAGCAGATGATGACAAAATTGCAAACGACTGGTGTTAAGGAATTTTCTCTTATTATAAAAGGGGATGTGCAAGGATCAATTGAAGCAATCGCTTCAGCATTGGAAAAACTCGGAAATGATGAGGTTCGTGCGCGTATTGTACATTCTGGTGCTGGAGGAATTACCGAAAGTGATATTTCTCTTGCGGAAGCTTCTAACTCTGCTGTAATTGGTTTTAATGTTCGAGCCAATAAGCAAGCACGTGATTTTGCTAAAACACAAGGAATTGAAATTCGTTATTACAACATCATTTATGATCTTGTTGACGATATCAAGGCTGCCATGTCTGGATTACTCTCACCAGAACAGCGTGAAACTTTCCTTGGTAATGCTGAAATTCTAGAAGTCTTTAACATTACAAAAATTGGAAAAGTTGCAGGATGTCGTGTTACAGAAGGTAAAATAGAACGAGGAGCCGGTGTTCGCCTTATCCGCGATAATATCGTTATTCACGAAGGAAAGCTGAAAACACTCAAGCGCTTTAAGGATGAAGTCAATGAAGTGCAAAGTGGTCAAGAATGTGGAATAGCCTTTGAAAATTATGAAGACATGCGCGCAGGAGACATCATTGAGATCTTCCGTATCGAACATATTAATCGCACATTATAAAATAATCCAATAACTTTACTCTGTTGTAAAATGAAGAAAGTTATTAGGTTTTATACACAATATCTCTTTTCCCTTATCTAAATGGTCAAAAAAAGAGATCTTGTAGCAAGGATAAAACTTTGATGAAAAATGCAAGGCCATCACAACGGCAACTTAGAGTAGCAGAGCAAGTACGTCATGCAATAGCGCATATATTACAGCGTGATATTTTGCTTGATGATATCTTGAAAGATATTGTTATTTCTGTCTCTGAAGTACGTATGTCACCAGATTTAAAAATTGCTACTTGCTTTGTATCACCTCTCAGCACTCTTAAAAATGCTTCTCATACCGATGTTGTTGATACCCTCAATAAACATAGTCGTTTTCTCCGTGGAGAAATCAGTCATGCGTTGCGACAAATGAAATATATGCCTGAACTGCGTTTCCGACTTGATAATAGTTTTGATAATTTTTCAAAAATTGATGCTCTCCTTCGCTCGCCTGAGGTTGCACGCGATCTTCACCATAGTGATAAAGATGAGGATTAAAGATATGGCACGGCAACACAAAAAAAAAGGGCGTCCTGTTTCTGGCTGGGTCATATTTGATAAACCAAAAGGAATGAAATCAACAGAAGCTGTCTCACAAATCAAATGGCTCTTTCATGCACAAAAGGCAGGACATGCAGGAACACTTGATCCTCTTGCTTCTGGTCTTCTTCCCATTGCATTGGGCGAAGCAACCAAAACCGTCCCTTACGTGATGCAAGGCAAAAAAACTTACCGTTTTCATATCGCTTGGGGAGAAGAGCGTTCAACAGATGATCTAGAGGGCGAAATAACGAAAACTTCTCTCAAACGTCCAACACAAGAAGAAATACTTGCTCTTCTTCCTCAATATACAGGTATTATTTTGCAAACGCCTCCGCAATTTTCAGCAATAAAAATTGCCGGAAATCGTGCCTATGATTTAGCGCGTGAAGGGGAAGTTGTTGAAATTCCGCCCCGTGAAGTGGAAATAGAAACTTTCAAATTATTAGAAATGCCTACTAAAAAGCACTCTGTCTTTGAAATAACCTGCGGAAAAGGAACTTATGTGCGCTCTTTAGCACGCGATATGGGACGTGATCTAGGTTGCTATGGGCATATTGCTGATTTAAGGCGTATTTCCGTCGCACCTTTTGATGAAGAAGATCTCATTACATGGGACGAACTAAAAGCGGCCGTTCCGCCAAATAAAAACACTACAGATGAAAATAATCGTTCTTTTGAAAAAAACTTCACAACACTCGATGAGCTCTTAATTGAAACAAGCGCTGCATTGGATTGCCTCCCTCACTATATCCTTAATGAAACTCAAGCACAGAGAATTATAAAGGGGCATTCTATCCTCTTAAGTCATCACAAAGTACCTCTTGACGAAGATGAGATTTTTGTCCTCTACAAAGAACAACTTCTTGCCATTGGCACCCTCGACGAAAGTTTATTTAAACCGAAGCGGATTTTCACAATTTAATCGATTCTTTTCCTCACCTACCTTTTGCGGAAAGATATTTTTCTCTATCAATTAAGAAAAATATGGTACTTTCCATTGTCTATATTTACCGTATTCATATCAAAATTTAAGTCAGTGCTATAAACTAACACCACCACACACTTTTTCCTCTTAATGTCGCAACAATCCTTGCGTTTAAAAGGATTCATAAGAGGCTTTTTATTTCTTATTCAATCGTTTTTTACTCACACTTTAACCCTCATTTGTAATGTGCAAGCGAAGATTTGGACTGATTTACTCTAAATAGATTTGAAACGAGAAAAGCTTAAGATTTTTAGGACTATCACTCAACATGAAAAACGACAAATAATCATTATAAATCAATTTATTAACCATTTAAACAGCAATTTTTTGTTATGATTATGCTAACAAATCGATCGAAATAATATTAACTAACGTATTTAATATTTTACAAAAACTGTTTTAACCCTAAGGGAGATGATCAGAGGAGGCTTTTAAAAGCATCTCATTGGCTTGGGGTATTGTTTGGCGTTCAATCATACGATGCACTCTTATGCCGTTAGGAGCACAATTTAAATGACGCAAACGCTTATTGACTTCTGCATCCGCTTTTGTACGACGATGATTATGGCGTAAATAATCCACCCATGTTGGCATATGATAAGCCTCTGTCCAATATTCAGGTCTTTCAAGATCTCGTAAAAGGACCCACTGACGCGCACCATCACGTAACCGGATATGGCGTCGACGCGTCATCACTTTGAGAAACTCTTCGAGATCATTTTCATGAATTTGATAATCAATCATTATCATGATCGGACCACTTCTTGCTTTGAGGTCGAGTAATAGTTCCGGCTCTCTAAAATGATCAAGAGGATTTAAATCTATCTGAGGAATTTCTTGAATTCTAAATTTTACCCCCGCAAGAGCACCAAAAATCAAGAATAGAGAACAGATACTCAAAGCAATTGTTGGAGAATAACCATCAGCTAAGCCTCCCCAGATTGCACTTCCAATAGCCATCCCCCCATAAGACGCCGTTTGATAAAGTGCTAAAGAACGTGCAACAACCCAGCGTGGTGTAGAGAGTTGTACAGATGTATTAAACAATGATAATGCCAAAACCCAACATAAACCTGCAGGAAATAAAGCGATATGGCTTATAATTAGTGAACGGCTGATTCCCAATAAAAAGCAAGAAAAGGCGAAACCAATAAATGCACTTGCAATAATTGTTTCTGAACGAAAATGATGCCGTACAACTGCATTAATAATACCTGCTATCATGGCTCCTAACCCAAAACAACCGAGCAATGTACCATAAAGAAGGGCACTTCCTCCAAGAACTTTATGCGCAACAATTGGCAAAAGTGCTAAAATAGAAATAGCTCCTATACCAAAAAGGAACGCTCGAACCATAATACTCAGGAGATTAGGTGACATCGCAACATAACGCAAACCATCTGAGACAGCTCCTAACAGCCTTTCTCGTGGCAATGAGTTTTTTTTATAATTCGACTTCCAGAAAAATAACGCACCGATAAGAGGAATATAGCTTATAGCATTAAACAAAAAAGCAGCAGATGCCCCCAAAGTTGCAATGATGGCACCGCCAATAGCAGGACCAACACTCCGCATCAAATTAAAGCCTACACTATTCAAACTAACAGCAGCAGGAATATTTTCCCTGCTCACAATATCTCCTATCGTTGCTTGCCAAGAAGGATTATAAAAAGCTGTACCACATCCAATCAAAAACGTAAAACATAACAAAAGCCAAGGTGTTAGAAATCCCATATAGGCTAAAACAGATAAACTCATGGATATGACCATCATCATAATCTGCGCACACAACATAATTTGACGCCGATTAAAATTATCCGCTAATGCCCCTGCCATCAAAGAAAACATAACAAGTGGTAATGTTGTGGCACTTTGAACAAGCCCCACCATGGAATGCGAAGAACTGATCAACGCCATTAACCACCCTGCTCCAACAGCCTGTATCAGCCCCCCTAAATTAGAAATAAGAGTAGATGACCATAAATTTCGAAATACCGAATTACGAAAAAGTTTTAATGTTGAAATGCTCTGCATCTTTTTCCTCCAAATCGGTATTTATCATCTTTGTTAGCACACACACGCTCATAATCTTTGTATCAAAAGGATGCATAATTCTTAAAAAAACTTCTCATAAAACTCTATTTAAATCAATATTTCAAAACAAAAGCTTTTATTTAAAGAAAGACTTCAAAATGCTGTCAAGGACTAGTATTTTAACCTTCTTTCCTATATAAGGACGAAAATAGGTAAGAGTCTTCGACTCTTCTTGTTTCCTCACAGACCCTTGCTGAACGACATCTCGGCTATGGGTGACTTTATGTTTCTTCGTTTTTGGAAAGGATAATACGATGTCGATTACAGCTGAACGTAAACAAGCTCTTGTCGCAGAATACGCAAATAAAGTTGGTGATACAGGATCACCGGAAGTACAGATTGCTGTACTTTCTGAACGTATTTCTAATTTAACAAACCACTTTAAATCTCACAAAAAGGATAATCATTCTCGTCGTGGTCTTTTGAAGATGGTGTCTCAACGCCGGCGCCTTCTTGATTATCTTAAAGGAGTTGACCAAAATCGTTATCAGACACTTATCAAGAAGTTAGGTTTGCGTCGCTAAAAGAAAAATGGTGGTGGTGTTAAAAAAAACCGCCCATTTTTTCAACGTATTGCTTTTAATTAAAAAATTTAAAAACTGACAAGTTATTATGGGATAGGACTGCTCATCATTTTGCATTTAAGGCAGTTTACTTCTCTCTTCTCGTAACAAAGATAAAAAGTATGTTGTCCACCCCAGAGCTTGGAAATATGCTACGCAAAACCAGAATGTGAGCAATCAAAGATTTAAACACTGGTCATTAAGGATAAAAAATGTTCAAAACGCACAAGATAGAAATTGAATGGGCTGGGCGTCCTCTCACCCTTGAAACAGGGAAAATAGCACGTCAAGCTGATGGTGCAGTGATTGCTACCTATGGAGAAACTATTGTCTTAGCAACCGTTGTATCAGCCAAAAGTCCAAAACCAGACCAGGATTTTTTTCCACTCACTGTTAATTATCAAGAAAAATCCTATGCTGTTGGTAGAATACCTGGGGGCTATTTAAAACGTGAAAGTCGACCAAGTGAAAATGAAACTTTGGTTTCACGTTTGATTGATCGCCCAATTCGTCCCCTTTTCGTTGAGGGATATAAAAATGATACGCAAGTGATTGTTTCCGTTATACAGCATGATCTCGAAAATAATCCCGATATCCTTGCGATGATTGCATCTTCTGCTGCATTGACCCTGTCAGGTGTTCCTTTCATAGGGCCTATAGCTGGTGCCCGCGTTGGCTATTGTAATGGACAATATGTTCTCAATCCTCATATCGATGAAATGCCTGAATCAAAACTTGATCTTGTTGTTGCTGGAACAGAAAGTGCTGTTTTGATGGTTGAATCAGAAGCACAAGAATTACCGGAAGATATCATGTTGGGTGCTGTGATGTTTGGTCACAAAGGCCTTCAACCTGTCCTTGATGCCATTATAAAGCTTGCTGAAGTTGCTGCAAAAGATCCTCGTGATTTTGTTCCTGAAGATCTTTCTGAACTTGAAAAAGCAATGCAGAAAATGGCAGAACAGGATATACGAAAGGCTTACACAATTACTGATAAGCAAGAACGTTATGCTGCAATTGATGCACTAAAGACAGAAATCCTCAATAAATTTATGCCCGAAACAGAAGAAGACTGTAAGTTTAGTGCAGATCAAATTGCAACCGTATTTAAACAGTTGCAAGCAAAGATTGTTCGCGGGAATATTCTTGATACCCAAAAGCGGATTGATGGACGCAATCTTTCTACCGTGCGCCCTATCCAATCAGAAGTAAGTATTTTACCCCGCACACATGGATCAGCACTCTTTACCCGCGGAGAAACACAAGCTATTGTCGTTGCAACACTAGGAACTGGTGAAGATGAACAATATGTTGATTCCTTAACGGGAATGTATAAGGAAACATTCCTTCTCCATTACAATTTCCCACCATTTTCAGTGGGTGAAACGGGACGCCTTGGTTCTCCTGGTCGTCGTGAAATTGGACATGGCAAATTGGCATGGCGAGCAATTCACCCCATGTTGCCAACGAAAGAATCTTTTCCTTATACTATTCGTGCTGTCTCAGAAATCACTGAATCCAATGGATCTTCTTCTATGGCAACGGTTTGTGGGACCTCACTTGCTCTCATGGATGCCGGCGTTCCTTTAGCACGCCCTGTTGCTGGTATTGCTATGGGCTTGATTAAAGAAGGAGAACGCTTTGCTGTTCTATCTGATATTTTAGGGGATGAAGATCATCTTGGAGATATGGACTTTAAAGTCGCAGGAACAGAAAATGGTATTACTGCCTTGCAAATGGATATCAAAATTGATGGTATTACCGAAGAGATTATGAAAATCGCGCTTGAACAAGCCAAAGGTGGACGAATCCATATCCTCAATGAGATGGCAAAAGCTTTAACCAGTGCACGTGCTGAGCTGAGTGAATTTTCTCCACGAATCGAAGTTATGAATATTTCTGTCGATAAAATCCGTGATGTTATCGGCTCTGGTGGTAAAGTTATTCGGGAAATCGTGGAACAAACTGGAGCAAAAATTAATATTGAAGATGATGGTACCATTAAAATTGCTTCTGCTGATGCTAAAACCATTGAAGCAGCAAAACGCTGGATCCATTCTATTGTCGATGAGCCTGAAGTTGGTGCTATCTACCAAGGAACAGTTGTAAAAACTGCAGAATTTGGTGCATTTATAAACTTCTTTGGTTCTCGTGATGGACTCGTTCATATCTCTCAGCTTGCATCAGAACGCGTCACCAAAACAACCGATATTGTGAAGGAAGGTGACAAAGTTTGGGTTAAATTAATGGGCTTTGATGAGCGTGGAAAAGTTCGGTTATCAATGAAGGTTGTTGATCAAAAAACCGGAAAGGAAATCACCGGTGATAAAGTGATGAATGAAGAAAAGTGCGTGGATGAAAAAAAACAACCTGAAAATAAGCACCGCCGCAAGAAAAAAGAAGAGTAAGTTTTTCCTCTTATCGTATCATGAAATGCCATCCCAACATTGGAGTGGCATTTTTCTTTGAAAGAGTCATATGTGTTATTATTTTTGCCTTTTGAAAATCATGAACTCCCGTATCCTAATCCAAACCAATGTTGGTTAAGTTTCGGTTTAACAGAAATCCCAGCTCCAGAATGGGCACAGAATTTAAAAGTTATTACGCCTTGGCGACCAGATTTTTTAAAATTTGTCGATACTCAATTTCACTGCTCTCCTCAAATAGATAAAACCTTCAGCTATGATGGTGCATTTTTACATTTGAGCAAATATCGTGGTTTTAACCAAAATTGTTTTCTTGATTTATTAGAATGCGTTAAACCCAATGGATGGATTGTAATCAGTGGGAATAAAACTGCTGGTGCTGCTTCAATGATGAAGTGGGTCAAAACAATTGTTCCCATCACCAACAAATTGTCTAAAAATCACGGTCTTGTATTTTGGTTGCAAGTTCCTCAACAAATTGAGAGACATAACATTGCACAATTGCGCTCACCACCGCTCACTTTTGGTAAATTTCAAACCACTTCTGGTATGTTCTCACACGGACGTATTGATCCAGGATCCGCTGCACTTGCTTCTTATATGCCCAAAGTTATTTCTGGAAAAACGGCTGATTTTGGTGCTGGATGGGGCTATCTTTCTCACGTTGCGCTTGAAAGAAGTGAAAAACTCACCGCTCTCGACCTTTATGAAGCAGACTACAACGCTTTGAGAGCGGCAAAACAGCACCTTAAATCCATAACAGCTCCTTTTTCAATTCATTTTTATTGGCACGACCTTGTGCATGAACCTATCACAAATCTGTATGACACAATCATTTCAAACCCACCGTTTCACACGCAACAAACGACAGATATTTCATTAGGAAAAAATTTTATTATAAATGCTGCAAAGTGCCTAAAACCAAGCGGCAGCCTGCTTTTTGTTGCAAACCGCCACCTGCCTTATGAAACATTATTAAAAAATATTTTCCGCACAGTGTTGATACATGAACAAGCCCATGGTTTCAAAATTATCGAAGCGCGCAGATAAAGAAAAAAAGCGATAACTCTAAAGAATAAAACGTGAAAGATCGATATCAGCAGCAAGCTCGCCAATAGATTTTCTCACATAAGCGGCATCAATTGTAAAGGATGTTCCAGCTTTATCAGGTGCCGTGAAAGAAATTTCATCCAAAACGCGCTCCATCACTGTTTGCAAACGACGTGCCCCTATATTTTCAATCCTTGCATTTAAATCTACAGCAATATCTGCTAAAGCATCAATTGCATCATCGGTAATTTCCAAATGAACCTCTTCTGTTGCCATAAGAGCAATATATTGTTTAATCAAACTAGCTTCTGGTTCCGTTAGAATACGCCGTAAATCTTCTCTTGTTAAAGGGTTTAGCTCCACACGAATGGGCAAACGTCCTTGAAGTTCCGGTAATAAATCAGATGGCTTAGAAACATGAAATGCACCTGAGGCAATAAAAAGAATATGATCTGTTTTGATTTGCCCATATTTTGTACTAACCGTTGTTCCTTCAACCAAAGGCAAAAGATCACGTTGAACGCCCTCACGCGAAACGGCAGCACTGGCTCCACCATCCCTAGTTGCAATTTTATCAATCTCGTCAATAAAAACAATCCCGTCATTTTCAGCAACACAAAGCGCTTCTTGAATAATTTGATCCTGATCAAGGAGTTTTTCAGATTCATCATCAATAAGCGGCTTAAAAGCATCCCTTACTGTCGTCTTACGAACTTTTGTACGACTACCCATTTTGCCCAAAATATCTGATAAATTCATAATACCCATTTGTGCCCCAGGCATACCAGGAATATCAAAGGTTGAAGCACTATTGCTATTATTATCGGCGACTTCAATTTCAATCTCTTTCTCATCCAATTCACCTTCACGCAATTTTTTGCGAAAACTATCACGGGTAGCGGGACTGGCTGTTTTACCAACAAGGGCGTCTAAAACGCGCTCTTCAGCATTCACGTGAGCCTTTTCTTTTATTTCATCCCGTTTCTTTTCACGCACAAGAGAAATGGCAATTTCAACAAGATCTCGAATAATTTGCTCAACATCACGTCCCACATAACCAACTTCAGTAAATTTAGTCGCTTCTACTTTAACAAAGGGTGCTCCAGAAAGTTTTGCTAATCGACGTGCAATACCAGTTTTACCAACACCTGTTGGCCCTATCATTAAAATATTTTTTGGCATAACTTCTTCACGCATCGGCTCATCAAGCTGTTGTCTACGCCACCGATTGCGCAGTGCGATAGCTACAGAGCGTTTGGCATCATTTTGGCCAATAATAAAACGATCAAGTTCAGAAACAGTCTCACGAGGGGAAAATACAACACACATTTAAATAGCTTTCTCTAAAGAAGATAATTCTGCATCCAATGTTTCAATCGTAAAATGATCATTGGTGTAAACACAAATTTTAGCGGCAATAGCCATAGCTTTACGAGCAATAGTTTCTGCATCCAAATCCAAGTCCATGAGTGCACGCGCTGCTGAAAGAGCAAAATTTCCTCCAGAGCCAATTGCCATAACCCCATCTTCTGGTTCTAAAACATCACCAAGCCCTGTTAGAGCCAAAGTTACTTTCTTATCAGCCACGAGCATCATTGCTTCGAGACGACGCAAATAGCGGTCTGTTCGCCAATCTTTTGCAAGTTCTACACATGCACGCATAAGCTGATCAGGATATTGCTCAAGCTTTGTTTCCAATCTTTCCAGTAATGTGAAAGCATCTGCCGTAGCACCTGCAAAACCAGCAATAACCACTCCGTTCTTTCCAAGACGACGCACTTTACGTGCATTACCTTTCATAATTGTCTGCCCAAGAGAGACCTGACCATCACCGGCCATCACGACTTTTCCACCTTTTCGTACCGTAATAATTGTTGTACCATACATTATGTCTGGCTTATGTTCTGTCATAAGGAGACTCCTTAATATTAACTTTACTTTTTAATATTGATTTCTTTTCATACAATGTAAAACTCAACTACTATTGTCCTATTTAAGAACATATACAGCAAAACACAATGATTCAGCATAACTCAATTTGTTGAAAATGGAAAAATGATATCATTGTTGTCAATGTAAATTACTGCTAAATAGCTTTATATAAACAGTTTGTGCCTTTTAGAGGAAAATTATGAAAAAAATAGCCATAGGGACCTTAGGTGGAACAATTGCAATGACTGCTGATCGTTTTGGTCACATGCAACCGACTTTAACTTCAGATAACCTCATAAAAAGTGTTCCTGATTTAAATAACGTTGCTGATATTCATGCACAAACATTAATGCAAATACCAAGTGGATCTTTATCGTTTCAAATTCTTTTTGAAATAATCGAGTGGGCAAAACAACAAATAAATGCTGGTGCAGAAGGTATTGTTTTAACACAAGGGACTGATACTCTGGAAGAAACAGCTTTTTTTCTTTCTCTTTATTGGAAGGAAGCTGAACCACTCATCATAACCGGCGCTATGCGCATGCCTCATGAAGCAGGCGCAGACGGCCCCGCCAATATTTTAGCAGCCACTCGTGTCGCAGCAGCCCCACAAAGTCGTAACAGGGGCGTTCTTGTTGTCATAAATGATACAATTCATTCACCTTATTGGCTCTATAAAAGCCATACCGTCAAAGTCGAAACATTTCAATCAGGTCTTGCAGGTATTTTAGGAACTATTTTAGAGGGAAAACTTATTTATTTCAATGATCAAAAGCTTTTTCCGACGACGTTTGATCTTCCCCAAAACCACGATCATCAAATTGCACTCCTCTATTCCTCTTTATCATCTGATGCACAATTAATGAAGCTATGCCTTGAAAGTGGGTATTATGCTGGAGTTGTTATTGCTGGTTTTGGTGCAGGACACTGTAGTTTTCAAGAAGCAGACCTTGTACAACAATATGCACAAAAAATACCAATCATTATTGCTAGTCGTTGTTGTAATGGCTCAACAACTCGTATAACTTATGGCTATAAAGGCTCAGAAATCGATATGATTGCTTCTGGTGCTCTCATGTCTGGTTATTTATCAGCCGTAAAAGCGCGTCTACTTTTATGGGCTTTTTTAGCGCAAGGGCACTCATTAGCACAAATCCGTGCAAACTGGAATGACTGGACTATAAGTTAATGAAAAATGATCTATTATCTTAAAGAAGAGAGCATGCAAAACAAAATTTATTTGAAAATCAAGCCGCTCATCTGTCCAATTTTAATCGATTGCTGCGGCAAAAAATTCTCGACCAATACAAATGATTGATACGATTATACAAAAAATTAATCAGGAAGATAATCTGGTCAAATGCGTTTCTGACCGATATTCACCCTATCGTGTTTTTACTGCACAAGAATGGTCAGAGTTTCGTGCAGACACACCTCTTACTTTGACTTTTGATGAAATTAAGCGTTTGCGCTCTATTGATGATCCTATCGATCTTAAAGAAGTCCAACGCATTTATCTTTCTTTATCGCGTTTGTTATCATGCCATGTTGAAGCAGTACAGGAACTTTTTCACAAACGTCAGCAGTTTCTCCATCAAGAAGAGAGTAGAAAAACGCCCTTTATTATTGGAATTGCTGGTTCTGTAGCAGTAGGAAAATCAACCACGGCTCGCATTCTTCAAGAACTGTTGAAACGATGGACATCTAGTCTTAAAGTTGATCTGATCACAACGGATGGTTTTCTCTATCCTAATGCAATCTTACAGCAAAAAAATCGTATGAATCGTAAAGGATTTCCTGATTCCTATGACATTAAAAAATTGCTGTGCTTTCTTTCGGCTATAAAAGCAGGTATCGGAAATGTCCGTGCCCCGCTTTACTCACATATGACTTATGATGTTCTAGAAAATCAGACAATTACCATTGACCGTCCTGATATTTTAATTGTTGAAGGTATTAATGTATTACAGGTCAGTGATCTTCCTAAAGATGGAAAAGCTATTCCTTTCGTATCAGATTTTTTTGATTTTTCAATCTATGTCGATGCCGAAACAGAAGTCATTCGTCACTGGTATTTAGAGCGCTTTAAACGTTTGCGTAAAACAGCTTTTCAAAATCCTGAATCCTATTTTCATCGTTATGCCCTGCTCAGTGAAAAAGAAGCCTCAAAAATCGCTGAGGATCTTTGGCAAACAATTAATTTAAAAAATTTACAAGAAAATATATTGCCAACACGACCACGATCCAATCTCATTCTACGAAAAGGAAAAAATCATTTGGTCGAGTATGTCGCACTTAGACGACTATAAGGATCTCATAACTATGCAGCATTATCACATTCATTTTACCTCAACGCGTATCGATAACAGTTGCCCTATCATCTTGGTAAACCAAAGAACTCTTGCCAACTTATCACTTGATGCGTCAACAACAGCATGGATAAAAGTTAATGACTTTACTGGTAAAGCAGGACAAATACTCTTTGTTCCTCACGAAACGGGGCATTTAAAAAAAGTTTTATTTGGAATTGGAAATGGGAACGATCCCTTTATCACAGGACTGCTTGCTCAAAAACTTCCTGCTGGTCAATGGCATTTAGAAGGTACGACCTCTGATGAAATAAATGCCTATCTTGGATTAGCATTCGGTAGCTATCAATTTAATCGCTATCGTCAAAATTCTTCTTTCAAATCATTGTCTATCCATGTCAATGAGGCCGTTGATCTTAATGAACTCCAACGAATTTATGAGGCTGTCTTTTTTGTCCGTGATCTCATCAATATTCCAGCCAATGATATGACCCCTGATGCTCTCGAAAAAGAAGCACGAAAACTAGGAAAAACCTACGGTGCTCATGTCCAAAGTATTTGTGGAGATGATCTCTTAACCCATAATTTTCCGATGATTCATGCCGTAGGACGAGCAGGCAGTACTGCACCGCGACTGATTGAGTTACACTGGGGGCAAGAACATCATCCTAAAATAACGTTGGTAGGCAAAGGGGTAACTTTTGATACGGGAGGACTCGATATTAAATCAGCCAATAACATGTTGCTTATGAAAAAAGACATGGGGGGTGGAGCAAACGTTTTGGGATTGGCTAAACTTATCATGGATGCCAAATTGCCTTTCCGTCTACGTATTTTGATTCCAGCTGTAGAAAATGCAATTTCTGCGAATGCTTACCGACCAAGTGATATTCTCAAAAGTCGTAAAGGCTTAAGTGTTGAAGTAGGTAATACAGATGCTGAAGGGCGACTTGTCCTTGCCGATGCGCTCGCCTATGGTGATGAAGAAAGTCCACAATTCATGCTTTGTATGGCTACTTTAACAGGGGCAGCGCGTATAGCATTAGGACCAGATCTCCCCGCATTTTATTGCAATGATTCAATATGGGCACAACAAATCTCTGAATCTGCTCACGCTGTTTTTGATCCTCTTTGGCAAATGCCCCTTTGGAAACCTTACCAAGAGATGTTATCATCACCAATTGCTGATCTTAACAATGTAACTGGAAATAGCTTTGCTGGCTCTATAACGGCTGCTTTATTTCTTAATTCTTTTGTTGAAAAAGCTGAACATTTTGCGCATTTTGATCTTTATGGATGGGTTCCAAAAGAAAAACCAGGATACCCTATTGGTGGATCAGCACAAACTATTCGTGCCCTTTATAATATTTTTAAAAATGAAGTTTGACACACAATATCCACAAAGATAGACAATTTTACATCCTAAAGAATAATTGCAATCGTCTTAAACTGTGTCCTTAGTTTTGTTTGAGGATAAAAAACTTACCAATAGAGTTTTCATGAGTTTGTTTAAAAGTAAGAAGTAACAAAATGGAAGCAAAAAGATGACCTCTAAAGACCCAAGGCTTTATGCATTCAGAGATGATCTAGCGGATCAACGTCTTGAAACAGAAATTACAGCCCAGCGCTTTGTTCAAGGTGAAAAAAAACGTGTTAATACAGCGGTCGCTGGACTTTTTAAAGAAAATAGTAAAAAAAGTGAAAGACAAACAGAATGCTTATTGGGAGAAGAACTTCTCATTTTTGAACAAGGGGAAACGATGTCGTGGGGGCAATCCCTTAAAGATGGTTATGTTGGTTATATTGATACAACAGCCCTTTGTACATCAACTATAAAACAAACGCATATAGTTTCAGTCCCACGTACATTTAAATATTCACACGCTGACTTACGTGGACCAATAGTGTCTCCGTTATCTATGGGAAGCAAAGTCAGTGTTGTTGATGAAATTGAAGTCCGTGACACAATGTATTCTATTCTTGAAAATGGAACAGCAATCATTACGAGCCATCTCAGCCCCATTGGACGTGTATACGAAGATTATGTCACAGTTGCAGAAACCTTTATCCGTACACCTTATCTTTGGGGTGGTGTCAGCGGTTTTGGAATTGATTGTTCGGGACTCATTCAACTCTCTATGATGATGACTGATCAAATAGTTTTACGTGACACCGATATGCAGCAAGAAACTATAGGCAGTCCTCTTACAGATACTGATAAACTTCAACGAGGCGATTTAATTTTTTGGAAAGATCATGTTGCTATTATGGTTGATCATGAAAATATTATTCATGCAAATGGTTTTTCCATGGACGTTATGATCGAGCCATTAGAAGAGGCAATTACGCGTATAGCTAAAAAAAATCAATATCCCATCGCAAAACGTCGTCCAATGCAAGAAACTTAATACATGCCTCCTATAAAAAATAATATCTTTCTCATATTATTTATATTTCTCGTTTATATACTTATTTATGGAGATTTTTTCTTTATCTCTCATATTTGAAATGAAAAAAAATTACGACTCTGGACTTTTACATTCAACATAAAAATTATAAATTATCATTTTAAATCAATATATTGAATTATATTTAAACAATGTTTTCTTCTTATAACACATTAAAGAAGATGATTTTTCAATACCTGAACCAATGGTTTATCAGCATCAGGCATAGGGTATTTATCAAGATCATTAACAAAAACCCATTCTAAATTTTGCCCCTCTCGTCCTTGCGCAACTCCCTCATAATGATAACAAAGATACAACGGCATCAAGAGGTGAAATGTTGCATAGCTATGGCTTGCAAACGTTAAAGGTAATAAATTATTTGCCTGAACATACACACCAAGCTCTTCTTCTAGTTCACGAATCAATGAAATTTCTGGAGTTTCACCTTGCTCAACCTTTCCACCAGGAAACTCCCATAAACCAGCCAGCGATTTTCCTTCAGGACGCTTGGTAAGCAAAACACGATTATTTTGATCTAACAGTGCACATGCAACAACAAGAAGAAGGGAACTTTTTATACACATATCACTCTCCAATGAGAATATAAAGATAACTGTCTCTTTCTAGTATATTCCCTTACCTCAAAAAGAACTCACATATCTCATTCTCTTAAAAAAATAATCGGCAGTTAAATATAGAGAGTGCATCCTTTAACTTCTGTAATCACTATTGATCATAACGTACTCTTTTGTTAAATCGCAAGACCAAACCGTCGCCGTGCTCTTACCTAAACCGATATCAACACGAATTGTGATGTGCTTACCTTGCATATAAGTACCTATTGTCTCTTCACAATACTCAGGATCTCGTACGCCATTCACGGCCACACGATGCTCACCAAACCAAATCGTCAATAGATCACGATCGACTTCAACACCGGCCTTCCCAACTGCCATAACGACCCGCCCCCAATTCGCATCTTCACCAGCAATAGCCGTTTTTACGAGCGGTGAATTTGCAATTGATAAAGCAATAGTTTTAGCTGCATTGTTTGTTGTAGCCCCCATCACATTAACCTCAATTAAATGACGAGCACCTTCGCCATCACAAACAACTTGTAGTGCAAGTTCATGCAAAAGTGCACTCAATTGTTTCACAAAAACTCCATAACGCGGATCAGATTTACTTGTAAGACATGGGAAATGTTCTTTTCCTGTCGCAAACAACATAAGCGTATCTGAAGTTGAGGTATCGCTATCAACAGTAATTGAATTGAAAGAACCCTCAACTGCCTCTGATAACATGGATTGGAGTACATCCGAAGAAATAGTAGCGTCACTAACCACAAACGACAGCATTGTCGCCATATCGGGTGCAATCATACCAGCACCTTTTGCAATCCCGTTAATGGTGACAGTCTCGCCTCCACAATCAAATCTGCGTGTAGAAAGTTTTGGAAATGTGTCCGTTGTCATTATGGCTTTTGCAGCTTCCAACCAATTTCCCTCTTCTGCTGTCTCTGCCATAGTTGGTAAAAGATTCACAACGCAAGAAGCATCCATTGGCTCACCAATAACCCCCGTAGAAGCTATAAAAATTTCATCTCCTCTAACCTTTAAAGCGTTCGCTGCTGCACAGATGATTTCATTGGTTGTGTGCTTTCCTTTGCTTCCTGTAAAAGCATTTGCATTTCCAGAATTCACAACAACACCCCTCGCAACCCCATGAGGAAGCGATGCACGACAATGCTCTACAGGAGCAGATGGACATTTTGAACGGGTAAAAACACCGGCCACACTCACTGGCTTATCGAATATGATGAAAAGAAGATCTGTACGATCTTTATATTTAATCCCAGCTTCAGCTGTTGCTATCCGTACCCCAGATAAGGGAGAAAGCTCCTGGATCTTTTGAGGCGATAAAGGAGAAATTTTCAAAACCACAATATGCTTTCTGTAAAAACAAATGAAATGATTGCAGATCAATAACCTCTCATAGAAAACTGCTAGGCTTTTTGAACAAAACTAACCTAGCAAATTATCTATTAAAGAGGCTATCCACTTATTTTTCCTAGCTATTCCGTATCTTCTTCATCTGATGTCTCATCGGGAAGTAGCGTCCCATTTTGATGAAGCGATTCCATGATTTTTGTAACATTAGGATCAGGGTATTTCACATCCATCTTGCTACGCAAATCAACAATCAGTTCTTGATAGCGCTTTTTTATCAGCTGTGTCCGCAACATCTCTTTAACATCATCAAATGCAGGAGGTTGTTTCAAACGACGATCTTCTAATTTAATAATATGCCAACCAAAAGGACTTTCAACGGGTTGTTTAGTGTATTCGCCAATTTTCAAACCAAATGCAGCATCTTCAAAAGGCTTGACCATTTGACCATGGCTAAAATAACCAAGATCACCCCCAACGGCAGCAGAACCATCTGTTGAACTTTTCTTTGCAATCTCTTCAAAATTTTCGCCTTTATTTAAATGCTTAATGATAGCTTCTGCTTCTTTTCTCGTTTTGACCAAAATATGACGCGCTTTAACCTCATCTTCTTTAGGTAAAGCAGCGACTTCTTGCTTATAAAGAGCTTCCAAATCAGTATCCGAGATTTTGTCAACAATCGCCTGTTTAAAATAAAGCTGTTGAAGAACATTGTCACGCATGACTGCCATACGTTTATCGTAAGCTTCTGTCTTATCAAGACCTTTGCTTCTTGCTGCTTTTGCAAGTGCCTGCATATCTAAATAAGCTTTTAGAACCATCATACGGCGTTGTTCATCAGGAAAACGTGCTAAATTAGGATTTATTTCAAGCGCTAAATCATCCAATTGGCCTGCTGTAATATTTTTCCCATCAATAACCGCCATAACATGAGAAGGAGAAACGGCTTTTTCAGAAGCTTTCTCCAAAGTCTTTAAATCATTCGACGATGAATTCAAACCTTCTTGGGCTCTCACCCCTAAACTTGTACTTGCCAATAAAGTTGATGCTAAAAAAAGCGTGATAAAGTTAAATTTCATAAATATACTCCTTAAAAATGAAGGCAGGTTCAAGATTCCAATTTTCTTTACCATAACACTTTAACCTTTAAACATAGAGAAATAAATTAGTAATTTTATTTTAAAAAAGTATAAAATTGTCCTTTTATCTGAGTTGCTCCAATCCTATCTAATGCAGATGAAAAACACGATAATAGAGAAAAATGACATATTGTATCTTAAATTACTTTGTATTGTATCAGTTAAATAGCGTACCTAAAGTTGACATAGAGCGCTTAGCCTCTTATCTCTACTTTACAATTAAAGTGAAAAATTGCACACCAACAAGTATAATGGTACTATCTGCATTTCATGATGTCTCTAATCATATCAGATAACTTGAAGAAAATGTAGAGTATGGGGAAAGCGTATGAATTACCCAACAAGAGTGACAACAATTAAAAGAAAGGGCCAGAGATGGTCAGTTTAGGTGTTTTTGCCCGTAAGTTTTTTGGTTCAGCTCATGAGCGACGTCTCAAAGCACTCCGCCAAAAAGTTGCACAAATTAATGCTTTGGAAGAACAATTTGTAAAATTAAGTGATGAGCAGCTTTGCCAAAAAACAGATGCCTTTCGTAAACGTCTTAGTGAAGGTGAAAGTGTTGATTTGCTCTTACCAGAAGCTTTCGCAACTGTTCGTGAAGCCGCAAAACGTGTTTATGACATGCGTCCTTTTGACGTGCAACTTATTGGTGGAATGGTCCTTCACGACTGTGGCATAGCTGAAATGCGTACTGGTGAAGGTAAAACATTAATGGCAACTTTACCAATTTATCTCAATGCATTGGAAGGTAAAGGCGTTCATGTTGTGACAGTAAATGATTATCTCGCCAGTCGTGATGCTGAAACAATGGGGAAAATTTTTAGTTTTCTAGGGCTTACAACAGGTGTGATTCTTCATGATCTTGATAGTGATGCCCGCCGAGAGGCCTATGCATGCGACATCACCTATGCCACAAATAATGAACTAGGTTTTGATTATTTGCGTGATAATATGGCCTTCGATCGTAGTCAAATGGTCCAACGTGGACATCATTACGCAATTGTTGATGAAGTTGATTCGATTCTTATTGATGAAGCCCGTACACCCCTTATTATTTCTGGTCCTCTAGAAGATCGTACTGACTTCTATAATCTTATTGATACATTTATTCCTGCCTTAACTCCAGAAGACTATGAAATAGACGAAAAACAAAAAACAACGACTTTTACCGAAGTTGGTACTGAAAAAATTGAAAAAATGCTCGAACAAGCTGGACATCTTAAAGGTGAAAGTCTTTATGACATAGAAAATGTCGCTATCGTTCATCATGTCAATAATGCTCTAAAAGCTCATAAACTGTTTGCTCGCGATAAAGATTACATTGTTCGCAATGATGAAATCGTTATTATTGACGAATTTACAGGGCGAATGATGCCTGGGCGACGTTATTCTGAAGGACTTCATCAAGCGTTAGAAGCTAAGGAGCATGTTGCTATTCAACCAGAAAACCAGACACTTGCTTCCATCACTTTCCAAAATTACTTCCGTATGTATAGAAAATTATCTGGAATGACTGGAACTGCAACAACAGAAGCCGAAGAATTCAGAAATATTTATGGTCTTGACGTTGTCGAAGTCCCTACAAATTTGCCAATACAACGTATTGATGAAGATGATGAAATTTATCGAACAGCAGAAGAGAAATATCGGGCAATTGTGCGTGATATCCGTCAAGCACATGAAAAAGAACAGCCTATTCTTGTTGGAACAACCTCTATTGAGAAATCAGAACAATTGGCAGAGCGTTTGCGAAAAGAAGGCATTACCGATTTTAGAGTCTTAAATGCTCGCTATCACGAACAAGAAGCATACATCATTGCGCAAGCAGGAGTTCCTAGAGCTCTCACCATCGCAACCAACATGGCAGGACGCGGTACGGATATACAGCTTGGTGGTAATGTTGAAATGCGCATCCGACAAGAGTTACAGGATATCCCCGAAGGTCCAGAGCGGACAGCTAAAATTGAAGAAATAAAAAAAGATGTTCAGAAGCTTAAAGACAAAGCTTTAGCGGCTGGTGGTCTTTACGTCATTGCAACGGAACGTCATGAAAGCCGTCGTATTGATAACCAGCTTCGTGGACGTTCTGGTCGCCAAGGCGATCCAGGTCGCTCAAAATTCTTTCTCTCTCTTCAAGATGATCTTATGCGTATCTTTGGCTCCAATCGTATGGATGGTATGCTGCAAAAACTTGGATTGAAAGAAAATGAAGCTATTATCCATCCATGGATTAATAAAGCCCTTGAAAAAGCACAAAAAAAGGTCGAAGCACGAAACTTTGAAATTCGTAAAAATCTGCTAAAATATGATGATGTCATGAATGATCAGCGCAAGGTTATTTTTGAACAGCGTATGGAGATCATGAACGCAGATGATTTATCAGAAATGATCCTTGAAATGCGCAATGAAGTCGTAGAGGATCTCGTAGAGGCTTATATTCCATCAGGGACATATTCTGAAAAATGGGATGTAAAAACTCTCGAAGAAGAACTTCAACAACTCTTTAATCTTGAGCTTCCAGTAGAAGAGTGGGCAAAAGAAGATGGAATTGCCGAGGAGCAAATTTTGGAGCGTGTATCAGATGCTGTTACAAAACTTGAAAATGAACGTACTGAACGCTATTCTCCAGAGGTTATGGCTTATTTTCACAAGGCAGTATTGCTCGAAACTATTGACACGTTATGGCGTGAACATCTGGTGAGTTTAGACCATTTGCGTTCTGTTGTTGGTTTTCGTGGTTATGCGCAGCGGGATCCGCTCAATGAATATAAGACAGAATCTTTTGAACTCTTTCAAAGTATGTTGAGAAATTTGCGCCGAATTGTCACTTCTAAGCTTATGCGCTTTGAAATCATTCAACAACCTACAGAACCGATCATGCCTGAGCAAACTGATGCTACTTCTTCTGTCTTTAATGATCAAAGTCAAGAAAATGCTCCCACCTTATGGGCACGATCACAAGAAAATAGATTTGTTAATCCACAAGATCGTGACCCTAATGATATAACCACATGGGGAAAAGTTGGACGTAATGAGCGTTGTCCTTGCGGTTCAGAGAAAAAATACAAACACTGTCATGGAGCCTTTGTTTGAAAAGCAAACTATGAAAATGAATAAAAAGCGAAATTATGAGCAAGAATTGCGCACAGCTGGTTTAAGAGTAACACGTCAACGACGAGTTATTCTTGATATTTTGACTGACACAAATGACCATCCCAATGCATTTGAAATTTTTCAGCGTGCAAACAAAATAGATTCGAGTATTTCACTCTCAACTGTTTATCGAACCATGAAAACATTAGAAGGAAATGGAACAATTCATCGCCATAGCTTTAGTGGTGGTCCATCTCGTTTTGAGCAAGCAGATGGTCAACATCATGATCATCTCATTGATATAGAAACAGGACAAGTTATCGAGTTTCATTCTGATGTTATTGAAAAGCTTCAAGAGGAAATTGCAAAGTCCCTTGGCTATGATATTATTCATCACCGCCTTGAACTTTACGGAAAAAAAAACTCTTAAAAAAGTGATTATATATCATTAGATAAAATACCTCAGGTAAATCGAGTTTTATAAAAATTTACCTTTAAGATATAATAGTTTCCATTGGCAAAAAAAAATTTTGCTCTATTACCCCTTTTTGTATGATGCTATACGGTAATTCATTGTCAGTATTATAACAAAAAATCATTGCAACAAAATATTATAAAAATTGTATTATGAAAAATTAGGCCAATATTATCATGGTTTCCTTGCCACAAGATCGTATGAGACAGCTTGAAAAGCGCTTTGAAATAATTGAAAGCCAAATGACGACTAATCCAAATGCTGAAACATATGTCAAATTAGCTTCTGAATATGCAGAACTACAACCCGTTATTGCCTCTATACGCGCATTAAATGCTCTTTACAAAGAGATTACAGAATTAGAAACAATTATCAATGATAAACAAACAGACGTAGAGATGCGTAATCTTGCCCAAGAAGAGCTACCATTGTTATATAAAAAAGTAGAGCAATTTGAAAAAGAACTCCAGATTCTGCTTTTGCCTAAAGATGTTGCTGATGAAAAAAACGCTATTGTTGAAATTCGAGCAGGAACGGGTGGATCAGAAGCAGCACTTTTTTCCGGTGATCTTTTCCGTATGTATGAACGTTATGCCCATGCTCACCATTGGACAGTAGAAGTTATTTCACTCAGTGAGGGAGAAGTTGGCGGATATAAAGAGATTATTGCTACTATCTCAGGAAAAGGTGTCTTTTCTAAATTGAAATATGAATCAGGGGTTCACCGTGTGCAACGCATCCCCGAAACAGAAACCGGTGGACGTATCCATACATCTGCTGCTACCGTTGCAGTCCTTCCGGAGGCTGAAGAAATTGATATTGATATTCGCCCTGAAGATATTCGTATTGACACAATGCGTGCATCTGGAGCAGGAGGACAGCATGTTAATACAACGGATTCAGCTGTTCGTATCACGCATATTCCAACAGGAATTATGGTCGTACAAGCAGAAAAATCACAACATCAAAACCGAGCACGAGCCCTTCAAATTTTACGGGCACGCTTATTCGATATCGAACGACAAAAAGCGGAAAGTGAACGTTCAGCTTCTCGTAAAAGCCAAGTTGGTTCTGGTGATCGTTCAGAACGTATTCGTACCTATAATTTTCCACAAGGACGTGTCACGGATCACCGTATTAATCTAACCTTGTATAAGCTTGATCGCATTCTAGAGGGAGATCTTGATGAGCTTCTTCATGCACTCATCTCAGATCATCAAACAACACTGCTTATGGAAATGGATAATAATTGAGCGAATATTCTTTCAAGAATGTCATCCAACGAATGCAAGAAAAATTGCGCACGAAAGGAATTGCTGAAGCCGATCTCGATGCGAAAATACTCGTTGAATGGATAACAGGAATAAATGCTGCTGAAAGAATTTCTAAACCAGATATGCATCTGTCTTCTGAGCATATTATACAAATAGAACAGGCTCTACAACGGCGTATTGCAGGAGAACCCGTCTACCGTATTATAGGAGCACGAGAATTTTATGGTATATCTTTTGCATTGTCTCAAGAGACGTTAGAACCTCGTCCTGATACAGAAACGCTAATAGATCTTGTTCTCCCTTTTCTCCAAAAACAGGTCGAAAATTCGAGAAGAACAAGATTCCTTGATATGGGAACAGGAAGTGGCGCCATTGCCATTACACTCCTTAAACAAATTCCCCAATCCTATGCGGTGGCAGTCGATATTTCTGAAGATGCCCTTAAAACAGCGAAAAAAAATGCAAAAAACGCTGAAGTAGCACACCGCTTCACACCTCTTCTTAGCGACTGGTTTGATGCGGTCGCAGATCGCTTTGATTTCATTGTTTCTAATCCACCTTATATTCCCGCACAAGATATCGAAAAACTTGCAAAAGAAGTGCGCTTACATGACCCATTACGCGCCCTGATAGGAGGGGAAGATGGACTTGATTTTTATCGAAAACTCGCCCATGAAGCAGCCCACTACTTAAAAGAAAACGGCTATGTCGCTGTTGAAATTGGTTACTCTCAAGAAAATGAAGTCTGTAATTTATTTGAAAAAAATGGTTTTCAATGTTTAGAAGTGCGTAAAGATCTAAGTGGAATACCCCGCGCACTTCTATTTGCATGCAAACATTAAAATTCCCAATCATCATCCGTGGTAGCAACCGCCTTGCCAATGACATAAGAAGAACCTGCCCCTGAAAAAAAGTCATGATTTTCATCAGAGTTTGGTGATAAAGCTGCCAAAATAGCGGGATTAACACGACAAACCTCAGGGGGAAAAAGAGCTTCAAAACCTAAATTCATTAAAGCCTTGTTAGCATTATAATGAAGAAAAATTTTAACATCTTCTGTCAATCCAAGTGCATCATAAAGATCTTCAGTATATTTGCACTCGATATTATAAAGATCAAAGAGCAGGTTAAAAGCAAAATCTTTAATTTCTTTCTTTTTGGCTTCATCAAGCTTTGCAAAGCCCAATTGGAATTTATAACCTATATAATAACCATGGACTGCTTCATCACGAATGATTAATCGAATGAGATCTGCTGTATTGGTCAACTTAGCGCGACTGGCCCAATACATGGGCAAATAAAAACCAGAATAAAATAAAAAGCTTTCCAGCAAAGTCGAAGCAATTTTTTTCTTAAGTGGATCATTTGCTTCATAACGCTCAAGTACTAATCTAGCCTTTTTCTGCAAATGAATATTTTCTTCTGACCATCTAAACGCATCATCAACTTCTACCGTCGAACAAAGGGTTGAAAAAATAGAGGAATAAGAACGTGCATGAACCGCTTCCATGAAAGCAATATTCGTCAACACTGCCTCCTCATGCTCTGTTATTGCATCAGCCAGAAGCGAAATGGCTCCAACAGTATTTTGAATTGTATCTAAAAGCGTTAGTCCTGTAAAAACACGAATTGTTAATTTACGTTCTTCATCTGTTAAGCTTGACCATGAGGGAATATCATTGGAAAGTGGAACCTTCTCAGGTAACCAAAAGTTCCCAGTTAAGCGGTTCCATACTTCAAGATCTTTCTCATCATGTAATCTATTCCAATTAACAGCGCACACAACAGGATTTTTGGTTGTAATCTTTGTCATATGATGATCTCCTATAAACTGCACGAAACACAGCCATCAACTTCTGTTCCACTTAATGCTACTTGCCGTAATCGTACATAGTAAATACTCTTTATACCCTTTTTCCAGGCATAAATTTGTGCGCGGTTAATATCACGTGTGGTAGCGGTATCAGGAAAAAATAATGTCAATGAAAGACCTTGATCAACATGCTGTGTTGCTGCAGCATAGGTATCTATAATTTTTTCAGGACCAATCTCATAAGCATCTTGGTAAAAATTCAAATTCGTATTATCCATATAAGGAGCGGGATAATAAACGCGTCCAATTTTTCCTTCTTTGCGAATTTCAATTTTTGAAGCAATTGGATGAATAGAAGAAGTGGCATGATTAATATAGGAAATAGATCCCGTAGGTGGAACTGCCTGCAAATTACGGTTATAAAGCCCATACTCAATGACTAATTTTTTGAGTTCCTGCCAATCCTTTTGATCTGGGATAACAATATTGTTCCGTGCAAAAAGCTCTTGCACAAGCGCAAATTGCGGTTTCCATTCTTTTTCAATATATTTTTCGAAAAAACGTCCATCTGCATAAGCTGATTTTTCAAACCCTGCAAACATTTCTTGACGTTCACGTGCAATCAAATTGGAAGCCCGTATGGCGTGATATGTCACAATATAAAAATAGATATTGGTAAAATCTATCGCTTCTGGAGATCCATAATAGATCTGTTCACGCGCTAGAAACCCGTGCAAATTCATTTGTCCCAAACCAATCGCATGACTTTCAGCATTGCCTTTCGCAATGGAAGGCACACAGGCAATATTGCTCATATCCGAAACCGCAGTAAGGGCACGAACAGCAGATTCCACGGTCTGTCCGAAATCAGGACTTTCCATTGCTTTGGCAATATTCATGGATCCAAGATTACAGGATATATCACTTCCAATCGTGCGATAAGTTAAATCTGTCTCCAGTTCACTTGCCTCACTCACCTGCAAAATTTCTGAACATAAATTGCTCATACTTATGCGCCCAGCTATTGGGTTCGATCGATTAGCAGTATCCTCAAATAAAATATAGGGATAACCCGACTCAAATTGAATTTCCGCTAATGTCTGGAAAAAAACGCGTGCACTTATTTTCTTTTTACGAATCTTTGCATTATCAACAAAAGAACGATAATGCTCCGTTAAAGAAATATCGCTAAAGGGCTTACCTGTCACACGCTCGATATCATAAGATGAGAAGAGATACATATCCTCATTATTCCGTGCAAGCTCAAAAGTAATATCAGGAATAACGACACCAAGCGAAAGCGTTTTGATTCTAACTTTTTCATCAGCATTTTCACGCTTTGTATCCAAAAACTTCATAATATCTAAATGGTGAGCATGCAAATAAACAGCTCCAGCCCCCTGTCTTGCCCCAAGCTGATTGGCGTAAGAAAAAGAATCTTCCAAGAGTTTCATCACCGGTAAGACTCCTGAGGACTGATTTTCTATTTGCTTAATTGGTGCCCCAGCTTCCCGCAAATTCGTTAAACAAAGCGCCACACCTCCACCACGTTTTGAAAGCTGCAAAGCCGAATTAACCGAACGACCTATCGATTCCATATTATCTTCAACACGTAGCAAAAAACACGAAACCAATTCACCACGTTGTTTTTTCCCAGCATTTAAAAATGTCGGTGTTGCCGGCTGAAAACGTCCTGTAATAATTTCATCCACAAAACTTTCAGCAAGAGCTTTATTCCCTTGTGCCAAATATAAAGCTACAAGACAAACACGATCTTCATAACGTTCAAGATAACGTTTCCCATCAAAAGTCTTTAATGTATAGCTGGTATAGTACTTAAATGCGCCTAAAAAGGTAGGAAAACGAAACTTAAATGCATAAGCACGTTTAAAAAGCTTTTTAATAAAAGAAAAATCATAAAGCCCAAATAAAGCTTTTTCATAATAACCTTCTTCTATTAAGTAGTCTATTTTTTCCTTCAGGTTATGAAAAAAAACTGTATTTTGATTAACATGCTGAAGAAAATATTGCCGTGCGGCAAGCCTATCCATATCAAATTGAATATGACCATTTTCATCATAAAGATTAAGCATTGCATTCAGCGCATGATAATCAGTAATCTGATCCGATTTCTGCGATTGCCCTATACCAATTGTTTCCAAAATCTTTCCAATCCCTTTTTTACATAAATAACGTCTTCATCAGTTCCACGCAGCTCAAAACGATAAAGGCAAGGTACACAACATTTTTCAGCAATGATTTTACTTGCTAAATTATAATAACAACCAAAATTACGATTCCCACCACCAATGACACCACGAATTAATTTTCGGTTCTCAGCTTCATTAAGAAAATGGATAACGGCTTTCGGCACTGCTCCTCTTCCTTCACCATCTGCATATGTAGGAACAACCAGTACATAAGGTTCACCAACCAATGCAGAAGGCTTTCTTTTATCAATTTTGAAGAGTCGTTGACCAAGTTGCGAGACAAAATGTTCTGTATTACCCGTTGCACTCGAATAATAAACAATAAGCCCCATTAAGCACAAAGACCACTAATCATATCTGGTCTAAAACCAGACCAATGATTTTCACCACAAACAACGACAGGAACCTGACGATACCCCAGAGATTGAACAAAATTGTATGCTTGTTCATCACAAGAAATATCAACAACACGATAATGAATGCCTTTTGCATCAAAAGCGCGGCGTGTAGCATCACATTGGACACAAGATGGTTTGCTATAAATAGTGATCGACATTTTCTTCAACTTTCACAATTCCAAACAATCAACCCTAAAAGGTCAATCTAATAATTTTATAAGTACTCAAGAATAACAAAAAACAGAAATTGTACGCAAAACATGTGGTTACTTTCAAATAGTACACAGCTTCTTGAACATAACAGAATTCCTCATCAAATAACTTCAAAGACTATGATGAGAATAAGCGATTATTCTATAACTTAAATGGCAAAGCCCCCCAGTTATAAAACAATCTTTTGCTTGCATTACAATTCCCTCCTGCTGTCTAAAAACTAACGTTCTAAACTACCGTTTTTCAAGAGCTCTGTTTTACTCTTTTACGGCAAAAATCAATTACAAAAACGAAAGGAATCCTTCCAAAAGAGATCCTTCAGCAAAAACACTGCTATGCCCTTGGTCAATAAACTCTTTACAATAATGGAAATAACTTAGATACCAAACGAAACACACTAACACCCTCTCTTGTGCTTATTTAGAATCACCAATCATTTTGATACTATATATAGTATATACTCTCTCTCTTTCGTCAAGGTGAATTCAATTATTATTTTTAATTTTCCACGATCTTCACACTAAAATTTTCAGTCCTCAAAACTATGTAATAATATAACATTTTATTGACAAACGTTATATTATTACATAGTTTTCAAAATAATAAGCAACGATGGTAAAAAATATGGATCTGCACTTCAATAAGACAACATTAGGCTATGGAAATAGAATAGCAATAAAGAACTTTTCAGCAAAGTTAAAAGCTGGTTCATTGGTCGCAATAACAGGCGATAATGGCGCTGGAAAATCGACACTGCTAAAAGCCATCGCCGGATTGATTAAACCTCTTAAGGGAAAAATTACAAAACCAAAAAAAAGCCGTATTGCTTATCTTTCTCAGCAATGTGATGTAGATCAAACATTTCCAATTGATGTGAAAACGCTTGTAAAAACAGGACTGTGGTCTTTTTGTGGATTATGGAAAAGCCAGCGCCTTTATGATTCTAAGATTCAAAATGCGCTTGAAACGGTTGGGCTTACAGAACTAGCACCCCGTTCGCTTGAAACATTATCAGGCGGGCAATTACAACGCGCTCTTTTTGCACGTATCATTGTGCAAGATGCCAATATTATTTTGCTTGATGAACCTTTCAATGGTGTAGATCATAATACCCAAAAAGACCTTCTTACACTGATCACATACTGGCAACAGCAAGGACGCACAGTTCTTGCAGCACTCCATAACCCTCTCATCGTGCAAGAATTTTTCCCCCAAATGATTCAAATTAATCAACAAAACGCCTTTTATGGAAAAACAACACAGTTTTTTAACAACACTATTCATCACGTTATGCCACCTCTCACATCCAATTCTTTTCCTATTAGCGCACAAAAACAAAATCTTCCCATCAATGATCCTCTCTTTCTTAGGTTATAAGACGTGTATGCATTTTTTCTTGCCCCCTTTGTTGATTTCCAATTTATGCAAAACGCCCTTATCGGTTCTATTTTCCTGTCTATTAGCGCTTGTCCTGTTGGTGTATTTTTGATGCTCCGTGGAATGAGCTTGACAGGAGATGCTATCTCTCATGCCATTCTTCCTGGTGTTGCAACTGCTTTTCTGATTTGTGGCTTTTCCCTCATATCTATGACACTTGGTGGCATCTTCGCTGGTATTATTGTTGCTTTAGCAACCATTTTAATTTCACGAAATAGCTTTCAGAAAGAAGATGCATCCATGACCGTCTTTTATCTTATTGCACTCGCGGCAGGTGTCATTATTATCTCACTAAAAGACTCAACAATTGAGCTGCTTCATCTCTTATTCGGATCGGTTCTTGCACTTGATGCACAAGCCCTTTGGTTAATCACTATTATAATGCTGATTACACTATGCAGCCTTTGTATTTTTTGGCGTGCACTTGTTTTAGAAAGCTTTGACCCCCTCTTTTTTAAATCACTCTCTCCGTTGAGTAAATATATTCATATTTCATTGCTTGGACTTGTGGTGTTGAATCTGGTTGGAGGCTTTCAATCACTAGGAACATTACTTTCCGTTGGCATTATGATGATTCCAGCTATTACAGCCCGTTTTTGGTTTTCACGGCTAGGCCCTATTTGCGCGCTTTCCACTCTTTTTGGAATCATTTCTAGCGTATGTGGTCTCCTGCTTTCTTTTCATCTTTCTCTTCCCTCCGGCCCTGCTATCATCATTGCCGCAGGATTTATTTATCTTTTTTCCTGCTTGATAAGTCCACGTGGCTTTATTGTAACATGGTTTCCCCACCTCTTTTATACCTCCTCACTTTAAGGAAAAAATGTGCCTAAGTTTACTCAAAAATTTGTTCTTCTTGGAGCTTTATTGCTTTCCCTTTCTCCATTTTCTGCTTCTGCAAACAATAAAATCAAAGTTGTTGCGAGCTTTTCTATTCTCGCAGATCTCGTAAAAAATGTAGGAGACAACCATATCTCTATGACCACTTTTGTAGGTCCCAATGCGAATACCCACACTTATGAACCTACCCCCCATGATGCTCAAGCTCTTAGAAATGCTCAAATTATTTTCATCAACGGACTTCATTTAGAAGGATTCATTGATCGCCTCATTACAGCAAGCGGTACAAAAGCACTTCTTGTCAAAGTTAGCGCTAACATTCCCTCCCTCAAAATGAAAAATCAAGAACATAATGCCCATCACCACCATAGCGTTATTGATCCACACGCTTGGCAAACAATTCCCAATGTCAAAATCTATGTGAAGAATATCGCTGCTGCTTTTTGTAAAATCGATCCACAATCCTGCACCAGCTACAAAAAAAATGCCGAAACCTACATCCAAAAACTTAAAATAGCACAAGATACCCTGAAAACAAAAATTGCTACCATCCCTAAAGATAAACGTATCATTATCACATCTCATAACGCCTTTGGCTATTTTGCCAAAGAATATGGTTTTACTATCCTTGCTCCCCAAAATGCTTCAACAGAAGCTGAAGCAACCGCAGCCGATGTTGCTAAACTTATCAAACAAATTAAGGCGAATAAAGCAGCTGCACTATTCGTTGAAAATATCTCTAATCCTCGGCTCATAAAACAGATTGCAAAAGAAACAGGTTTAAAAATTGGTGGGACTCTTTATTCTGATGCATTGTCAAATAAAAATGGCCCTGCAGCAACTTATCTCGATATGATGGAACATAATGTGAATACCATCATTGATGCCATCACAAAACATTAAGATTTTCTACAAAAGAGATAAAAAAGCGTTCATAAAATCGTAAGTCTATGATTATATTACTAATGATACCCAACATCTATAATTGATAATATTGATATAAAATAAAGTTACTTTTACAGAGAAATTTATACTCAATAGATGCTAAGATAGATAAAGTAAGTGGATTTATTGCCTCATGATGCCCAGATCGTCAGCGGCATCATTCTATTTTCCAACGCTTCTTTTACAATAACTCTCGACACTTGAAACGATTCATAAGAAGCATTTGGGGTCTCTTTCTTAAAGTATTTTTATCTACCCAACTCCATTTATAACATGCAAGTAGAATGAGTGTATGAATAAAAACCACTTGAAGAAAAAATGCCTCTTATAGGATCTCTGAAACCATTTAAGATCATATAGTCAGCAGTAAAATAGAATATGCCTATTCTCGTACAGACTATTTAGAACAGCGTCGTATTTTTTGGATCAAATAGACTTCTTATGTTAGGGATCAAAGCTACGATATGGGGCGCATCCCCTCTCATCTGTGAATTATTGTTTCCCTCTATTTCTCTCATTTACTTTTTATAAGTTACATAAATTATTACATCAAGAAACACATGATAATATATTGTTTTTTATGAGCAATAATATGGTTAATCAATGGTTATTTTATATTAATATTTTTTATAGTGAAAATAATTTTCTTATGTTTGAGATTTGAAAATAATATTCTTCTCACAGACCGTGAAAATGCATATTTTCTTCATATAAATGTTTTGACATTCTCAGCGCCATGGGACAATGGATCATTACCAAAACTTTTAAAATTTTGTTTTTAATCCCATCGGTTACAACCTGATTTTGTAAATGCAATCGAGAAAATCGAAACGCAACATAAAAGAAAGTCGTGTCACATCAATTAATGCTTACTTACTATTTGTACGCTTTCCAGTGTTTTTGTTAAAAGTATGAAAATTCTGATGAGCGACAGTGAAACTTAGTTTTTGCCCATAGTCGTGTGTCAAGCGTTCTTTTATTTCAATCGTAAAGATGATATTATTCCAACGCGTTAAAACATGGCAACCTGTTCCGATAGGCTTGATAAGCTCAATTTTTGTGTGAAAGACAGGTCCTTTATCTGGATGTTCGCCCAATAAGATTATTTCAGGTCTGAATGCTAAAAGATCAGTTTCTTCGCCATAAGAAAATGAATGCCCTAAATGTTGTTCTAAGACATGGCGATCAAGAAAATTCATAGGAGGAGAACCAATAAAATCAGCAACAAATGTTGTTGCTGGAGTGTCGTAAATTTCCATTGGTGTTCCAATTTGCTCGATAGCTCCTTTATTCAAAACGACTATTCTATCAGCTAATGTCATAGCTTCTAGTTGATCATGGGTAACATAGAGGCTGGTCGTTCCTAATGAACGCTGTAGTGTTTTTATTTCAATACACATTTGCGCCCGCAATTTTGCATCAAGATTTGAAAGAGGTTCATCAAAGAGAAAAACACGGGGTTGACGTACAATCACACGCCCCATTGCAACACGCTGACGTTGTCCTCCTGATAATTGTCGTGGCTTACGATCAAGAAATGATTCTATCTCCAAAAGTTTTGCAGCATGTGCGATGCGTTTTTTAATTTCTTCTTTAGGAGTTTTACGATTTTTAAGACCATATTCTAAGTTTCCACGAACTGTCATATGGGGATAAAGAGCATAATTTTGAAAAACCATAGCAATATCACGATCAGCTGGTTCACGATCATTGATACGTTCGTTATCAATACATAATTCACCTGAGGTAACTTGTTCAAGTCCTGCTATAATACGCAATAAGGTTGATTTTCCGCACCCTGAAGGACCGACAAGAACAAGAAGTTCTTTATCAGCAACAGTTAAGTTTAAATCATCAATGACCAGAATGCCGTTGTCATACCGTTTTTTTATATTTGATAACTGGATTATGGCCATAATTACTTCTCCGTTTCAATAAGGCCTTTGATAAAAAGCCGTTGCATGAAGATAACAACAAGAACAGGGGGAACCATGGCAACAACCGATACTGCCATGAGTATATTCCATTGAGGATCATGTTGAAGTGATTCGACAATAAGCTGTTTTAAAATAATAAGGATCGTTTGATGATTTTGATCCGTTGTGATGATAAGAGGCCAGAGATATTGTATCCATCCATAAATGAACATAATGATAAATAAAGCAGCGATATTGCTTTTACTAAGAGGAAGAAGAATATCCTTAAAAAATTTAACTGGACCTGCACCATCAACACGTGCCGCCTCTAAGAGTTCATCTGGAATAGTCAAAAAAAACTGGCGAAATAAAAACGTAGCGGTTGCAGATGCAATAAGTGGAATAATCATTCCACTATAGGTGTCAATCATCCCCAATTTCGCAACAACCTCATAGGTTGGAAGAATACGAACTTCGACAGGGAGCATCAATGTAACAAAAATAAGAACAAAAGCAGTTTTTCGGAAAGGAAAACGCATATAAACAATTGCATAAGCAGACAAAAGTGAAATAATAATTTTCCCAATACTAATCCCTAGAGCCATAATGAGTGAATTCATTAAGAGTGGCCAGAGGTTGGGAAGACCGAGTTGTGCAAGGCCATCACCAAAGATTGTTTTATAATTTTCCAAAGCATACTTCCCAGGTAAAAGAGGAAGTGTTCCTGAGTTGAATGCTGCTGAACTATGGGTTGATGCAATGATAGCAACATAAACTGGAAAGCAAATAATGATAATGCCAACAATGAGAGTAAGATGGGTTAGAAATTTCAAAATAGGGCGATTTTCAACCATAATTTATTTCCTAATATTGTACACGGCGCTCAATCCAGCGAAACTGAATAAAGGTTAAGACAATAACCATCAACATCAATATTGTTGACTGTGCTGCTGATGCACCGATTATTTGATTTCTAAAGCCATCGTCATATACTTTATAGACGAGGATGCTCGTTGCACGCGCAGGACCTCCAGAAGTTGTATTATCAATAATACCAAAGGTATCAAACATAACATAATTGACATTGACAATAAGAAGGAAAAACGTCGTTGGTGAAATTTGCGGGAAGACCACAGTCCAAAATCGTTTAAAGGGACCAGCACCATCAATGGCGGCTGCTTCTATTTGAGAACGCGGAACAGACTGAAGCCCCGTAAGAAAAAAGAGAAAATTGTAAGAAATTTGTTTCCAACTAGCTGCTATGACAATAAGAATCATTGCTTGAGTGCCATTAATACGATAATTCCATAGCACCCCTATTTTCTCGAGAAGAAAAGGGATAATTCCGATGGTGGGATGAAAGATAAACAGCCATAATATACCTGCCAATACTGGAGCAACAGCATAGGGCCAGAGCAAAAGCATTGTATAAGCCTTTTTTGCACGGATGACACGATCAACACAGACAGCTAAGAGAAGTGATATTGTCATTGAAGCGACAGTAACTGAGATGGAAAATACTGCGGTTGTAAGAAGTGATTGCAGATAAGTAGGATCAGAAAGAACGGTTAGATAATTTTCAAAACCAATAAAGGTTGTTGTAAAGCCAAAAGGGTCTTCACGCTCAAAAGATGATTTTATTGCTTGAGCAGCAGGCCAAAAGAAAAACAAAAAAGTCACAAGAAGCTGAGGGAAAAGCAGTCCGTAAGAAAGTAGACTATTTTTAAAATATGCATGTTTTTCTTGCATTCGTAGGGCTCTTTAAATGTAGAGACTTTAAAAAGATAAACAAAAAGAACTCAACTGTTTTTGTTGAGTCTTTAATGTTTAACAATAAAACGAGATTAATGATTAGATTTTTCAAATTCACGCAAGAGTTTATTTCCACGTTCAACGGTCTCATCTAAACCATCTTTCGGTGTTTTTGAACCACTAAGAACAGCTTCCAACTCTTGATCAAGAATGGCACGGATTTGTGGTAAATTACCAAATCTTATCCCTTTCGAGTTAACTGTTGGTGGATTAAGATTAATCTGTTTGATAGCTATATCCGCACCTGGCGTTTTTTCATAGAAATGTTGTTTTTTGCTCAATTCATAAGTCGCTTTTGTGGTTGGAAGATAACCTGTTTCCTGATGCCATTTTGCTTGGTTTTCTGTTTTTGAAAGAAATTTAAGAAAAGCGGCTGCCCCTGCATATTCCTTTGGGGTATGTCCCTTAAACGCCCAAATAGAAGCTCCCCCAATAACTGAATTTTGTGGTGTTCCTTCTGCATCCTTATAATACGGTAGCATACCAACTCCCACATCAAACTGAGCTTCCGAAACAATTCCAGCACGTGATCCTGAAGATTGCATAAAAATTGCACAATTTTGTGCCATAAACATTGGTGTTGAATCTAATGCACCTGCTGGACCACCATAACGGAAAATACCTTGATCAGACCACTTTTTCAGGTCAGTCCACATACGCACTTGTAAAGGTCCATTAAATGTAAGTTCTGAATCAAGTCCTTTAAAGCCATTTTCCTTCGTTCCAAAAGGAACATTATGCAACGCTGAAAAATTTTCTATACCAATCCATTGAGCAGCATAAGCCATCGTAAAACCGCAAGTTGCCGCTTTAGTCTCAAGAATTTTTTTGGAAAAGTCTTCTATATCTTGCCACGTTTTAGGAGGCTGTTCCGGATCAAGCCCTGCTTTTTTAAAGATATCTTTGTTATAATAAAGAATGGGAGTTGAAATATTAAATGGCATAGAGATGATACGTCCCTGTTCATCGGAGTAATAACCACTAATAGCAGGGAAATAATCTGTAGGATCAAATTCTTGTTTTGTATCAGCCATAAGTTGATAAAATGGATAGATTGCGCCTTTTGCAGCCATCATAGTTCCAGTACCAACGTCATAAATTTGGGCAAGCACTGGTTGTTTCTTTCCACGAAATGCTGCAATGAGTGAAATCAACCCCTCTTCATATTCGCCGCGAAATGAAGGAACAACTTTATACTCTGATTGACTTGCATTAAAATCGTTAATGAGACTTTCAGTTTGCTTTCCTAATTCACCACTCATAGAATGCCAAAAGCTGATTTTTGTCTGCGCAAAACTTGCTGTTATTCCCGCTGTAGACATTATGATAGCAACCGTGGCCGCTATGGAAAGATAAAAACGACTCATGGCTCACCCTTTCTGAAGTGATGGAATACAAACTACCCCTAAATTTATAGTATTACACATGAACATGCTATGACAGTTTTATTTCAGAAATATATTCTCTCATTTAAACAGGAACCACCAAAAGGTCAAATGAATTTGTTTAAATTTATTCGTTTTCTTTTATAAGCTTTCTTATGTATTAACGAGATACGCGTTTGTAACTATCTGAAAAAAGTGAGATGGCTTAAATAAGCAAAGTCAATTGGTAAAAAGATATAGATCGTAAATGTCATTCAATGACTATTCTAATATCTGGATTTACTTTTTTTAAAAAGAATTATTTATTCTTTTGCTATTTGTCTTATAACTTTCGGCTTATAACTTTAACACGATGTTGCTACTGAATTTAACGAAGAGACAAATAGAATTTTTCTTAAAACTACGAAAATCATTTTGAAACGCTTAATAGTTCCTTTCCTGTAGTGAGATCACGCTCCTCACGCAAAACAAAATGACATTGTATTACCAATTTCCATGCTGTTAAAAAATCTTTCAATACATCTACATTTCATGATAGCTCCTATAAAATAAGCCATAAAGCCTCTCCACTAAATTATATAAGACTTTTTGTATGCCATCATATGAGCCCCTAATGCTTCAACAAGTCTTGCATTTGAAATACGTTAAATGAATATTTTTATTCTTTTCTCAATAATTTTTTATCCACACACCAACCCTGCTTGTAATGTGTAAACGAATGATTTTGATTGATTCATTGTAAAAAGATTTGAAATAAGAAAATCTTACGTATTAAGATCTCTTATTCATATGAATAAACCATTAATTATCATTATAAATCAATGTATTATTGTTATATATTAGATAATTTTTCTTCTTTCATTACGCTAGCTTTATGAGGATATATAGTTCCCTTTGTATTGATGTATTTTTACCTTTGTGCACGCAATTGCAATGCGAGATCGGGTTGATCTGTCGTAATATAATGTACAGGCATGTCAAGCCAATGTGATAACCGAGCTTTTCCATTGATTGTCCATACCCCTACAGTAAAACCAGCCTCAAGAGCTGATTCAATAAAGTCCTGTGAAACAATGGAGCCATCTAAACTTAGATCAGAATAACCTAATTGCTTCCATACAGAAAAATGACGGTACATATCACCTTCAAGATTATCAACACATGGACCAGATGGTATTCCTGCTTCAATAAAAGGACGAAGGATCAAAGGATCAAAACTAATTGCAGAAACCCGTTCTGATAAATTTCGGCTTTTTATTAGCGCAAGCGCTTTTTGGGATAATATTGTTTCACGCTCCACTTCACCACATGTCTTGATTTCAAGATGCAATGCAATATTCGTTGGTGCTAAAAGATCAAGCACCTCTTCTAATAAGGGAGGTGCTTCTTGGCTTCCTTTTACGCAGAGTTGTTTGCGTGTTTCATTATCAATGTCGTGAATATACCCCTTTTTTCCAACCAATTGGTCTAGACGGAAGTCGTGAAAGACAACCACTTCACCGCTTTTCAGCAAATGAACGTCGCATTCAACTTCATCAACACCTAACGCTATAGCATTATTAAATGCCGAAAGAGTATTTTCAGGATAAAGATGAGCTCCGCCACGGTGTGCAACAATTTTTTTCTCAGACATGCAAAATTCCACACTTCTCAATTTTAAACGATATTAGCGTACAGATTGCCAGATAAAGGCTTATCCTTCATTTTAATTATTCCCATTCAATAGTACTAGGAGGCTTTGAGGTTACATCATATACAACACGATTAATCCCTCTAACTTCGTTAATAATACGTGCTGCCGTCTTACCTAAAAACGCCATATCATAGGGATAAAAATCAGCAGTCATTCCATCTACAGATGTGACGGCACGAAGAGCACAAACAAATTCATAAGTGCGACCATCCCCCATCACGCCAACAGTTTGAACAGGAAGAAGAACAGCAAAAGCTTGCCAAATTTCGTCATAAAGACCGGCTTTACGGATTTCCTCAAGATAAATAGCATCTGCTTCACGTAAAATTTCTAATTTTTCACGGGTCACAGTACCTGGACAGCGAATTGCAAGACCTGGACCTGGAAAAGGATGGCGACCAATAAACTGCTCTGGTAATCCTAACTCTCGCCCTAGCAAGCGAACCTCATCCTTAAAGAGCTCACGCAACGGTTCTACAAGTTGCATATTCATCTGTTCTGGCAGCCCACCCACATTATGATGGCTTTTAATGGTTACCGTTTTACCAATAGCAGACACACTCTCAATAACATCTGGATAAAGTGTTCCTTGTGCTAAGAACTCTGCACCTCCTATTTTTTTAGTTTCTTCTTCAAAAACTTCAATAAAAAGGCGACCAATCGTTTTGCGCTTTTTTTCTGGATCTGTCTCACCCTCTAAAGCATTAAGAAATATATCGGCAGCATTAACGTGAATAAGCTCTATGTTATAATGATCACGAAAGAGCGTGAGAACTTCTTCAGCTTCATTCTTGCGCATCAGCCCATGGTCTACCAAAATGCATGTCAGTTGATCTCCTATGGCTTCATGAAGGAGTACCGCTACAACAGATGAATCCACCCCCCCTGAAAGACCACAAATCACACGACTTTTCCCAACTTTTTGTCGTATCGTAGCAATTGCCTGCTCACGATAAGAAGCCATTGACCAACCACCTTTAATAGCAGAGATTTTATGAATAAAGTTTTGCAAAAGTTTTGTACCATCTGGTGTATGGATAACTTCAGGATGAAACTGTACTGCATAAAAATGTCTTTTTTCATCAGCAATAGCCGCATAAGGAGCTCCGTTTGAGGTCCCTATGATACGAAAACCTTCTGGTAAAGCTGCCACACGGTCACCATGGCTCATCCATACTTGATAACGAGAACCTTTTTCCCACACTCCATCAAAAAGAGCACTCTCTTCTTGCACTTCCAAAAAAGCACGCCCAAATTCACGCTCATGTCCAGCTTCAACCTTTCCTCCAAGCTGAACACACATGACTTGTTCACCATAGCAAATACCCAGAATCGGAATACCCGCCTCAAAAATTTCCATTGGAGCACGCGGAGAGCCCTCATCAATAACGGAATAAGGACTCCCTGATAAAATAATAGCTTTAGGATTTATGCGGCGCACAGCTTCTAAAGCCAATTGAAAAGGAGCAATTTCACAATATACCCCCATTGCTCGTACCCGTCGTGCAATAAGTTGTGTAACTTGTGAACCAAAGTCAATAATAAGAACCGTGTCTGGATGTGATATGCTCATAGAAAACCAATCAACAATTGTAAAAGAAAACTCATGCGAGTTATGATTCAATCTTTCTTTTTTCACAAGCCTATTTTCTTAAGAAAAAGATTATTCTCGTAAAATTTATGATAAAAAATGCAAAAATATGGATCAATGTTTTTTTTGCAACACAGATAAAAAGAACCCATCTGTTTGTGTTGTGGCCGGCGACAAAGTAAGTCCATAATTTGAAAAAACTGGTTGCACAGGAGAAAAACTAAAATGTTTCTGCCAAAGCGCTGGCATATCTATTGGAGCAAAATAAGAATGTTGTTGAAGGAAACGGGAAATTTGTTCCTCATTTTCATCTGTAAAGAGAGAACAGGTAATATAGACTAGGCGCCCATTTGGCTTAAGATAAGCTATCGCTTCATTCAAAATAGATCTCTGTTCTGTTTGGCGTTGTTTCACCTGTTCTAATGTTAAACGCCATTTCGCATCTGGACGACGACGCCATGTTCCTGTCCCACTACATGGTGCATCTAGTAGAACTCTATCCATCTGACCTGTTAATGGTTTTAATTCTTCTCTTTGCACTCGTATTTGTACATTACGAACACCAGCGCGTCGAAGACGATCAAAAATAGGAGCCAAACGAGCTTTGTCTGAATCATAGGCATAAATTTGCCCACGATTGTTCATATCGGAAGCTAAAGCTAATGTTTTACCCCCAGCACCTGCGCAATAATCTAATACCTGCATGCTTTCTCGCGCTTCCACAAGGTGAGCAACAATTTGAGATCCTAAATCCTGTATTTCAAAGTGTCCTTTTTGAAAAGCTGGTTCCACTTGAACATTAGGATGACGGTTAAACTTTTCAATCGGTGCAATTCTCAAAGCTTGCTCAAACCATGGCAAAGATTTAAGTTTGGTTTTTGCTAATTCTTTCAACACCTTTTCTGGTGTTGCCTTTAAGTTATTTACCCGTAGGTCTAAAGAAGGACGCGTTGCTAACGCAGCCGCTTCAGTGATCCAATTATCACCAAATAAAGGACGCAGATGCGCTTGACACCATTGCGGAATATCACCACGAATATAGTCTGGAGCATCCACTAATTGCTGACCTTGCCACGATTTACGCTGTTTAGCTCCTAATAACTGCGGCGCAAACCGATCTTCTGCTAACTCACCGTCAATTTGCTCCAGCGTCATTTTTCCAGAATCTAATAAGGCACCAAAAACGATATCTCGGATATCATCACTCTCCATACGCCATTGTAAAGAATAGCGTCGTCTTAAAACATCATAAACGATTGTGCCAATAGCTGCGCGATCACCTGCTCCAGCAAAGCGATGAGAAAGCCCCCAATCCTTTAAAGCTTCTCCTACTGGGCGATGCTTCATTTCTATCTCTTTGAGAACATCTATTGCTGCTTGCAAACGCCCACCTAATCGCATTCATTTCTCCCATTAAAATAATAAAATCTTAAATCATCTAAAAAAATAATATTATCTTCTTCTTGCCAATAAAACCTTCTCAAAACCATTAAAAATTTACATTCAACATTAAAATGATCTGATCATACTTTTTATAAGATCCAATATTAGAGTATCTAGATTTTTCCTTTCATCTTCTGCCCATTCACTTTTTATCCCTCTACCTCTTATACTAAAAGATACGCAGCCATCCATAAAGAACTTATTTCCGCCATGCATTACGAAAAAACAAACTCCTTAATTATTGCGTAAAATAAAATTTACGAGGATTATCTGAATAACAGAAAAAATCAAATATCTCCCATCTTTTTAGGGCTATCCATCTGAAAAAATAGAAAAAATCTTCTCATAAAATTAAACACGTCCATCTTACGTTCACCAAAAAATTAACTTTTTAGAAAATGCTTGGAACCACTATTTGGCATGACCGTTTTTACTCTACTGGCAACTGCCAGACAATTTAAAAGGAGAAAATAATGACTTATAATAATGGAAAAACAACTTCATCTAAAAGCCGTCATAACACAATGCCCTCAAACAACGGAAAGAAATCCGTCCAAAGTGATCAGACAAACACTCGCCAACGTGCGTCAAAGACAGGACGGAAGACTACAAAAAGTTAATTCTAATTTTATATAACTTATTTCATATAGTCTTAACAGAAAGAATTAGAGTTTTGACCTCTAATTCTTTCCTTTTTGGGATTATTACACCAAATCACAAACAGAAAAAAGCGCAGTCCCTCTTTCTTGTTCTCGGAAGATTTTATATTTATACGATATGACATTATGCTCTTATATCTTTAAATATCTTTAAACTGGCCCACGATAGTTTGGACTCTCCCGTGTGATAGAAACATCATGCGTATGACTTTCATGGAGTCCCGCATTCGTAATACGTACAAACGTTGCTTTTTCACGAAACTCTACGAGATCTTTTGCTCCAACATACCCCATTGAAGCACGAAGTCCACCAGCAAGCTGATGTAGAACTGATGCTATAGGCCCTTTATAAGCCACCTGCCCCTCCACACCTTCAGGAACCAACTTAAGTTCATCACGAACATCATCTTGAAAATAGCGATCTGCCGATCCTCGTGCCATAGCACCAACAGATCCCATACCACGATAGGCTTTAAAAGATCGACCTTGATAAAGATAAACTTCACCAGGACTTTCTTCTGTACCTGCTAAAAGAGATCCAATCATCGCTGCACAAGCCCCACCAGCTAAAGCTTTAGCAAAATCACCTGATGCTTTGATTCCACCATCTGCAATAATGGGAATGCCCGCTTTTTCAGCAACTTCTGCGGCATTCATAATGGCTGCAAGTTGAGGAACACCGACACCAGCAACTATACGCGTTGTGCAAATAGATCCAGGACCAATACCAACTTTTACCGCATCTGCACCACTGTCAATCAATGCCTGCGTTGCTTGAGCGGTTGCTACGTTCCCAGCAATAACAGCTGGAGAGGAAGCCATCTTTTTAATTCGTTCAACAGTTTCTAGCACATGTTGAGAATGTCCATGCGCTGTATCAATGACCAACACATCAACACCCGCGTCTATGAGGCGTTCAGCACGCTCAATCCCTCCATTCCCAACACTACTGGCCGCTGCAGCACGCAAGCGCCCTTGAGAATCTTTAGCAGCATTTGGATTTAATTTTGCTTTTTCAATATCCTTAACTGTTATCAGTCCGACACAACGATTTTGTTCATCCACAACTAATAATTTTTCAATACGATGATGATGTAAAAGATATTTTGCTTCATTAAGTTGGACATTTTCACGCACTGTGATCAAATTTTCATGCGTCATTAATTCATAAATTTTTTGTTTTGGATCTGATGCGAAACGGACATCTCTATTGGTCAAAATGCCAACAAGTCGTCCCGCTGTCTCACCTTTAACACTATTTTCAACAACCGGAATACCTGAAATGCCATGAGAGCGCATCAAAGATTTCGCTTCTTCAAGTGTTGCATCTGGTCCAATTGTGACTGGATTAACAACCATACCAGATTCAAACTTTTTTACTTGGCGGACTTCTTCTGCCTGTTCTGCAGGAGACATATTACGATGAATAACCCCAAGACCTCCAGCTTGAGCCATAGCAATTGCCAAACGCGATTCTGTTACCGTATCCATTGCAGCAGAAAGCAATGGCAAATTGAGCTTAATATCCGCTGCAATGCGCGTACTGAGATCCACTTGACTAGGCATAACAAGAGAATGACCGGGCTGTAAAAGTACATCATCAAAAGTCAGTGCCAATGCACCTGTCCCCGTTTCAACAATCTTTGCCATAGCAAAATTCCTTTTATAATAAAACACCGCAAGGAGCTTTAAAATACAACTGCGGTTCTCATACATGGTAGATTGGCAAAAAATTATGCCATGCTACAAACAAAATGAAAAGAAAAATAAATATTTTTTTTGGTTTATAAAAATTTACAATTGTGATTCAATAGGTAACCAACTTATTATTTTTGCAAATGCGCGACGCCAAAAACTGCTTTCTGGCTCATGGTCAATGCTATATTTTTTTTCATTTTCAATAAAATCCCAATAAATACGATTATTATTACCAAGACGCAGATGATAGCTCATTTCCCCTGTGATTTCTTCAGAAAACAACAAATCTAATCTTGCTGTAATGGGAGCACATTCAAAAAGAATGCCCATTTCTGTATTTAATGATGCTGATCTTGGATCAAAATTTAAAGATCCAATAAAAGCTGTTTTACGATCAATTAAAAAAGCTTTGGCATGTAAACTTGCCTTACTCGATCGAAACAACCGTAACCCATGGGTGTTGCCCTCCGCTTTTAATTCATAAAGCTTAACACCACTTTTCAACAACGCCTTACGATACGATACATAACCACCATGCACCAATGCTACATCAGTAGCTGCTAAAGAATTCGTCAGAATTTTGACATCAACACCCTTTGAAACCAAATTACTAAAATTCTGCGTTCCAACCTTACCAGGAACAAAATAAGGTGACGTAATCTGAACCGTTTTTTGGGCATTTCCAATAACCTTTGAAAGTGCCTTCATAAGCCAATTGCTTGCTTTTTTACGCAATGCTTTTTCTGGAGGGTCAGAAAGAACAACAACTTTTTCTGCTAAAAATAACCGCCTTCCTGTTTGAATAAAACAATCAAAATTAATGTGCTCTTTGACATAATCTAAATAAACTTTTGCAACCTTGGAATCCCGAAATTTTTGTAATTTATCCTTCCAATAGCTAAGATCACTTGCGCTTTTAGGAACAACCAAAGTATGAATTGGCAAAACAACAGCACTATTCCAAAAATCATCAAAAATACTTTCCACCTTTTTAACAGAAGGTCCGATTAACATCAAATCTAAATCTCGAAAATGGGATTCTTCACCAGCATCAAAATAAGAATCTGCAAGATTACGTCCTCCTACAAAAGCGATTCTACCATCAACAATAAAAGCTTTATTATGCATTCTACGTGTAACAGTAATCGCCCGTAATATAATCTCTAAACCACGGCGTAATCCACCTTTACGCGATCGTCCTGGATTAAACACTCTCACCTCGATATGAGGATGTTTATCTAGCGCAATATAAGCTGGGTCACGTGCTTGAGCATTAATATCATCCAAAAGAAGCCGTACCCGAACACCCCGATCCGCTGCCTTAACTATTTCACTTAATAATAGACGCCCTGTTAAATCATCATCCCAAATATAATACATCAGATCAAGGCTACGCCCAGCCTCTGCAGCTCCTATTGCACGAACACAAAACGCATCCAAATTGCTGATAATGAGGGAAAGGGCATCTTTATCAATCCCCAATCCATTTTCTTCCTCAGCTAATTGACTAATGATACGATCAAGCTTAGTTTCATCTTTCTGAATAGGTAGCGCATAAGAACATTGCCCCCTAGCATTTTTCATAAAACGCCCATAGGTGTAGATTGCCAACATAGATGCAATAAAAAAAAAGAGGACAAAACCAATAACAATATGTAAAAGAGTCAAAGAGGACAAACTTTCTATTTTAAGCTATCGCATCATCAGTAATGCAAACGATAATACTAATCACTTTATCTTAACCGTGTAGCAGATAAAATGCCACCTCTTGCTTAAGAGAGTATAAATTTAATATTAATGATACAAAAATTTTAGCGGTAGTATTTAAAAGTTTTTAAAAATGCTTCTCTGCTTTAATAAATGTAAACTCAACTAAAATTGTATAAACTGAAACAGACGATTAAAATAGTCACATAAAATTTATATTTCATTTAAATCTACAAAATCATCCTCTATAGATAAATTTTACAATAAATGATTGTTTTCTTAAGCCCCCCACGGACTTTATCAAAATCCACTCTATTTTTTTGAAACTCATACTTGTCATGAAGAGAGATTTGTTATGAATTTTACTTTCTTTCTTGATTTCTTATTGCTCGCAATTCTTCCATTTTTCTATAAAGTGTAGAGCGACCAATATGAAGGCGGCGCGCAATCTCACTCATATGTCCTTTATAATGTTTAACCGCTTTCTCGATAATATCATGTTCCATCTCTGCAAAAGTACGCACATGCCCATCAGTATTCAAAAATTTTATAGATTCTTGTTCATTATCTTCTTGCATATTATCCTCAATGATATTGGGAACATTCATTAATGGATTTCCCATTAATTGCGGAAAATCTCGAACAGTTAATAACGGTCCTTCACTGAGTAAAATCGCACGAAATAAAAAGTTTTCAAGCTCATTTTTATTACCAGGCCAATCATACTGCATAAGCAAGGAAAGAGCAGATCCTGCTAAACCATGGACATGTGACCGCCCTGTTTCGGTGATAATACGATCAATCAAACGTTGTGTGATCTCTGGAAAATCATCCCTTAATTCTCGTAAAGCAGGGACGCTAATAGACAAGTGAGAAAATTGTTCAAACAAACTATGCAAAAAAAAGTTCTCTTTAACCAAATCCTTTAAACGCGATGTTGAAATAGCAATGATCCGAAAAGGGAAAAAATCTCCTTTTGTATCCCTTTCCCTTTCTTTAAGGTAATGAGCAAACCGTTTTTGCTGTATGGGCTCAAGTCGATCAATATCACAAAGGCAAAGTGTCCCTTTTTCAAGAGAAGAAACCAATGGTAGGAATTCTTTAAACCACTGCTGATTTTCTTCTTCTGGATCAACGATGGCTGAACATTGAAAGCGAATAAAAACACCTTCCGAGAATAATCCCTCATGATGAATAATCCGAGCTAATGTCTCACGTCCTGTTCCAACTTCCCCCTCTATCAAAAGATTCTGTAAAGAAGTTGCTGCTTGTCTCGATTGTTCTAACACTACCTGCATAGCTCTACTTTTTATGCAAAGATCAGAAAACCGTAAATGATTCTCTTTTTTTCGCCGAATATCTCGAACTTCATGCTCCAAGGCAGAAATAAGAGCAAGAATATCCAAAGTAACCCTTACGCGTAATAATGTTACTGGGTGGATCCAATAATCAATAGCTCCAGCTGTTAAAGCCTTCTGGAGTAAATTCTGATTCTCTTGTTGTGCTATAACGACAATAGGAACAGAAACACCAGCAACTCTAATCATTTTAATCAAATCGCTCACACTCAAATCACTCATAACGACATCAAGGAGTGCAAGCACAATGTTTTTACGCCTGTGTAAAAGATCAATCGTACGGAGACCATTTTCTGCTTCAATGACACGATAACCAAAACCTCGCAGCATAGCAGAAAGTTCTATACGTCTTCCATAATCTTCACTCGCAACAAGAATGGGACCAACCATAATGTCAATAATCTCCTTTGAGACTACTCAGCAGCTTAATATAAAAATTGTTGTAAACCATAAGAAATATTTCACCTCTTGTGTTTCACTTACGAACTTCATCAAGCTATTAATTAAATACAACATTAAGGCATTTTTTTCCATTTTTTTGCTTTTTCATTGATTTTCATCAAATTTTTCATATTGACTCATGGAGTAATTTAATAATGTTATAAAAACTAGAGAGCAAAATAATCTAAATAGAGTGCAATAAATGAAACATACCTATCATATTTTATGTCTTACAACTACCACCTTGCTGTTAAGTGCCTGTAGCTTTTCGCAATATTATAACTCAAATATGCCAACTGGAATTGATGGAAAATGGGTTGATGAGAATGGTATTATTTCTTCTTTCCACAATGGTGTTTTTGAAACGCGTGCAGCAGATACAGAAGAAAAACTATCAGAAGGGGCATATAATTACCTCAATGCCCAAAATATAGAAATTGAAATACGCTCTATTCTCCGTGGAACAATTTCTAGAGTCAATTGTACAATGTCATATGACGCCACACAACTTCTCTGCACCTCACATACAGGAGCACAGTTTTTCCTTAAGCGGAAATCTTAAACAACGTACAAGGGAAGCCTCTCTTAAGAACAGAGGGGGCACATACATTAAGCAGGAGGCGATCCTTTCTCCTCCTGATAGAAAATCCTCTCTAAAATACGCAAAGAGACTAATATAATCTTTATCCTGAAAATTTTCTAAACAGCGTAAAATAACCATTTTCTTCCACAGAATATCAGTAAAGTCACCTCACAATAAAACTGTGACTTTGTATCATTCAATCTATTTTAACCTAAAATAACATTTTATTTGATAGGGAAACTTTAATCTAGGCAGCGCCAATGCGCAAAAGATCATGAAAATGAACAATTCCTATCGGTTTTTTATCTTCAACCACGAAAAATGCACCAATATGATGATCATTAATGAAAGCTGTTGCTGCACCAACAAGTGTATTTGGTTTTACAACTTTAGGAGCCTTGGTCATCACCTCGTCAACATTAAATTTTGATAAATTAAAATGCATGTTACGTGCAAGATCGCCATCGGTTACAATTCCGATTAGTTCGCCTTCTTGATTCACAACACCAACACAACCAAAATGCTTTTCCACCAAAACATTCATCGCTTCAATCATAGATGTTCCCTGCATAACCAAAGGAATATTATCACCCTCGTGCATAATATCACACACGTATTTAAGGCTTGCACCAAGAGAACCACCAGGATGATATATTTTGAAATCCGTTGCGGTAAAACCACGCATTTCTAAAAGAGAAACCGCTAATGCATCTCCCATTGCCAATTGCATAATTGTTGAAGTTGTAGGAGCAAGCCCATGGGGGCAAGCCTCTTCTATCTTTGGTAATAATAAAACAATGTCAGCTTGTCGTCCTAATACAGAGCACTCACTTGATGTCATCGCAAGAAGGGGGATACGAAAACGCGCCGCATAACTGATAATACCACTTAACTCTTGAGTTTCACCAGACCATGATAAAGCAAGAATAACATCATCAGATCCAATCATACCAAGATCACCATGATTGGCTTCTGCAGCGTGAACAAAAAAGGCAGGCGTTCCAGTTGAGGCTAGGGTTGCTGCAATTTTTGTCCCTATATGACCACTTTTCCCAAGACCAGTAATTACCACATGTCCACGAGCATTTCTAATAGTTTGAACAGCCGCTTCAAAAGAAGAAGAAAGACTTCCCAGAAGAGCTTTTTCAAGGACTTCAAGCCCCTGCTTTTCACTGGCAAGTGTTTTAAGCGCTGATGCAACAGCACCTTGCAAAGCCATATGAGGAGACGGTGTTATCATAATCAAATTCGATCAATAAAATTAAATGAGAGATCTATATTATTTTTCAACATTAATGGTTTCCAGTAAATTTTTCAATGAGGCAGAAACATGGCTGTGCATATCAGCGCGTGCCAAAGAAAATGCAACGTTGGCTTCAATAAAACCAGCTTTAGAACCGCAATCAAAAGTGCGCCCTTCTACTTGCAACCCCCAAAAATCTTGTTCATTTGAAAGCCGTATCATAGCATCTGTTAATTGAATTTCATTTCCTGTTCCTCGTTCTTGAGTGGAAAGAATATTAAAAATTTCTGGCTGCAAAATATAACGTCCATTGATGTACAAATTTGATGGTGCCGTTCCTAGCACTGGTTTTTCTACCATTTTTGTGATTTTAAAACCATTGGCAATCTGTTTACCTTTGCCAACTATACCGTATTTATGTGCTTCCTCAAGATCGCATTCCTGAACTGCAATAATATTTCCCCCCCCCACCTTTTCATAAAGACGAATCATCTCAGAAAGACATCCCTTTTTGGCTTGAATCAGCATATCGGGTAATAACAAAGCAAAAGGTTCCCCTGCAACTAATTCACGCGCACACCAAAGAGCATGCCCTAATCCCAAAGGTTGCTGTTGCCGAGTGAAAGAAGTTGACCCTGGTAATGGCTGTAAACGGTATAAATGTGCAAGATCTTCTTTCTTTCCACATTCAGCAAGTGTCGTGTATAATTCAACTTGCGCATCAAAATAATCCTCAATGACTGCTTTGTTACGTCCAGTCACAAAAATAAAATGCTCAATACCAGCCTCCCTCGCCTCATCCACAACATATTGAATAACAGGTTTATCAACAACTGTTAGCATTTCTTTAGGAATTGTTTTTGTCGCAGGAAGAAAACGCGTACCAAGACCTGCTACTGGAAATACAGCTTTCCGGATTTTACGCACACTCATCCTCCTCAATGAATTCATATATTTTTTGTTTTATTTAACATATGTTTTTACGAAATGGTAAAAAAGATATCTTATTGTTTTGATTATCATTATAATGGACAATCAAAAATGTAAAAGAGAATATGAGAATTTATTGCAAAGATTAAAATGAATTATTTATTTTAGTTTTCTCCTCTTCTTGATCATATTATCGATTCAACTAAATACAAGATAAAGTTATTGCACATCTAATAAATTGAATATTAATGGGGATTTCAAAATGCAAAAAACAGAATTGAAGACTTTCTCTTTTTTAGAGAAGTCAATAACTTGGAGAACTCTTCTCACTGGCTCTGCCGTTATTTTTTCTGCTTTTTTAATGTTTTTTGTATCCCTTTCATATGCTGATAGCGGATTTAAACACTGGATTAAAGAATTTAAAAAAATAGCTATTTCTCACAATATTACCCCTTCTACGTTTCATATGGCATTTAAAGGTGTTAATGCCATTGATCCAGAAGTTCTAAAAAGCGCCGCATACCAACCAGAATTTGTTGCTCCTTCATGGAACTATTTCGATAATCGTATCCATGATATTGCAATTGTAGAAGGACGGCGCCAAACTCAAAAATGGAACAAATGGCTTCTTCAAATTGAAAAACGTTTTGGTGTTGACCGCAATATTCTGCTTGCTATTTGGTCAATGGAAAGCAACTATGGGAAAGTTTTAGCCAATAAAAGTGTAATGCGTGATACCATTCGCTCTCTTGCAACTCTAGCCTATGCTGATAAAAAACGTGCAAAATATGCACATACACAGCTGATTGCTGCTATGAAAATTTTACAAAGTGGCGAAATTAAACGCTCTCAACTCACTGGATCTTGGGCCGGTGCATTGGGGCATACACAATTTATTCCAAGCAGTTATCTCGCCTATGCAGTTGATATGGACCAGGATGGACGGCGTGATATCTGGAACTCTGTTCCAGATGCTCTGGCTACTGCTGCTAACCTTCTCCACAAAAATGGCTGGCAACCTAATCTTATTTGGGGAGTAGAGGTAAAAGTGCCGCAGGGGAAAAACCTTCCTGAAGGGTGGTATTCCTTTGAGCAATGGAAAAAATTAGGTGTAAAACACGCAAATGGGCATCCTCTTCCTACATTAGCTGAACAAGCAATATTAAAATATCCAGATGGAGCAAAAGGACCTATATTTTTAGTCACAAAAAATTTCTTTGTTCTGAAACATTATAATAATGCAGATCGTTATGCGTTTGCTGTTGCTCTTCTTGCTGATCGCATCGCTGGACATCCTGGATTGGTGCATGATTGGCAAAGACCTTTTCAACCTCTTACTTTCCAAGAATGCAAAGAACTGCAATCTCGCTTAAGTGCACTGGGCTATTATAAAGGGAATGTTGATGGAAAAATCGGAACAGCTTCTCGCAAAGCAATTAAAGCCTTTCAACTACATCACGGTCTAAAAGCAAATGGATATCCATCATCTCAAGTGCTTTTTCTCCTTCGCAAACAATAATGGAGACTAAGGTTTTGTCTTCTGTTCGCCTGATATACTTGACATTATTGCTATTTTCACTTTCTATTGTGGGGCTCATACAGCCATCCCCAAGTAAAGCAACGAACTTCTTCAAATGGTTATCACAACATAACAAACAGACGCAACAACCACCGCAAATTATAGAACAAAAAATAGACAAGCCGCAAAAAAAGATCGTAACACAAAAAAATATACAAAAGCTAAAAAATGAGAATGCAAAGCGCATTCTTGTCATAGGGGATTTTACAGCTTCTGCTGTTGCCGATGCACTTAAGAAGTTTTTTATAAATAATAGCGATATCGTTATCATGAACAACGCAATGCCAGCTTCCGGCTTAGTTCGAACGGATTATTATTCTTGGCAAAGCAATATTTCTAAACTCATTGATCAAAATAACCCCGATGTTATTATCATGATGATCGGTGCAAATGATAATCAACCAATCACAGACTCTTATAGCACAATTAACACAGATCAATCAGAATGGATGCACATCTACAAACAAAGAATTATCGAAATTGCTGAAAGTCTTCATGCCTCTGGAAAATCATGGATATGGATAAGTCAGCCTTCTTTTGGAAATGACCTTTTGACACAAAAAATGAAAATTTTTAATGCGCTCTACAAACAAGAAACAGAAACAGCAGGAGGATATTTCCTCGATATCTGGAGCGGCTTTAGTGATGAAGAAGGAAATTTTTCTTTTTCAGGCTATGATATTAATGGAAAAATAACCAAATTACGCACCAATAATGGCATGCATTTCACCTCTGAAGGAAAGAAAAAACTTGCCTCTTATTTAGAAAAACCATTGAAAAATATTTTAAATTTTTATGCCTTTTCTCATGAAAATCCTTACTCAACCGATCAAGTTATTCAAAAACTTATACAAGAATCAGAGAATAAAGAGCGGAGTAATATTATGCGTCAGCCTCCAATGAGCCTCGATGATATGGCACAACAAAACACTCACCTTTTAGGCAAACGAAAGTTAAGTTTTATAAAAAAATCATGGTTTCCATCAAATGGGCATCAAAAAGATCGAGCTGATAATTTTTCTTTCCCATAATGTCTCTTTAAAATACAAAATCTAATTTCCTCCGTAAACAAAAAGCAAATAAGATAAAAAACTCTGTTTACAGAGCTATGGTGAAGAGAAAATTTGCATAAATCACAACTGCATTTTTCGAATAATATGAAAACGGCATGGTATTAACCATACCGTTATATCTTATAGTCCACGTTTGTTAATCATTGCCTCTGGTAAAGGCATCCGTCCCCGAAAAGCTTTATAAAGCTCCTCTGGATCACGACTTCCCCCAGCAGAGTAAATAAAACGTTTCAACTTATCAGCAAGCTCTGAATTAAAAACATCTCCCGTTTCTTCAAAAGCCTGAAAAGCATCAGCATCAAGGACTTCCGACCACATATAAGAATAGTAACCAGCGGCGTAACCATCACCTGAAAATATATGCGTAAAATGTGGAGGACGATGGCGCATAATAATTGTATCAGGCATTTGCAGCTTTTCTAATTCTTGGCGTTCAAACACTGTTGGATCAGTTACCTTTTGTCCTTTATGAAAAGCCATATCTACAAGAGCTGATGAAGTAAATTCAACTGCAGCAAAGCCAGCATTAAATGTCTGTGCTGACAAAACCTTATCCATTAATACTTGCGGCATAGGATGTCCTGTTTTTGCATGCGTAGCATAAGTTTGTAAAATCTTTGGTACAGTTAACCAATGTTCGTAAAGTTGAGAAGGCAGCTCAACAAAATCACGCGAAACCGATGTTCCCGATACAGATGGCCATGTGACATCAGAAAGCAAACCATGCAATGCATGCCCAAATTCGTGGAAAAGCGTACGCGCATCATCGAGTGATAAAAGAGCAACCTCCCCTTTAGAAGGTTTAGCAAAATTACAAACATTGTAGATAATAGGCTTTTGTCCGCCATCCAATTTATATTGTGATTGCAAGCTACTCATCCACGCACCGGACCGTTTTGAAGAACGTGCAAAATAATCACCAATGAAATGCCCAAGTAGACTTCCATCAGACTTTTTTACTTCCCACAAACGTGCATCAGGATGCCAAAGTGCAACAGCGTTTTTTTCTTCAAATGTAATGCCAAAGAGTTTTTCTGCTACCCCAAAAGCCGCTTTAATCATACGATCAAGCTGAAAATAATATTTAATCTCAGCGCTATCGAAAGAAAGTTTTTCAGTGCGAAGTTTTTCAGCATAATAACGCCAATCCCAAGCCGCTAAAGATTCATTGCTGCCCTGATTGTTGGCAAAATTTTGTAATTCAATTTGCTCAGTAGAAGCCTTCGCTCTTGCGCGCTCCCATACAGGCATAAGCAAATCCATAACGGAATCAACACTTTTAGCCATGGTATTATCGAGTTTCAAATCTGCGAAAGATTTATATCCTAATAATTTAGCCTGCTCATCTCGAAGCGCAACAATCTCTACAATAATTGTTTTATTATCATTCTTGTTATTATTTTCACCACGTTTAGCCCAAGCTTGGAATGCAACCTCACGCAAATCACGACGATCAGAGAATTTTAAAAAAGGTTCAACAATCGAACGTGCTAGTGTTAATGCATACGCTTCTTCATTACCTCTTTCACACGAAATTTCCTTCATTGAATCAATGAGATCTTGCGGTAAACCAGATAAGTCGGTCTGTTTTAAAAACAGAATCCATTCAGCTTCATCATTTAAGACATTTTGTCCAAAAGTAGCATTTAAAAAAGCAAGTCTTTCATTAATTTCCAAAAGCCGTTTCTTAGCTTTTTCATCGAGTTTTGCCCCACGACAAACAAACTTTTTCCACCATAATTCAAGAACACGTGTTGTTTCACTCTCAAATATGCCCAGCTGCGACTGTTTATAAAGCGCATCTATTTTCGCAAATATCCGTGCATCCATCATCATTTTTGAAGAATACCGAGAAAGTTTTACAACGAACTCTTGCTCTAGCTGTTGAATTAATACATTCGTATGAGCACTGGTGCGCAAGAAAAATATTGAACAGACACGATCAAGCGCTTTGCCACAAAGCTCAAAAGGCTGCAAAAAATTCTCAAGCGTTGGTGGTTCTTGCACCATCGCAATCGCCTCTAGTTCTTCTTCGGCTTCTTGAAGTGCCTGTTCAAAAGCGGGTTTAAAATCTTCATCACTGATAGAAGAAAAATCAGGAAGACCTGAAAATCCCTTCCAGTCCAGCATTGCTGCTTTTGTCATAATACTTTATGTCTCCATTATAAATTTAAGCTGTAACGATTATCTTTACGACACAAATTGATAATATACTAAAACTATTTCGTGAGTTTCAAAACGACCTTTCCAAACGCTATTGAATAAAAAACTAGAAATCGTAAAATTCTTTCATTTCAAAACATATTATATTGGAGAAATAAAGATTATTCGCTCGCACACCACAATAGAATTGCATATTAATAAAAACACTTGAAGAAAGGCATAATCTCCACTCTTTACAAAATATTGCTGTAGATTCTTTTGAAAATCACAAAACTACATTAAAGAAATGATGGTAAAAATCAGAACTGATTTTTATATTATATTATCCTCAAATTAAGCTGTATTCTCGTTTTAGTGATTCAGAAACTTGTTTATAACTTATAATTCACCCTTGACTTTACTTCAAATATTAACAATTGGGAATATAGCTGGGGAGTTTTTTTTAAATCTTCCATAAACTTTTGTTTTTATCTCATCTATTATCTAGATTTACAACTCTCCAACTCTTCAGGAGGTACTTTATCATGACTGAAATTAAAACGACCTTCGACTTCAAAAATTTTTCTCCTGAAGCTCTCGCTGAAAAGTTAAAAAATCAGCATTTTGCAGACTCTATTGATATCATCAATGACCTCGATATCATGGAACGTGTAACCATTCTTAGTCTTCTGCCTCTTGATTATGTTATCGAACTTTTTGATAAACCCGAGCTTGAGCAACCTGCTTCCATCCTAGAACTTCTCCCTATAAATCGTGCTGTTGAAATTCTTGATGGCATGTCTGCCGATGCTGCTGCAGACGTCTTTCAAGAAATGGATAAAGAAACCCGCACACGACTTTATGCCTTGCTTAAACCCTTAACGCGCGCTGAACTTAAGAAACTCACCAGTTATCCTGATCATACAGCAGGGGCACTGATGACAACAGAGTTTATAGCCGTTCCTTCAAACTGGACTATACAAAAAACTTTGGATCACATTCGTGAGGTCGAGCGAACACGTGAAACCGTTTATACCAGCTATGTAATTGACCCTAAAACAGGTATTCTTCTCAAAGCTGTTTCACTGCGTAACCTTATTCTTGCCTCACCTGATGAACAAATTCTTAATGTCCCTACCCATGACTCGCCCATTACAATATCGCCCTTCACACATCATGAAGACATCGCACGCCTTTTCCAGCGCCATGATCTTCTCTCTGTGCCTGTAGTTGATGAAAGTAACCATGTCATTGGCATTGTAACCGTCGATGACGTGCTTGATACTATGGTTGATGAGATGAATGAAGATGCCTATAAATTTGGGGGTATGGAAGCGCTTAATAAGCCCTATATGCAAATTAAGTTTCCTGAAATGATGAAAAAACGCGGCGGATGGCTCGCTTTACTCTTTGTCGGTGAAATGCTGACAGCAAGTGCTATGCAACATTTCGAAACAGAACTCGAAAAAGCGATTATTCTTACACTGTTCATACCTCTCATTATGAGCTCAGGAGGAAATTCCGGCTCACAGGCTACATCCCTTATTATCCGTGCATTGGCTTTACGTGAACTCACGTTGAAAGACTGGTGGAAAGTGTTCATTCGTGAAATTCCAACAGGACTATCTCTTGGTCTCTTACTCGGAATTATTGGCATTACGCGCATTGCTCTTTGGCAACAATTCGGTATCTACGACTATGGGCAACATTGGATTGCTGTTTCGACAACAGTAGGTACAGCTTTAGTCGGAATCGTTACCTTTGGTTCTCTTTCTGGATCTATGCTGCCTTTTATTCTTAAAGGTTTAAAATTTGATCCAGCAAGTGCTTCTGCGCCTTTTGTGGCAACTTTAGTAGATGTCATGGGCATTATAATCTATTTTTCTGTAGCTTCCATCATTTTGTCAGGAACTCTTCTTTAAACATGTAAAGTAAAAACTCTTTCTTCTGGAAAGACTTTGTCATGTAACCTAAGATCTTTCCAGAAGAGAATAAGCTCCATTAATTTATTTTCTAGCGCATCGCTCCATAGACAATTTATTATTTTTATTGAATAACAGCTCCGAATATCGTAAATTTGCCTCATCATAAAGCTTCTCATATTAAATGAATCAAAGTTATCTTCTTGCCTGTCACAAACGAGATTGGTGTATAGCTAAAAACTATTCAAGAAAAAATTAAATACTTCTTTATATCCTCTCTCTCGCATCAAAAACTGTTGCAATATTGACAGCTGAGAAAGAATAATAATGATATGCTCAATAGGCTTTATATTTCTTCACAACGGTGTTGATAGTATACTATTCGCGTATATTATATCATTTATGAGCCCTATCATGAAATGGATGTAGTGTACGTTCAAAAATCTCTCTTAAGTACATGAATATGCAACAACAAGTCTATTCTGTTTAAAGCGTTCTGTTTGGCATGAAACGCATACTCCTATTAGAGAATGCGATTAACAAAAGTGTGAGGCAATGCACTATCTTCATGGTTTTAAAGATATTGCTTAGATGCTTTTGAAAGCATAAATTTGTCTTAACGGCAAAGATAAGAATTTTCTTTTGATGCCTTCATATTCCTTCTAAATAAGACTGTATTCCGGTTTCATAAATAAATAAATAAAACAGATATAACTATTGACCCAATCTGGCATACAAAAGCTAGAACTTCTTATAAAATGCTTAATCGTCTCAATATTTACCTCAAATACACGGTTGCATTAGATCTGGATTTTGATTGACAAGTTATAGAAATAGAATAAGAAAAAGCTTTATTAGAATAAAAATGTCGTACAATCGTCAATAAATTGGCTATGGATTGAGAGATCTTCCGGATTTTTATCAATCTCTTTGCAAAACTACAACAATAATACAGCTAGCTTTATACTTACTTATTCTTACAAGCGTTCATATAAATTCCTTACATCATATTGATAAAAATCAAATTGACAGTGATTTTTATGGACAATTCTTAGCTCGAGAATAAAACATCCGTACTATAAAAAACTTTTTACGAAGCTCCAGTAATTGAAGCTTAATAGAGCCTTAAAGACTTGGATGAATAGTTTTACCATAAAAATATTACCTCCATCTTCCAAAATTATAAAAAAACATGTAAAAGGTTTTGTAATAGTCAGGCAAAGAATGTAAAGACTCTGCCTCAAATGAAATTTCATTAAACGAAAAGAAGAAAATTTATGCAATTGCGTAACATTGCCATCATTGCCCACGTTGACCATGGGAAAACAACGCTTGTAGACGGACTACTCAAGCAATCAGGAAACTTCCGTGATAATCAGCGTACAAGTGAACGTATGATGGATTCAAACGATATTGAAAAAGAACGCGGAATTACAATCCTAGCGAAAGTGACATCTGTTGTTTGGAAAGATACTCGAATTAATATTGTTGATACACCAGGGCACGCCGACTTTGGTGGAGAAGTTGAACGCATTCTAAATATGGTTGATGGAGCCATTGTACTTGTTGATGCTGCTGAAGGACCAATGCCACAAACAAAATTTGTCGTTGGCAAAGCATTGAAAGTGGGATTGCGCCCTATTGTTGCTATTAATAAAATTGACCGACCTGATGCACGCGTTGATGAAGTCATTAATGAGGTTTTTGACCTTTTCGCTGCTCTTGATGCAACAGACGAACAGCTTGATTTTCCTATTCTTTATGGATCTGGACGCGATGGATGGATGGCTGAAGCCCCCGAGGGACCAAAAGATCAGGGATTAAGTCCTTTATTTGATCTTGTGACGCAGCATGTCCCTTCTCCTAGTGTAGCAGAAGGACCGTTTCGCATGATTGGAACTATTCTTGAAGCAGATCCGTTTTTGGGACGAATTATTACAGGGCGGATTCATTCTGGCTCTCTAAGACCCAACCAAAATGTCAAGGTTCTTGGACAAGATGGAAAACTTTTAGAAACTGGGCGTATTTCAAAGATTTTAGCATTTCGTGGCTTAGAACGGCAACCTATTGAAGAAGGAAGTGCTGGTGATATTGTTGCGATTGCAGGTCTACAAAAAGGTACCGTTGCTGATACTTTCTGTGATCCTACTGTTAATGAACCCCTTACTGCCCAACCAATTGATCCTCCTACTGTTACTATGAGTTTTCTCGTCAACGATAGTCCCCTTGCTGGAACTGAAGGCGATAAAGTAACAAGTCGTGTCATTCGTGACCGATTGTTAAAAGAAGCAGAAGGCAACGTCGCTCTTAAAATTGAAGAATCAGCCGATAAAGATTCTTTCTACGTTTCAGGACGAGGAGAATTACAGCTTGCAGTTCTCATTGAAAATATGCGCCGTGAAGGATTTGAGCTTAGTGTTTCACGCCCACGTGTTGTTATGCAAAAAGATGAAAATGGAATAACTCTTGAACCAATCGAAGAAGTTGTTATCGATGTTGATGAAGAATATTCCGGTACTGTTGTACAAAAAATGTCTGAACGTAAGGGCGAAATGGTGGAATTACGCCCTTCTGGGGGTAATCGTGTCCGACTTGTTTTTTATGCGCCAACCAGAGGACTCATTGGTTATCAATCTGAACTTTTAACGGATACACGTGGTACAGCAATTATGAATCGCCTTTTCCATGCTTATGAACCTTATAAAGGAGACATTGCTGGTCGCGTTAATGGTGTTATGATTTCAAATGACAATGGTGAATCTGTCGCTTATGCTCTTTTTAATCTTGAAGATCGTGGACCTATGATCATCGATGCGGGTGTGAAAGTCTATCAAGGTATGATTATTGGCATCCACTCACGAGATAATGACCTAGAAGTTAATGTGTTAAAAGGAAAAAAACTCACCAATATGCGCGCTTCCGGAAAAGATGAAGCCGTAAAGCTAACGCCTCCCATTAGAATGACATTAGAACGTGCCTTATCGTGGATACAAGATGATGAACTTGTGGAGGTAACCCCTAAAAATATTCGTCTCCGCAAACTCTATCTTGATCCTAATGAACGTAAACGTTTTGAAAAAACACGTGCATCAATTTTAAGCTAATTTGATAATCTCTTTGGTAAAATATTTATAAAATATTTAATTGTATTGAGCCTCACTATATCCCAGAAAGGATGTCTCTATGAATATTAAGGAAATACCTGTAGGCAAAAATCCACCAGAAGATATTAACGTTATTGTGGAAGTCTCCCTTGGTGGTCAACCAATAAAATATGAGATGGATAAAAAGTCGGGCGCATTATTTGTTGACCGTTTTCTTCATACATCAATGGTTTATCCTGGAAATTACGGTTTTGTCCCTCATACACTTTCAGATGATGGTGATCCTATTGATGTCCTTATCTGTAATACCCGTCCACTTATGCCTGGTTGTGTTATCAATGTTTGCCCCATCGGAGCTCTGATGATGGAAGATGATGGTGGTAAAGATGAAAAAATTATTGCCATTCCCACTCCAAAATTAACAAAACGCTATATTAATATTCATGACTATACAGATCTTCCCGAGATTACACTCAAACAAATTGAACATTTCTTCAAGCATTACAAAGATCTGGAACCTGGAAAATGGGCTAAAATTGAAGGATGGCGTGATAAAAACTTTGCTCATGAATTAATTAAGAAAGCTGTTGAGCGCAATAAAAAAATATAACGATTTTAATAAAATAAAGCCTGTTTTTTTAATAGGCTTTATTATTTATTTTTTCTACGAGATGCAATCTCTAAAGGATTGCCATATCTGCTTTAGCTCTTCTAAATGTGTTGAAAAGTAAAGTTGTTTGTAGCGAGATATTGCGCCGTTTTTCAGAGAAATAGAAGAAGATGGTATTTTCCACTGCTTCGCAAGAAATTTAATGAGAGCTTTATTCGCTTTTCCATCTTCAGGAACAGCACGAAGGCGTATAACCAGATATTGTTTTTCACCATCCCTACATTCAACCCCTATTATTTTGTCAACGGATGATTTGGGAATGAGATATACAAACAAAATCAAGTTATTTTTATCAACTTGATAAAACATGTATTCGCCTCAAGTAATATTTCTATAAATACATGTTTGCGTAAACGCGCCACATGAAAGTACGAATAAAATAAATAATAATGAACACTACAATAGGTGAAATATCAATTGTTCCAAAATTTGGTAAAATTTGCCGGACACGGCTTAGAACCGGATCTGTAAGACGATTTAGAAAGCTTCCTATCAAAACAACAAAGCGATTGCGCGAATTTATGATATTAAAGACATAAAGCCAAGAAAAAATGACACTAGCGATTAAAATATCAATATAAATATTAAAAATCAAATCAATCGTCCGAAGCAATGCATAAATCATGCGTCATCCCTTTCAATCGAGGAAACAGAAGAGCGTATAGAAAACCTTCATTAAAGCAGGTTTTTGTATCAAAAAATGGTTTTATACTTCAATACTCTTTTTTCTTGAATAAAAACCAGACATCTAGATTCTTCATCTCTCTATTTAATGACGATGCAGCTAGAAAACAAATATCAAAATTAAAAATAGCATATGAAAATAGAAGAAACAGCAAAAAATCTGAATATCCCTTATAGGATTAATCTTAAATCTCATCGTTTTAATTATTAATATATAGAAAACAAACAAACTAAAAACGGCCTTTTAAAGGCCGCTTTTATTTTATTTTTAAAATTATTTCTGCAAAGCTGTCAAACGGTTAAGAGCACTGCTAAAACCATTGAGCTGAACAAATAAATCATTCAAAGCTGGTTCACCTGCAGCAGCAATTGTCATCGCCAACTTTAACTGTTTTCCAGAACGTAAAGCTGCTACGTGATTTTTGTCAAAAACGACAGGAACCATGCAACCTGCTGGTACACAAGTCCGAATACCAGTTTCGATAACAGCTTTTCCCTCATCAACTTGTAAACGAACAGGCTTAGAAACCAAAATGCCAAAAGGAACTGTTAAATTACCAGATACAACACCCTCAGCATTGAGAATAAGGCTCATAGCCACAACAACACGCCCCTGATCATTCACTTCTTGACGGTGCATAAAACAAATTCTTTTCCCTTCTTGTATACCACAATTAATAGTCCACAAACCGTAGGTTTCAGTCAAAGAAGAAGCTCCATTTGGCAATGTCGCTGCCGCATCTTTTGATGCAGGAGTTTTTGAATTTGTTGCAAATGCAACAGATGAAATACTCAAGAGAGTAAAAACTATAAGTAAATTAAATAATTTTTTCATTTTATATTCCTGTTCTTTACATAAAAGAGAAACATGTTTATTATTTATAAATGATATAAAGCGTCTTAATAAAAAAGCTTTCTCATAATCATATAGCTTTTATAATGGTCTAAGGCTACCTCGAAATTCGCTGACAACTTTCATATAGACATGCTTTTTAAAAGAAACAGCGATCAACGGAAGGGTTTCTAGATCAATCCATTTCCATTGATCGAATTCCGCTTTATTGCCATCTGGTGGCGGATTAATCGCAATTTCAGAAAGCTTTCCCGTAAACTGGAAAGCAAACCACTTTTGTATTTGTCCACGATATTTATTGCTTAATGTACACCCAATAAGTTCTTGTGGAAAATCATAGTGGAACCAATTTTGTGCTTCTTTAATCAACTTTACAGATCGAATACCCGTTTCTTCATAAAGTTCACGATATGCTGCATCTAATGGTTTTTCATCTTCATCAATCCCTCCTTGAGGAAGCTGCCAACGATGAGATATCTCAGTCTCTGCATGAATAGGCGTCATTAAACGACGCCCAACCCAAACTTTACCCTCATGATTAAAGACAACAATCCCAACACATTTGCGATATGGAAGAATCTTCAAATTAATACCTGCATCCATTTAATATTCCTCAAAATCGCAAGCTATAGATATCATTTCTCACTTTAACACATCCTTATTGGGATCTGGTGGAAATGCTGCATTTGCCATTTCACCTCGTAACAGCTTATAGGCCTCATTCAATTGAATATCATCTTTAGGGTCTTTCGGAACAAAAGCAGCTGAACCAGATCCTTTATTACTCTCTCGTTTTCCTTTGATATGTCCTTTTAATGCAGACTCACCAACTTTTACATCATAACCCTTATATTTTTCAGGGAGTGGTTGCTCTACAATAATATCAGGCGTGATCCCTGTTCCTTGAATAGAAGTGCCAGATGGCGTGTAATAAAGTGCTGTTGTTAAGCGTAAAGCTCCATTTTCACCCAAAGGAATAATTGTTTGAACAGATCCTTTACCAAAAGACTGCGTCCCTAAAATTGTTGCACGACGATGATCTTGTAATGCACCCGCAACAATTTCAGAAGCACTTGCCGAACCACCATTAATAAGGACAATGAGCGGTTTTCCATGGATAACATCACCTGGCTTCGCATCAAATCTTATCACATCACTCTTTTTGCGCCCACGCGTCGACACAATTTCACCTTTATTGAGAAAAGCACTCGAAACATTAACAGCTTGATCTAAAAGCCCACCAGGATTAAGTCGCAAATCAAGAACGTAACCTTTTAGCTTATCTTCAGGAATTTTAGATTGGATATCTTTAATTGCCGCCAGAAGATTACCTAATGTCTGCTCAGAAAACTGGATAACTCTTAAATATCCAATATCGCCCTCAACCCGATACTTCACTGCTTTTACCTTGATAATATCACGAACAATCTTCACTTCAAATGGCTTATCAACGCCAGAACGAATAATTGTTAAGGTAATTGGTGTTCCAGGAGCACCTCGCATCTTATTAACAGCTTCATTCAATGTTTGACCATTCGTTTGTACATCATCAATTTTTGAAATAAGGTCTCCTGCTAAAATACCTGCTTTTGAAGCGGGAGTATCATCCATTGGTGAAACAACTTTAATCAAGTTTTTTTCCATAGTGACCTCAATACCAAGACCTCCGAACTCTCCTTTCGTAGAATCCCGCATATCCTTGGCTTCTTCAGCATTCAAATAAGATGAATGAGGGTCCAGTGATGTGAGCATGCCATTGATAGCATTTTCAATGAGCTTTTTATCATCTGGAACTGTAACGTACTGCATACGCACGCGCTCAAAAACATCGCCAAATATAGCTAGCTTTTTATATGCATTATCTTCATTATTCGCAGCAACAGACTGCACCATAATCATTGAACAGGCGCCGAGCAATACCCCAGCGACCAAAAGAATAACTTTACGAATCATTTTGGCTCCTTCTTATTTTTTCAGTCTGCCACCAAGGAGTTGGATTTACAGGTTTTCCCTGCTTTCTAAACTCAATGTAAAGCATTGGAGAAGTTTTTCCTATATCCAATGCAACACTGTTTGAAATAAATTGCATCTCCATTATACCCAGAGGCTCACCAGAAAGGACAAACTGCCCCTGTTTTACATTAATTCTCGACATTCCAGTAAGAATAATATGATAACCATTTCCAACATTAAGAATAATTAACTGTCCGTAAGAACGAAATGGCCCAGCAAAAGCAACAAAAGCATCTACAGGTGATATAACAACAGCTCCTGACTCTGTTTCTATCGTTTCACCAAAGCGCGTAATCTGCGAATTTTTGTTAGAGCGATGTATTCTTTTTCCTGAAACAGGAAAAAGTAAAGAACCTTTTCGGCTTTCAAAATTGGACTGTTCTAACAATTGCAAACTTTTCCGTACCTGTACTGATGCATCAGAGCTAAGTTTTGACTGACGGTCGAGCTCTAAAATCAATTCTTCCAAAGACTGCGCTTTTTTAGCAAGAGCAATATTTTTTTGTTGCTGTTCTGTAAGTTCTTTTTCTGATTTTTTTTGTAGTTTGTTTTTTTTGTCTAATAAAAGCTCTAGACGTTTTCGCTGCTCTGCTTGATTTTGCAGTTTTGTCTTTAATGCCGTATATTCCGTAGTAATGGAATTACTCAAATTGGTCAACTCCTTGAGTTTCTGTGTTAAATCTCGTGTTTTCTCTTGCATCTGAGGAATAACAGTACCTAATAAAACAGAACTACGTATAGAAGCCAACGCGTCCTCTGGCTGTATCATAAGAGCAGGAGGCGGATTCAATCCCATACGTTCCAAAATTGCAAGAACTTCCGCAAATTCAGTGCGACGATTTTTTAAACTTTGATAGACTTGTACCCGCTCTTCTATCATTTTTTTAAGCTTTTCTTCCCTTTTAGCAATATCATCTGCTACTGTACGTTCTTCTTTAGCCGCCTTTATGAGTGCATCACTCAAAACACGTTGATCTTTTTTTAAATGCTCAACCTGATGCGTAAGAAAAGCAACACGCTCACGCGAAAGTGAAATGTTTTGGCGAATTTCTCCTAATTCTTTATGTGCTTCCGTACTCCTCATTGTATCTTCCGCATGCGATACAGAAAAGCAAAAAAACATACTCAAGAGCAAAATGACAAATATCACGCACTCCCCATATAAATATAGCATCTTTCTATGAAGAAGCTTTTTCATTTGCCCAACCATGACACCTCATCGTATACATTAGAGATGCTTTAAATGGTGTCAGCTAAAACAATATTAATAAATATATAAATAAGTGCTAAAAATTGCACAAAAATATTAAAAACGATGATACGGATGATTATTTTCGATTGTCACAGCGCGGTAAAGTTGTTCTGTAAGAAGAATACGTGCGATTTGATGTGGCCACGTCATCAAACCAAAAGATAAAAGAAAATCAGCATGCTTCCTTATTTGTTCATTATGTCCATCAGGTCCTCCCAAAGCAATGACGACATCTCGAATGCCTTCATCACGATAACACCTCAATTTTTCAGAAAAAGAAATTGAAGAAATCGATTCTCCACGCTCATCTAACACAATTAATCGACATTTTTCAGGTAAAAATTCAATAAGTCTTCTCCCCTCTTCCTCCATACGTTGACACGCTGTTTGAGCACGACTTTCTGGTATCTCTTGTAATTTTTTTAAATGAAAGCCTACAACTCCAGAAATTTTAGAAAAACGATCCAAATAATGCTGAACTAATTTTTGCTCCGCCCCACTTTTCATACGACCAACCGCAAAAATAGAAATTTGCATTTTAATGATCTCCGAAGAGAAGCAAAGCTGTATCGTTTAAATCCGGAGTCATCCATATTTTTTCTAAGTTATAAAAAAGGCGAATTTCTGGACGAAAAAGATGAATGATAATATCACCTGTATCAATCAATACCCAATCACCTCCAGCAAGCCCTTCTACACGCGCAAGCCCCTGCCCATTATTTTTCCAAGTATGTAATAAATGATCAGCAACAGAAGATACATGACGCTGCGAATTTGCTGAAGCTATGACCATATAATCAGCCAAAGATGACTTCCCCCGAATATCAATAGCAACAATATCTTCTGCTTTTGTATCTTCTAAGCTCTTGAGAATAACTTCAAGACTCTCTCTAACAGAAAAAACTTTTTTTTCTTTTGAAGGCATACTATCGTAAGAGTGTTTGTGTGCAATATTTTTCAGATCAATATCCTTTCTTATCATTGTGGAATCTAAAAAGAGATTTCTCTAAAGAGAAGCAGAATCTTATGAAATGTTCAAGAAAAATCATTCTTTTTCAAACGCAGGTTTGTTGAAGATTGAAAAGATAAAGGTCCATGCAAATAAGTCCAAACTGGTGGCTTGATAAAAGGTAATCGCTTACTTTCTCTCTCATCCAAACGAAAACGACGATAAATATGTGCCATAGGAGAAGAAAGTGCCGACCGATTGCCTAAAGGACGATCAATAATCGCAATAGGAAGCATAGAAACGATATCATGCCATCGATACCAATGATGTATCGTCGTAAAACTATCTGCCCCCATAATCCATACAAAATTTACGCCACTGTAATGGGTAAGAATATGAAAAATTGTATCTATTGATACTTTGCTCCCTATAGCCTGTTCAAAACCTGTTAAGCGAATTTTTGGATGGTCAATAAGTTTAAAACTTAATTGCATTCTCTCCTCTAAAGAGAGCAACTGTGTACGATCCTTTAAAGGATTTCCTGGAGTGATCATCCACCATAACTGATCAAGATGCAAACGCCGAATGGCAATTTTTGCAACAAGAAGATGCCCTGCATGCGGTGGATTAAAGGAACCACCAAAAAGACCCACAACATTGGATCTTTCAACATGTGGCATACAATTTTTCCATGGAAAAAATGGTGTTCTCAAGCTCTAACCTGACCATTTCCTTTAACATGATATTGAAATGAAGTTAGCTGTTCAACACCTATCGGGCCACGTGCATGCATTTTTCCTGTTGCAATACCAATTTCCATTCCAAAACCAAATTCACCTCCATCAGCAAATTGTGTGGACGCATTGTGCAGCAAAATAGCTGAATCTAAATGATTAAAAAAATTCTTCACCACTTCCAAATCCTCAGCAATAATCGATTCCGTATGTCCTGATGAATAACGCTTGATATGAGAAATGGCTCCCTCAACACCCTCAACCGTTTTAACAGAAAGAATAGCATCAAGATATTCATGCGACCAATCTTCTTCAGAAGCTAATTTGACATCTGGCATAAGAAAAACAATATCTTCTGTAGCACGAATTTCACACCCCTTCTCCTGTAAAGCAGTTAAAACAGGAAGAAACTTTTTTAATGCCTGACTGTCAATGAGAACTGTCTCAACAGCACCGCATATCCCTGTCCGCCGCAACTTTGCATTTAAAACAATATTGCGTGCCATATCTAAATCTGCCGATTTATCAATATAAATATGACAAAGTCCCTCCAAATGAGCAAAAATTGGAACACGTGCATCAGACTGAACGCGGGCAACAAGGCTCTTTCCACCACGTGGTACTATCACATCAATCGCTCCATCCAATCCTTTGAGCATTTCCCCAACGGCAGCGCGATCTGTCGTTCCAACCATTTGAATAGCATCTTTGGGTAAACCAGAGCGCTCTAAACCTTGTACCAAAGCTACATGAAGAGCATGAGAAGAATGAAAGCTATCCGAACCACCACGCAAAATCGCAGCATTGCCTGCTTTTAAGCACAAAGAACTCGCATCAACTGTAACATTTGGACGACTTTCATAAATAATACCAATCACACCAAGAGGTGTTCGTACACGACTTATATGAAGCCCATTTGGACGTTTCCACGCGCTCATGACCTGTCCAACAGGATCAGATAAACGAGCAACTTGGCGAACACTGTCTATCATTGCACGTAAACGCAAGTCATCTAATTTTAGCCGATCAATCATTGCAGCTTTCAAATTATTCTGAGCAGCATTCTCTAAATCTTGACAATTCGCCCGTAAAATCTCATCTGACTGAGCCTCCAGACTTAAAGCGATCATTTCCAATGCATTGTTCTTTTGCTCAGAAGAAGCAACAGCCAACGCTGCAGCGGCATAGCGCGCTTTTTGTCCCATATCTTTCATTTGTTCTTCTAAAGTCATCGTATCATCCACTCTGCCAAAACAATAAAAACAAAAGTAACTTTTTTAAACAGAATTGGTCAAGCAACGTACAATCATATCATTACGATGCACCATAGCAGAGCGCGCCTCATACCCAAGAATAGCTTCAATTTCTTCACTTTTATGTCCTATAATGCGTACAGCCTCATCTTTGTCATAGCTTACAAGTCCACGCGCAATCTCAACTCCATCTGTACCAACAATTGCAACCGTATCCCCACGCTGGAAATTTCCCTCAACGGCAATAACCCCTGCAGCTAATAACGATTTTCCTGTTTCAAGGGCCCTAATAGCTCCTTGATCAATCGTCAAAACACCAGATGGATCTAAATGACCAGAAATCCATGTTTTCCAAGCACTGACAGATTTCTTACTTGCCGCAAAAAAACTCTTGCGTTCACCTTTGTCAATTGCAGCAAGGGGATTCATACGCTTGCCTGAGGTGATAATCATCGCCGTTCCAGCAGCATTAGCGATTTTTCCGGCATCAAGCTTAGTCTTCATTCCTCCCCGTGAAAACTCTGAAGCAGCAACATCTGCCATTTTTTCGATATCATGCGTAATGGATGCAACAAAAGGTATAAATTCAGCCGTAGGATCACTATGGGGAGACTTTGTATAAAGGCCATCAATATCAGATAAAAGTATTAAAAGATCTGCCCTCACCATTGTTGCCACACGTGCAGCTAAACGATCATTATCACCATAACGAATTTCAGTTGTTGCAACAGTATCATTCTCATTAATAACAGGCACAGCTCCCAAATATAAAAGCATCTCAATCGTTGCACGTGCATTGAGATAACGCCTTCGCTCCTCCGTATCAAATAAAGTGAGCAAAATTTGGCCTGTTTTGAGCCCATGTTGAGCAAGCGCATCACCATAGGTTTTTGCTAACTCAATTTGCCCCAAAGCAGCACATGCCTGACTTTCTTCCAATTTCAAAACGCCCTTAGGAAGCTGTAGCAATGTCCTTCCTAAAGCAATAGCGCCTGAAGACACCAACAATATCTCTACGCCTTTTTTGTGCAATTCAACAACATCACTGATCAAGCTTTTAAGCCATTCAACCCGTAAACCTGTCTGAGGATCAACCAAAAGGGCAGATCCAATCTTGACTACAATACGTTTATAGTGTGTAAGTTTTTGCGATCCAACAGCCATCTCAATCAACCTTTCTATCCCCACTGATCTCCTCTTTGCGTGACATTTCAATAATATGTGCACCAGCCCGCAGCACATTTTCTAAACCTTCGCGGCTAACCGCAGAAAACATCATAACAGGTTGACCCGCAGCTCTTTGCAAAGCTTCTTGTTTCGTTTTACGCTCTTCAATTGTCAGAGTATCTATCTGGCTTAAAGCGACAATTTCAGTCTTATCACTTAGATTATTTCCATATGCCTCAAGTTCATGACGCACAATTTGATATGCTTTTGCTACATCTTCTTCTTGAGAAGAAATCAGATGAAGCAGTACGCGACAACGTTCTACATGTCCTAAAAAACGATCTCCAATTCCCACACCTTCATGCGCTCCTTCAATTAATCCTGGAATATCAGCCAAAACAAATTCACGACCATCAATACGTACAACACCAAGATGAGGATGTAGAGTGGTAAAAGGATAATCTGCAACTTTTGGTTTTGCAGCCGTTACAGAAGCTAAAAAAGTTGATTTTCCAGCATTAGGTAAACCAACAAGCCCAGCATCAGCAATTAATTTCAAGCGAAGCCATACTGCGCGCTCTTCTCCAGCCAAACCTGGATTTGCACGACGCGGTGCCCGATTTGTCGATGTTGTAAAATGAAGATTACCAAAACCGCCATTCCCTCCTTTTGCAAGACGATAGCGCTGTCCCACTTCCGTTAAATCACAGATTAACGTTGTATTATCTTCTTCAAAAATTTGCGTCCCAACCGGAACTTTAAGGATGACATCGTCACCCTTTTCACCCGTCATATTACGACCCTTGCCATGCCCCCCTGTTTTTGCTTTAAAATGCTGTTGGTAGCGATAATCAATCAGCGTGTTAAGCCCATCAACAACAAGAGCCCAAACATCACCACCCCGTCCTCCATTCCCCCCATCAGGTCCCCCAAATTCTATGAATTTTTCACGACGAAATGATACTGCTCCAGAACCTCCATTACCAGAACGAATATAAACCTTAGCTTGATCAAGAAATTTCATTGGAAGCACTCTCTGAGGAATCAATCTCTCTACCTCTATAGGCAATACATTAGTTTTACCAGTTTTTCATCATTGATAACAGAAAAACTGTCAATATCGCCGATAACTCTTTGAGAAAAAATCATCACATCTAAATAGGTTAAGTAAAGTTAAATCTTCTTAAAAGAAGGCGCTATTCTTGTATTTTTGTTTTTCCCTTAAATTCAAGTGCTAGAAGATAAAGCTCTACTGATTCTGATCGGCTTGCAGGCGGTTTAACATGATAGACTTTTTTAAAATGCTGTTTTAGTATCGTGAGAAGAGTGTTTTCTGCTCCTCCTTGAAAAGCCTTTGCTAAAAAATGTCCCCCAGGCTTAAGAACCGAAAGAGCAAAATCAGCCGCAACTTCACATAAATAAATCGTTCTTAAATGATCCGTCTGACGATGACCTGTTGTTGGCGCTGCCATATCAGAAAGAACCACATCCGGTTTTGTCCCTAAAGTTTCAATTAATTTCTGCGGTGCATCTGTATGCAAAAAATCCATTTCCAACATGGCAACTCTAGGCAATGGATCAACATGTAAATAATCAATACCAACAACGCTAGGATCTTCATCACTTGACCCTACTATACGCTCAGCCACCTGACACCATCCCCCAGGTGCTGCTCCTAGATCAATAACCTTTTGACCTTTTTTCAAAAACCTATAACGCTCATTAATTTCAATGAGTTTATAAGCCGCACGCGAACGATAACCATCTACTTTTGATTGATGGACATAAGGATCATTCAGATGCCTCTCTAACCATCGTCGTGATGAAGCTTTAATGGTTCCTGCTTTCTTTTTTACGCGCTGATATAATTCATGTGACCCTGAACCTCCGTAGCCACCCCTCGGTGTTTTTGTTGTTTTTTTCATCGTTATTCATTGTCTCCATATTTAATTCTCTAACGCTTTAAATCTCCGCTCTTTCTATGACGACACCATACCCCATCGCGCAACATCAGCTCTATCAAAATTCCTTCCCTTAATCCACGATCAGCAACTCTTAAACGCTGACTTGGCCAAACTTCCCGAATAACATCTAAAATTGCACAACCAGCTAAAACTAAATCTGCTCTCTCGCGCCCAATAAAAGGACTTACGACACGTTTTTCTATATCCCATGACAATAGGCGTTTTGTCATAAGAGTAATGTCTGCATCATTCATCCAAATGCCATCCACTTTTTTCCTATCATAACGCTCTAAATTAAGATACATTCCTGCTAAAGTCGTAACTGTACCGGAGGTTCCCAAAAGATGAAACTTCGAACCTTGCGCTAACTCTCCTAATTTATGACGATCTGAAAATTTATTTAATAACCCTCGCACATAGCTTTTCATTTTTTCAAAATCATCTAAGCTAATATCATTCCCTCCAAAACGTTCAGAAAGCGTAACAACACCAACAGGAAGAGAAGTCCAAGCGATAATTTGTCTAGCTAAACGAAAAGAACGCTTTTGAGAAACATCAAGTAGCACAATTTCTGATGATCCTCCTCCAATATCAAAAAGCACAATTGCGTCAGTATTTGGTTCAACAAGTGTACTACACCCTGTAACAGCAAAACGCGCTTCTGTTTGCCGATCAACAATTTCCAATTCAAGACCTGTCTCCTCCAAAACACGCTGAATAAAATGTCTACCATTTTCTGCAGAACGACAAGCTTCTGTTGCAATCAAGCGATAACGCTTAATATGCCTTTGTTTTAGCTTTAGATGACAAATCTTTAATGCTTCAATCGCACGATCCATAGCTCGTGTATTAAGAAAACCGTTATTTATTAAACCTTCTCCCAATCTTACAATACGAGAAAAAGCATCAACAACACGAAAATATCCAGGTTTACTGGGAGATGCAATGAGAAGACGACAATTATTCGTTCCGAGATCAAGTGCCGCATAAAGAGGTGGAGATTTTACTGGAGGGAACCGTCGAAGAAAAGGCGCTTTGAGTTTTGTTGTTTTTTGAGCACCTATCATTATCTGACTATGAAACTCAAAAGCTGTCTCAGATTGAACAAAAGCCTGTTTCTGTTCATAATGTTTTTTTCTCTGTTGTCTCTTTATATCAACAAAAACAGAGTATGCTTCTGTTCGTGACAATGCAGAACGATTATTTGTATTACTACCGCACTGATCATACAACTGATCTGCTTTGGTATCGTATATTTCTCCTCGCTTTAACTCTTTTGAACCATAATTTAACGGGGTCATTTCTCTTATCCCTTGAGCGTTCCCCCAATAAATAAACGCGAAAACTCTTCTTCTCATTCCTAAATAAAGCAATAATGCAGCATCAAATGATAAATACAAGAAATCATTCTTTCTTTGCCTATCATTAAAATTTTCTACACTAGCATCATTCAGATTTTTGTATAATCTTTTGGTTGTTTCCGTGAAATCATGCTTCTCTTTATGAACTTAAAACTATAAATTAATCGTTTACGTTCGCATCAATTTTTATAAATTTTGCTCTTTTCTTTATATCATTTACACGGAGTACACTTCTATTGTAACAAACCTACATTATCATACTATTTGCTGCCCCTTAAGGACACAACAACCTATACATTAGTACGGTTTATAAAAAATTTTTTCTTTTTTTCAATCTCGTTATCCACACACGAACCTCGTTTGTTGTATGCAATGAAATGGCTTTGATTATGCTGGAATAAAAGTTCCGTAGTACTACAAAATGCAATTACAATAGCTGTTATTTTGTGAATACCAATTAAAACTATCGTTCAAAAAATTCTCTAGGATTATAAATTTATCTGAAAAATATTAATGCTTAATCAGACCGCTCTAAAAATCCATTTAAAGCTTTAAAAAAGAATTTAGCCTACTTACTATTATAAGGAAGCTATCTTTTTAATTATTTTAAATCGAGTATTTCTAATCTTTTTTACTTCTAATAACTCACGAAATCACTCTTTAAGCTTTATGGAAAATACTAACTTTATTTTCTATTACATATAAAGAACTTATTGTGACTTTATATTCATAAAACTCTCACTCTTTCCAATAAATCACCTTGATATCATATTATATAAAAATTCTTACTTATTTGACCTTATAATTTACACTCAAAAATATAATACAACGATTTATGAAAAAATGACTCTTGTTAAAAATACTCGATGGATTCTAAGGACGTAAAGAATTAAGTGCCGCATTTAACCCTTTAAATGGTACAGTAAAAGAAAATACCTTTCCTTCTTTAAGTTTATAGGAAATACGTACTTTATTGTCCTGCTCTATTTGTTTAGTCAAAACCGGCCCTACAGGCGATTGTGCCAAACAAACGGTTTCATTGCATTGCGTATAATGAATAAGAACAGGTTTTTTAACACCTTTTACAAACATTTGAATCGGAACATTTATATCAGAATTTGGCAATGTTCGAAAAAGCATCACTGCTTGACCACTTGTCGTAGACACAAGAGACCAACTAAAAATGGTATTTCCTTCTTGATCATGAACAGTCTGTGTCACATTACATATACCTTGCTTATGTTTAAGCTTTTGTTTTTCGTCACAAATCAAAGTCCAATCATAAAACTGCATAATAATTCGACGTGTTTCACCAGGTTCTCCCTTAGGTATCGATAAGTGTGGTGGATGCACTGTATAAATATTATCATTCTCGTTAGCAGAGCTTTCGCTCTTGCCTATTAAGGCAAGAGCAAACAGAACCTTTACTAAAATACTTCTCTTTTTTACAATAACAGCCATTTTTTCTATTATCATCTCAACCTCAGAGTAATTCCAGCACCTATCCCCCAGTGACCTCCAGCACTCGTAATAGATACATTCGAGCGAATATTTCCATCTTCAGATGTATAACCAGCCCCAATAGCAAATGCGGATTGACTGCGCCACAAACCACTACCAAATGAAACACTTAAAGATCCTGGTATATCATAGTAACGTAAGTTGGACACCGCTAAACCAATCGCTGCTGCTTGTCTTGCTTCCTTGCGAACATCCTCAATAGCATAATTTAACGTCTCAAA
>NZ_JBHIMR010000040.1:0-3899 GCF_042194215.1 Bartonella sp. MR100HLJHH
CTTTTTGGTAAGCGCGTTCCTTGGCTACTCTTCTATTATAGATTTCTTCGGCTTTTTTATCGCCGCTCCAATAATCCGTAAAACCCGCTTCATTCCCCGCTTGTATCTCATCACTATAACCTGCCGTGAGACCAGACATAAGGTGGCTCCAAACCGCACGCGTCTTGCTCCAATCCTTGCCATCAAGTGGAGAAGAATCTGGTGTACTTGATTGATCTACTGTACTTTGTTGACTTTCAGAAAAAGAATTAGATAGCTTTGCAATCTCAGACGGGTCTTCAACTACGCGAAAACGCGTTCCATTTTTAGAATATACATATTGAGAAGAGGACGAAGGAAAAGTGTTAGCATGTGATCTTATAATTTTTTCAATTTCATCAGGGTCTTCAACTACGCGGAAACGCGTTCCATTCTTAGAGTATACACTTCTGCCAAATCGAATCTCTCCGATAAAGTAATCGTCACACTATATGGTACGCTATATTTTTTCATACATTCTATGTTACGCACCCACTTTTGTTTATATTTTTTACTGTCTAGATTTCTTATCTCTGAAATAACATCTGTGCCTATTTGTATCCCTAAAAAGAACGGATTACTCTTTAATAGCTTCAAATATGGTTGAATATAGATATGCCCCCCTGTTGCAATCCGAAAATATTTTTTACAAATGAGACACATACAAGTATATTTATGAAGTAAATCATAATCGAGCTCAAAAAGCTCTCCACCAGCAAGAATAATAAAATCAGATTTTATGTCATTTATTGTATATAAAGATTCAGGCAACGCGTCATCTCTCACCATATATTCCATCGAATACGGACAATGATTGCAGCCCGCACTGCAATTTTCATTACAAATTACAATATTATCGCCCATGAAATTTCTTATTCAAGTTCATATAATCCAATACTAATTGTTTCATGAAAATATTTTGGTATAGAGAAAGATCAGAAATTTTTTTAGCCACAAACGCTTTTATCATTGGTAAAGCTTCATCCTTTGATATAGACAGCAAATGAGAAATATAGTCTATCCGTTCTTCTAAATTGAGAGATAATCTTGGACTGGTGAAAAATGTTAAGATATCCAATTCCGGACTGGCTTCTTGACATAAATCCCAATCCACTACCATAAAAGAACTATCAGAAGTAACAATGATATTATCAGGATGTAAATCTCCATGTGATAAGATTATATTCTTGCTTAATCGATCTTGAAAGATCTTATTGATTTGATCAATAATCGCCTTTTGATGTAGCAAATCCATTTGGCTCAATACAGTACCTCGGATAAACTCCCATTCGACTACTTCATCGCAAAGTGTTATCAAATTTGGTGCAGGATAGAGACTTTGTCGAAAAGAGCCATCCTTGATGTTTTCATTAATGCACGATGCTTCCGGATAAATTTGCCCATAGCAAAACTCTTGATGCTTGCGTTTCAAGAAATGTTGTTTTGACGATTGTGCATTTTCAGGCTGTAACCAAATGATTTCTTGTTTTCTGACAAAAATAATTAAAGCAGACACCCCAAAAATCACAGCCATAATCACTGCCAACCACAAATTAGCTTGCCGGAATGTTGAAAAAACATGACCGTATAAAAAACTGAATGCAAAGGATACAACAGCTGTAATAATGGCTGTAAATGATAAAACAGTCGCGATAGCTTTGGGATCAATCAGTGAATTTATAAGAAGAGACGACAGATAAGATCGATAAGCAGACTTAAAAACACATAGCAGTAAAAATCCTAATATAAGAGCCGCAATGATTTGAAATGACATGAGAAAAAAAGCAATGGTTACCATACAACCAATCATTAAGACGGGAAAAGTAGGATTTTGAAACTTTGAAAAATACTTCTGAAACAATATATTGGAACTTACTGAACAAAAATTCCCAATGATAAAAATAATCGAAACCAAAATAGCAGGTTGAAATGGCAAAAAATCAGAAAATGCGATAGAAACAGTTCGATTATTAACCAAAATAGCAAAAGCTGAAACTGCACTTAAAAAAATAAGAGTGAAGCGATAGGGATTTTTGACTTCTTTACCGCTGGCGCACATAACTGTGAAAATATTCGGATGAGCGTTGATATGAAAACTATCTAATCCCTTCGTCAGTTTTGAAAACATAAAAATAGCAAAAATTAATGAAAGGACTTGAAAAATCAAAGGCAATGCAGGATGCACATAATAAAGTATTCCCCCTAAAAAAATAAGTACCGTTGTCACACTATAGGTAACAGCAGCCACTTCGGACTTAACGGAAAACAGTGTGCGATGCTTTGGTACTACAGAAAAGAGTAAACTATCTTCCGCACCTGAGAAACAAGCGGTTGCTAATGTAATACACAACAAATAAGTGGCGTAAGCAAAATATGCATAATTCATAAAAAGAGCTAAAAAACCGCAAAGAAAGAAAAACAGACCAGTATAAATAACGCGCTTACTTCCATAAACATCTGATAATAAACCCAAGGGGACTTCTAAGATCAAAGGAAGCAATAAAAAATAACTACCGATTAAAACAATATCCGCTTGCGACAAATGCAATTTTTCCGACAAAAAAAGTGGTAAAACAGCAACCACCAGAGCAGTAGACTTGCTAACACTATAAATCTTAAATTGCTTAACCTTATCCACAAAATACCTTCCCACGACATCCGCTACATGTGCCAGATTCTTTCAAAGATTTTAAAACGTTTTGAGCAGACCAATCTATTGCCTCATAATTTTGTAGATTCCCAAAAACTTCTGAATAAAAGCAATTTTTTAAATCTCCATTATAGTCCAATACCAAGGATGAAAATGGAAATAAACACATTAACGGCGACGAAACGTACGTAGAATTTTCGCCTAAGTAATAATTAATACAATTTACAAAATTTTGTGACGTCCATGAGATTTTCCTTTCTTGGAACTTTTTATCTATATAAATCTGGAGGGGGGATTCTTTCCTTGATAATTCATCTCTCAAATGAAAAAGTGAAGCGTTTGGCGGAAGAGTTTTGTTTCTTAAAGCCTTAGATCGATCCTTTGTATTATTTTTTCTAGAAAAACTAAATGACGACGTATCGAGCGGGCTGAATCCGACATAATCGACATCTTTGCTTATACAAAAATCGATAAAATTAATAATATTTTCTAGAATCTCTTTGGTAACTGTCGCTCTTATTCCTATACTTTGCAGAGGTTGAAGATTCTTAACTGTTTCAATGTATTTCCACACGCGATCAAATTTATTCGCCCCCCGTATATCATGATATCCTCCTCATATTGTTATTATGTACCTTATTTATATTCAAGACAATTAGTATTTTGTAAAAAGTTTGGAATTATACAACTTTATAATTGTAAAGTCAATTTAACTGTATTACGCAATATTCAGTTTGGAAAACAAATTGGCCTATACCGGTATAAATCGAAAAACTCTTGTGCTCAGCTAATTTCCATTTTAATTATTAAATTCATTCAAAAAGTATTATTCCTGATTTCAATGGCTATTTCACTTCAATCGCAATAAGAAATATGCAATGCTCTGCTTTATCAAGTAATTTTAAAAAGTTTTTTTTGGGCTGAAATTAAAGAATAGTTGTTGCGTAAATCAGCTTCTCAGAAGAAAAATTTTTCAATTATTTTTCTGTTTTAATTGTAATTTTGTGAAATACTACTTGCGGTGAATTTACCTTTAAAAGAGCTTCTACTCGACGCCAAAATACAAACTTTTATTTCTTATTAAAGATACAATCATATTGATTTATAATGATAATCTAGCTCTATTCATATTGAATTAGACCCTCGAATAACGCAAGATTCTCTCATTTCAAATCTGTTTATCTTGAATCAATCAAAACCACTATTTGCACATAACAAGTGGGATGAGCGT
>NZ_JBHIMR010000041.1:0-3698 GCF_042194215.1 Bartonella sp. MR100HLJHH
GCCTTTTTGATTAGCACGGGCATTCTTTCCACCGCTTGTAAATTCATTGATCCTACCCACACGGAAGATATTCCAGACATACAGCTTAATTTTGAAGCAAAGGGGTTAGAAATCTTTGAACCAGAAGTCACTGCGGATCGCTTAAAGCAAGCACTTGATGATGCTTTAGAATGGGCGGTAACAGACATTGACCTTTCTAAAAGACTTCGCTCTGATTATGGCACTGCTCCTTGGCAACAAGATGCAACATCTAAAGCAGATAATACGGATTATGCTTTGCTTCATCTTGGCACTCTTGCTTTGTTGGGTGATGCTGAAACTTTGCAATCTTATCAGAAAAGCTTTACGGCAGGGGATCACCTAGGCTTTGACGAGAGCATCCAACAGCTTCATCTTGAACGTGCATTAGCTTTAGCCAAAGAAGTAGCAAAGGTGAAGCAAGTGAGCTACGCTTTAATTAAACAGGTGGCAAAAGGATTTCGATAATCACTCAGAGTTTTCTAGCGAGGAATAACCTACTTCTTGGAAGGAGAGTTTGTTAAGTCTATTTAGAACAAAGAATACATTGATTATTTTGAAAAAATTGAAGGGGCTTATGAATCATGAAATGGATAAAGAAAAAAATTATGGGAGCAGCTGAACCTGTGGAATTTAAAGGTAAAAAAGTTTATCAGGGAGATGAGCTGTTTGAGCCTGAAACAGTTTCTTCTTGGAAAGGAAAAGGACAGATAGTAACAGGTACAAATGTGGAAAGAATGGTATCAGGAAGAGCTCCTATTGGAATCGATTGTAGGCCTATTATGTTATATCCTATGACACAAGAAGGTCCTATGGCTGAGGTTCTCTACTCATTTTATCAAGACAAGAGTTTTGTTGCGCCTATGAAGCCAAAGGAAAATTTTATCAGAAAAGTTATTTGTTGGATTTCAAAAAAAGACTCCTCAGCAAGAAAAAAGAAAAAGTAATTATTGCAAATATTGAAATAATGTCCCTAAAAGGCGCTCTCTAAGCTTTAATGATCATCCCCTTTAATTACATCATATATTGTAAATGCGAGATGATTTTACAGATACAGATGAGAAAAGAGCTCCTTCAAGAAAATATCCTCTATATTCTATCGATGTAATCCCAATTCCATTGGCTATAGTAGAGAATATTGATCAGTAGAAACACTCATTATGAGTAAAAACACACTGTGACTTATGGAGAAAAATTTATGAAAAGTTATACTTTATTAGATGTTGCACAATATGTTGATATGCATAGTCAGGTTATTAATTTTGGTACTCAAGATAATGCACCTGATGATGTACGGATTAAAACAGCTGAGAACACTCTCGATTTACAATTTACCTCTTCCTATAAGGGTTTTTTAAAAAATTATGGAGGCGGAGAAGTTGGAGGTGAAGAAATATTCAGTATTTATGAAATCTGTGCTGGTATTCCTGCTGGTGATATTGTTTACCGAAATTTACTCGATAGAAGAGATGGCTTTACGAATCCCAAACAACTTGTTATCTGCACAACTGATTTTGGTGAAACATTTTACTTTGATTATACTCAATTTCGGGATGGAGAGTGCCCACTCTATCTCAAGTATACATCTGAAGATTCCGAATATTACGCAAGTAATTTTTATGAATTTCTCTGTAAAAGAATTAAAGAGTATGCAGGGGAAGATTTATGAAAACCTATACCTTAGATGATGTTGCAGTATTAATTGATAAAGTTAATAAATATAATGATGATATTATCAATTTTCGTACTGAAGAAAATGCGGCTGATAATCTACAGATTGAAAAGGTGGAGAAAGCTCTTGGTTTGAAATTCACATCTTCTTACAAGAGTTTTTGGAAAAAACTATGGAGGAGGGGAAAAATGAAAAAAATCTTAAAACTATTGAGCAGCATGGCTCTCTTAAGTACAGCTGGATGTCAATTAGGCAATCCTCCCCCATCGACTTTGGTTTTATGGGAAAAGCCTAGAGCAGATCGGGCTGTAATCGAACAATCACTTTTAAAATGTGGTTGGAAACCGGTTTATGCTTCTTCTAGTGATATGAATTCGTATGCAAGTGAATTTGCTTCAGTATATGAGTGCATGAAAAAAGCAGGTTTTCGATATAAATTGCAGGATTCAAAGGGGATTTATTTTACACAACCTCCGAAAAGTGACTCGTTCCTAACCGATCTCATGATAGCTGGATATCAGCAATTTATGGACAATGATACTTTTGGTCTAAGCAATACGAGCAAGAAGGAACGGGCCATGATAACTCATTTTGAGAATGAAAGAAAACGTCAACAAACAAGAAAATCTTTGCAAAAGCGATCATCAAAGCATCCTACCCATTCTTAAAGAGTTAGTTGAACAAAAAGCACGAATGATGGAGGGAGTCAAAATAGTGTCCTTCTTTATTCAAGCGGATGAGACGTTGAATCTAATGGTTGATCAGCTCACAAACAAGGCAACAGTAGGTTTTCTTTCCACTTATTTTTTAGAGAATGTGCGTTTTGATCAGCCTCACAGAATTCTGGAAGCCAATCCGACAAATAGAAAAGGTATTGTGATCAATAAAGGGGCATGTTTTCGCTTTTATCATGGTGGTGAGAATTTGGGGGTAGGTACCTCTTTTACCGCGTTCCAAGGCGTGGAAGGATGTCTTTTGACGAAGATCTTGAAGCAGGAAAGGATTATTATATATATCTCATCCTAAAAGATCAGACGAATGAGCTATCCTTTGACCTTTCGCAAAATCCGACGGCTCCTGATGGCTATACAAAGGATAATTCTGAAAAGATTGGCGGATTTCATACGCTATGTGCGGATGTTGGTGAGATTGAAGGTCATCTCTTATCAGGTTATCAAGCGGGGGATATTTTACCCAATTCTGTTTGGTCTTTAAATCACCGCCCGCGTAGTAGTCCAGAAGGGATGGTTTACAATCCGTGGCATAATATTTGGGTTGATATTTATCTTCAATCAGGGACAGGTGTAAATGCAAAGTCGGCATATGGTGTTCCGATTACGACCAATCGTAGCTATGCGGATCATGCATTTGATTTTTGGTCTGTTAGTAAGAGATTTTTGACGAGTGATGAGTTTTCGCCAAGCATGTATGGAAGTAATCAAGCAACCAGTATTGTCGGCAATCAAGCGCCTTCTCCTAAGACATCTGGAGGACACGTTGATACAAACAATAGACGGATGATTTCGCATATTGGTTGTGAGGATGGTTGCGGTTATGTGTGGCAATATTTGTCCGGTTGTTATCCAGTGACTAAATGGCATACAGGGGAGCAAGGAAGTAGTTTACGTGTAGACATAAATGTTATGTTGGGAGGAGGCGATTGGACTGGTGGCTCTAACAATGATCATCTTGTACGGAATTTTGCGCATTCTCGTTATGTAGAAGATGAAAAAATAGGCGCCCGTGGATGTAGCGACCCATTTTATTATAATTAGTGCGAGATTGATTAGAACATCATTTTATCCAGCCCCACTTTTGTGGGGCTTTTTTTTATGGAGCGTCAGATGAGAAAGATATCGAAAGAAGCATTAGAGCTTATCAAACAATGGGAAGGTTTGCGTCTAGAGGCTTATAGAGATACGGCATGTGTTTGGACGATTGGTTATGGTCACACCAGCAATGCGGGTCATCCCCTTGTCAAAAAAGGCATGTGTATTAGCCAAGAGCA
>NZ_JBHIMR010000042.1:0-3325 GCF_042194215.1 Bartonella sp. MR100HLJHH
TAATAAAATTTCATTGGAATTTATAAGAATTGGCTTATCCATAATTTTTCCTCCCTAACGCCTCTTGGCGATTGTTTGTGCGTGGTTTGTATAATTACTTATACGTAAATGTATAAATAGAAGCAAGCAAAAAATCGCATATATTTCATTTTTTTTTCATTTTCACTTAAATGTCATCTTCACAAGCAATAGAATCAAAAACTTTATTGGGATTATTTCATAAGTAGACGATAGGATTTGCGCGGTAATATTGCAACTATTTCTCCAACCCATTTTATCTTAGCATTTTTAATAGGTAGCGCATTCCATGATTTGAGTACAATGCCCTCTGAAGAGCGAGTAATTTGTTTGATGAAACGCCTATTATCTTCTGTTAGAACGACAACTTCATCACCGTAATAATCGCTCATTGGCTTTGTTTGCAGATGTTTAACTACGATTAAATCACCATCTTTATACACGGGATACATGGAATCTCCACGAACCATGAATCCTATTGTTTCAAAAGGCAAATCAAATGGTATTTCGATTGTTTCAAGCCCATCTTCTGGGATTTGCTCAACATCGGTATCAATCTCTAATCCTGCTCCTACATACCCCATAACAGGAACAAGTGTAGTAATTTGATTATAACCTTTTAAGCTTTTATAAAGTTCTAAAATTGCGTCTCTGTGTGAACCTCTGGGATCTGATTCACTTCCTAACCATCTTGATACGGTCGCTTGGGTTACATTTAGTCTATCGGCAAGATCTTTTTGATTAAGACCAAACTCAGATTGCAATACTTGCAATGTCGCAATGATATTTTTCGTCATAATTAGTTACTTATGATTTTAAAATTAAAAAAATCTATTGTTTTTTTTAATTAACTCTATACAATTGCGTATATGGTTAAAATTAAGGAGCTTAACTCAAATGGACACAGAGGAAAAATTAAAGATTAAATCTATCCGAAAGTGTTTATCGCTAACACAAAAGGAATTAGCAGATATTTTAGGTGTTAAGCAAGCTTCTGTTTGTCGTTGGGAACAAGGCAAAGGACTATCTTTAAATAGTTATTTAAAGCTGCAAAAGTTGAAGGATAGTTCTAGCTCTATGCCTGCTTTTACTACTTCTACAGATAATAACGAACATCAACAGCAGCATTCACACTCTTAAAGAAGAAAGATCATGAGAAACGGAATATTGAAGAAACTCTACACCCAGTTTTGTAGATTAATAGGTTGCAATACGAAAATCAAGAATGGAGGCAGATTGGTGGAAGAATGGAGAAAAGTACCATATCGTGACTGTAGCGTAGAAGATCTTGTGAAACGACACGAAACTCACACAACAATTCTTAAAAAACGAGAAGAATGCCATAAGTCAAAATTTGATAGTTGGATGAGATGGCATGAAGCCACTCTTGCAGAGCGAGATAAGTCAATTGAACAACAGCAAGTAGTACTTGAAAACCTATCCACTTTAATTAAGCAAAAAAATAAAACGCTGCATAAACAAAGATTAAAATTGGATTTACAGATGAGAGTTATTGATGAATTAAATAATAAAATCAATTATTTAATCAACAAAAAAGAAGAACCCAGATTGACGGATTTTGTTTTTGCAGGAGAAGTTTTTTAATTCTGGTGTCATTAATCCCAAAAATGAGGGTCGTTAATTAAAAGCGGATCTTTGGGATTAACTTCATAATAAGTCTCTTTTAAACGTGGATATGAAGCCCAAAAATGAACGGTGAATGTTTCCTCTGGATTAACAATTGAAGTGTGTTCAAGTGTAAAATTTGCAATGTTGCGAGAATTAGGCTTACGGCAGGTAATCATGAAATCTAAAAAAGTACAGCGTTTAGCGGATATAATAAAAAAATTTAAAGCATACTCTGATGAAGCATTTGATTTTATATTTTCGGGACATAACGCAATGAGTTTGGGCGTTGTCCTTTTAATAACGAGGTGCCCCTCCGAAGACTCAAATTTCCATTGAGTAAAAGGACAAGCGTTTTTAACAAACTTAAAGGGACTGTTTTTCGATATGCGTATATTCTTTATCATCATATCTTGTGTCGTAAGATTTTTAATGCACAGCTTTACCTTAACATGGGGAGTACCTTTATATTCTTGTGGGAGGAATATTGCCTTCAATTTTAAATATGGTCCCAAATCCCGTGCTTTTTTATCTTCTAATAGAATAGCTGTCTGGATTTCTGATGCTATAGTTTGTCGTTGGAAGATTTTAAGTTGTTTTTTTAAGCTTCGTTGTTGCACAAAAAGTGTCACCATTCCAGTAACTATCGTAGCAATGATAGGAGCAATCGTAAGATTATCACTTATCCAGTGCAGCAAAAATACAGCACTATCATTTATCCGGTGCAATAAAAATACAACCTTATCAACTACCCATTCTTGCATCATAACTCCCCCCACTTTTTTAGAATCGTTGGGAGGATACTTTTTCATAAACATTTTTTCAAGACAAGCAATCACAACACGCTCTGTCATAGCAAACATATAAATACGTAGAGCCTTAAGGGGGGATTATGATCACTAACGCACAAACCATTTTATGTCTTGATCTAGGGACCAAGACAGGCTGGGCGATATGCGGTGCGGATGGTCACATAACAAGCGATACAGAAGATTTTCAATCACGCCGTTTTGAAGGCGGTGGTATGCGTTATTTACGCTTTAAACGGTGGCTTACTGAACTAAAGAGGTCTGTTGATGAAATTGACGCAGTGTATTTTGAAGAGGTGCGTCGGCATGTGGGTACAGACGCTTCTCATATTTATGGGGGCTTTCTAGCAACCTTAACAGCGTGGTGTGAACATCATCAGATACCATATGAAGGCATTCCTGTTGGCACAATTAAGAAGGCAACAACAGGAAAAGGCAACGCCTCAAAAGAAGAAATGATTAAGGCGGTATGTGCAAAAGGACATGTGCCTAAAGACGACAACGAAGCAGATGCTTTAGCAATTTTATATTTAATGAAAGAAGGGGGCGCGCATGTCTAATGCAATGCCATGGATAAGATTCCATTTGTATGACTGGATAAGTGGTACAGACGGAATGACGTTAGAGCAAAGGGGCGCTTATATGACGCTTCTCGTTCGCATGTATGATAAAAAAGCACCAATTAAAGAAGATTTTGAAACGCTTGCACGTGCTTGCAATTGTTCGCAGAAAAAATTTGCAGATATTGTCGAATATCTCATGAGGAATGATAAACTTATTGAGACAGATAATGGATTGTGGAATACGCGCGTTGAAGAAGAGCTAAACGATTTTGCTGATAAAAAAGAGCACATATCGCAAGTTCGTAGTGA
>NZ_JBHIMR010000043.1:0-2946 GCF_042194215.1 Bartonella sp. MR100HLJHH
TTAAAGCGCGTAAATTCTCAATTCTTTCTAATTGCTGCTTCTCAGATTGTTGGCGAGAAAAATTATCGGTTGGGGAATGAAAAATAGCTGAGGAGCGCGCATAAACACTTAGACCTGTAAACAAGCCAAATAAAACAATAATGGCACGAAAAATTCTCAAAAGAGAACTTTGGCGTAAAAATACAGAAAACAATACAGATTGCCCCGCTTTGCACTATTCATGAAGCATTATTTAAAAGAACTTCATGAACCTCTAACAAGACCACTCAAAACAGCCACTGCCCTATAACGCTTTTAACAAAAGCACATGCCTCCGTTACCAAAGAAAAGTGACACTAGAAAAACTGCTTTATTTAAATTGCTGAAGATTTCTCCCCCACATTTATATGAAGAAACCTTTAACCAAAACTGTTTAGCGCGTCAATGTTTAATACATCAATATCCCCATAAATATAAAGGATAAATTTGCTCAACTATATCCCCTTGCATTCATAGAGTGAACCTTCAAAAGACGCCTAATCTATGAGTTTTGAAGGTTTGAGAAACCTTCAAAACCTATCAAGGCACATAGTTCATTTGTCTTGATTAACCCGTAAAACGAACAGCAAAATTCACTATTTTGCTGATCTTACCTCATGTCATAGGCTGTGGATAAGTACCTTTAAAAAAACTTTTTGAAAAAATTATCTGCTTTTTTCGTATTTTTCTGCATTTTTTCTCAATTCGTTCAAAATGGATTTAATAAGCTTCGTTTTGATTCTTTTGATAAGAATTAAACCACTCATACGAAAACGGAGCTCTGTTGTAACAGGGCGTGAACTGGATCATTTGCACGTGAATTATGAAACTGTAAAACCTTATCCAGTAACCTTTAAAAAGGGTAATCCAAAAGTTACAGAGATCTCTAATCCAGAAAAGTTTTATTATGTGACTGAAATGAAATTCGCTGAGAATAGTAAGGAAAAGGATAAATCGACTGTTTTTTATAACAGCAATATCACAATAACAGATATCCCTCTTGAAGCTTATGAGTATATCGTCAATGGCAAGCCCGCTCTTGAATGGGTTATGGGGCGTCAATGTGTAAAGACAGATAAAAAGAGTGGCATTGTAAATGATGCCAATCGTTATGCTGTTGAAACCATTGGCAACCCTGCTTATCCTCTAGAGTTGTTTCAAAGGGTTATTACTGTAAGTTTAGAAACAATGAAAATTGTTAAGAACTTACCAAAATTAGAAATTAGAGAAACTGAATAACTTATAAAGCATACTTATATGATAGGCATGTTAACCTCACAAGGGGTATAGAGTATAGCTATAATCTATACCTCTCTTGTTAAGTTGATTAGATACAATCTTTAAAAAGAGTGCTTATATGCGTTATTCTAAAAAGAAATCATTTGCACTTTTAGATACTCTTATTTGGATTGCCTTTAAAAGATTATACCGTAATCTAAAATGATAGCTTTATTGTTTTCAAAAGCTTTGTTTAAAGAGAGTTATGTATATTCATTTTGCTTATAGGCTTTGAAGGTGTTTACTCCCCAAAAACCCTACAAAACATATAGCATTAGTTGAATTTATAGGTTGTATTTTGATATAGATTGTTTTTTGAAAAATTGATAAAATTAACCACTTGAAATATAATAAACTTTTATTTTGGATAAAAAATAAAATAATACGTATAAGAAGCACCCCCCTAAACCTCCAAAACTAACAACCATAAGGATCTTGATAACATTTATTATGATTATAATCCCTTTCTTTTGAAAGGCTTTAAAAGATCACATACTCTCATAAGACATGTTTTAATCATTCACTAAATGATCACTTTTGTCGATTCAATGTACTGACACAAACTGACAAATATATATTTACAGTTGTATTTATTTGTTATGGCTGTTTTAATAAGTTGTATTTTGAAAAATTGATAAAAGTTAACATATTGAAATATATTGTTTTTTATTTTTTCTCATTTGAAAAAAATGATATAGGGTCTAAAAAGAACTGACAAAACTGACACAGGTCTATTAAAAAGGATTTTGTTAATCTCTATAATTATCAGTCTCTCTTTAGATGTTTTCATAACAAGCAATAAATCACAATCATCATGTTTATCGTTTCTCTTATGAAAATGAAAAATGATGCCATGGCTATAAAGAATGCATAAAAACAGCAAGGTTTTATAATCATAATGCAAATGAATGCGCTGGTTATAAGAGCGCGGTGCTTATTAAGGTTGTTAAGTTGCAAATGTATTATAAACAAAATTCACAAAAAAATTAAAATTCATTTAGTAAAAAAATGATAGTTTATAAAGATAAAAATACGCATTATGAGAGCGTTTCTAAATATTATAAATGTATAGATTCAGAAAATAACGCAATCGTTTCATAAATCCAATAATATAGCTTTAAAAGCATATAAATATAAAAGAAGCAATTGATAAGAACATGATAAATATTTACACATAATGAATTTAAAAAACATAAAAAAATATCAAACAAGATAAAATACTATTTGACAATAAATACGTATTTTGTTATATAAATGATCAAGTGATTAACAAACACTTTACGTTAAGCGGATAGGTTACGATACAACCTTTCCTATGTTTTTAAAATACTGGCTGTTTTTTATGTGTTAATTAGCATATAATGACTCTGTCGGGTGTGCTTACATCATACAATACCCTTATGGGAAAAGTGTAAGCAACGGACTTAACGCCGTGTTTGTTAGCGCCCGATGCTTGTTAAGAGCGTCAATAACAAACAATTTTACGTTAAGGATTTAATTATGACAACTATATCAAACAACACCCCCGTTATCTCTAATATTGCAAATGAAACCGCGCCTGTTAATCAACAAGAGCCTGCAAAAAAATACGAATTTACCAATGAAAAATTCACTTTTGACGGTCTTACTTTACACCGTATACGTGCTCTA
>NZ_JBHIMR010000044.1:0-2882 GCF_042194215.1 Bartonella sp. MR100HLJHH
GGTTCAGGGGATCTTGTTTTAGATGAAAAGGGCTTTCTTTTGATTACAGCAAAAGAAGGGGTGAAGGTTGGTCAGATTGCCAGTGGTGGCAATATTGAAATTTTTGCTGGCAACGACATTTATTATGATCAGGTCATTGGCTATGGCAACGCAACATTGACATCGGTATCTGGAGAGATCAGTGTTGAGAATGTGCTGTCTGCTGAGGGGGATGTGAGATTGACAGCAAACACTCTCGATTTAAGCAATAATCGTTCTCATATTTACACGCCGCAAACGCTGTATTTAATTGCAGATCATATTGATGTCTCGGGCAGCGAATTGACTTATGGTGGTTTAGATTTTAACAGCACCAATGCCCTTGATATTCACCATGCACGGCTACAAGCCGTGACAGATCAGGGTGGAACTGGAGATATTCTCTTTATTGCTCCAAGCGTTATGGTGGATAAGGCAAGCTCTGTTTTAGCAGCCAGAGATTTCGTGATCAAAACGGGAGAGCTTGGAAATAGCGGTCAATTGGCATCGGGGCAGGATTTAGCTTTTAGCGTGACGGGCAATGTGACCAACAGCAAAACGGGCTTAATTTATGTGCAGGGCAATGGTGCTTTACAAGTTGATGGGGCTTTGCTCAATGATTTTGGCACCATAATGGCAGAGGGAGATTTATCTTTTACCAATGCGGCTGGCAGCGGAAAAAGCCTTTCCCTTGTGAACAAAGCGGGCTTTATTCAAGCTGGTGGAAACTTAAATATCCAAACCAACACTCTAAAAAACGAAGCTGATAGCACGCCTGTCATCACGGAAAAAACGGAATATAGCGATATTTCTTTCCAAAAACCAGACAAATATAATTTTCTCGATGGTAGGGATTTATATCATGATACGAGATCGAATAGCTGGGGTAAAGGAAAGCTTTCTAAGTGGCCGCTTGGTAAAGACAAGAAAAACTTTATATTTGAACAGCAGGTTTGGGCGAGCAAAGAAGAAATCTACGGCACCGCAATTTCAAGCGATGGAACAGTCTATAAGGCTTTTACTTGGGAATATAATGATAACAGAAAAGGCATAGAACAGTATTCCTGGAATGGTTCTCGGCAGAAGGGAGGATGGTTAGGGTCAATAAACGAACACTGGTCACATATGACAGAAAAGACTGTCACGCAAGGGTTTTCGCATAAACCAGTTTCGGGGGTAATACAATCTAGTGGCAATCTCATCATTAACGCTGATACCATTGACAACCATTATAGCTCTATGAGAGCAGAGGGAAATGCCGATATCCACGCCAATGTGCTCACCAATTTGGGGGCAACGGCTTATAAAAACACTTATCTTAGTTGTCAGGCTTATACAGACAGTTGTTATGGCTATAAAGCTGATGGAAGCCGCGATGTTTCTTTAGATATAGTCAATGGCAAGGATCGCCAAACTGGTTCAAAAGTTCTTGATACCGTTCCTGGTCTTGTTCAAGCGGGTGGCACTTTAAATCTGGTGGTCGATCAACTCAATAACACGGCAGCGGAAGGTTCAATTACAGGGGATGCGCATTTTAAAGCACAAGCAGTTGGGGGCAATCCACTGGAGTCCTTAAGTGGTTTGCCTGGAGCTGGCGCTCTCTTTACACCAAAAGTAGATCTCAATAATGCAGGAGAACTTTCTGAGGGGCTCCCTTTACCAAAACCCCAATCGGGTGGGGTTGGTGGCACGCTACCCAACCAGAATTTCATTTATGAAACGCGGGCAGAATTCCTTGATGTTGGCAAGTTTTATGGCTCAGCCTATTATTTGAACAGAATAGGTTACAATCCTGATCGGGAGATTTTTTTCTTAGGCGATGCATATTTTGAAAAGCAGCTGATTGAAAAACAAATGCGTGATCTTGTTGGTCAAGGGTTGGGTAAAGGTTCCTTTATTCCTGGAAGTGATGCCATTGAACAAGTCAAAACTTTGCTGGATGTGGGGGCAGAATATGCAAAAGCACACAATCTCCCCTTTGGTGAGGCTTTGAGTGAAGAACAATTGGCTTCTCTAGAAGCCCCGATGGTGATTTATGTGCGCCAACAGGTCAAGGGCATGGATGTTTACGCACCGGTGCTTTATATCCCTGAAAAAGACAGAGCCTCCTTTGTTTCTGCTGGGGCTTTGATCATGGGCGATGATGTGAATATCACTAGCCAAAATACAAGTAATTCCACGATAATCAATTCAGGACGGATTGCGGCAAACCACCAATTGCATGTGCATGGCGGGGATATCCTCAGTCAAGGAGGGCATTTTGCGGCGGGTGGTGATGCTGTTTTACTTGCGGAGAAGAATATTCGTTTGGATGCAGGGCGCACAACGGTTGACGGCGTGGAGACAGTATTAAACACCGAAGCGCTTTCTACTGGTGGCAATGCGACAGTTCTTGCCAAGCAAGATATCACCGCTTCAGGGGTGGGGATCACCACCGGAGGTGATCTTGCCATGGCTACAGAACAAGGCAACTTGACGATCGGTTCAGCAGAAACCCATTACCATGATGAACAGGGTGATGCCACCATGCATCATAAATCGGCGTTAAACTCTGGAGGATCGACGACACTTGCCTCTGGAAATAATTTGAATATCTTAGGCTCTGATGTTCAAGCAACGGATAATCTTTCCTTACAGGCAAAAGAAAACGTTTCGATTGATGCCACGCGCAACAGTGCCAATAGCCATCGCGGGGATCAAACCTCTCATGTTGCCGTGCACAATGGCTCTCATTTAAGTTCTGGAAAAGATACCACTGTTCTATCGGGTGGCGATATCCATATTGCTGCTTCCGATATCGATGCGAAGGGCAATGTTGGTCTTGGCGCCCAAGGGGAGGTAACAATAGGGGTGAGAAACGATGA
>NZ_JBHIMR010000045.1:0-2867 GCF_042194215.1 Bartonella sp. MR100HLJHH
TGCCGTGCTGTCATTAAATATGATTTTTCACATCATGTCAACAAAAAAATCATGATCTTGTGTTTTTTTATTTTTTTACCTAAATATGGTGTTTTAAAAGATATTCTTTATTTTCCTTCAATGCAACATTTATGTTGTATTGAAACATTTTAGATGTTATATTATTATAATGAATAGTCAAGAATTGAAAAGATATCTTATAAAGCATGGTTGCAGTTTTACTTCAGGGAAAGGTGGACATTTGCTTGTAAAGCGCGGTTCTAAAAAGTCCGTTTTACCTATGCATGGTACGCGAAAAGAATTAGGAACAGGATTAGTCCAGAAGATTCTTAAAGATCTTGACCTAAAATAAGCCTGAATATGGAGGTGTAAATGAAATATGCAATCAAATTTATCAAAGATGACAATGATACTCTTCTAGTCGTCTCTAAAGACTTTCAGGAATTTATTACCTATGGTAACGATGAAAAAGAGGCTTTGGAACAGGCTAAAAATGCACTTTTAACAGTCATTATGGGGCGTTTTCAAGATCGTGAACCTATTCCCTTTGGACATCGTGATATTGCCTATCCTTTTGTTGAAGTATCTTCATTGGTGACTTTAAAAATTGCAATACATAACGCTATGGTTGAAAAAAACTTACGCAAAGCTGATCTCGTACGTCTTTTAAAACTTCATCCAATACAAATTGACCGATTGTTGGATTTAAACCACGCAACCAAATTAGATGCCTTAGAATCCACTCTCAGTGCTCTTGGAAAAGAGGTTGCCATTAATATCCAAGACGCCGCTTGAAAACTACCGGTTTTGCGTAAAATGTTTATAAAGTGCATTAAGAGCAATGCGCAATGAAAGCACAAGATGTGGTAGTGATTGATCTTCTATGACAAGATACTGTAATGCGGCATGAAGGTTATATTGACGGTGTAAACATTGAGCTTCTTGAACAACATCTTTTACAGCTAAAAGATGTTCTGTTGCTATCTGTACCCATTTCTCTCTTGCTCCGTTATCAGAAGTTGTAGGCATTTCATCATAAATTGCATTAGGCAATCCTTTTGCACATAGGTAATTGTTTTTCACTTCAAGATATTTTTGCGCAGCATCATATTGGTCTTGATTGATTTCGCCTTGCAAATAAAGCCGCCCAATATAGGTACTGGAAAGTGGATTTTTAGCCTCTTCTATGGTCAAACAGAAGCGTTTGGCACGCATTTCAATTGCCAATTTATCCATGGGTTCATGCGGTGTTTTTGCTCGTGAGATGCGTCCATTTGGTTCTCTGATGCATCCTTTAATCCGAGGACGACCACGTTTTGCACGTTTTTTTCTTTTTGTCATATTTTTTTCAATCAGAATGGGACGCTATCGTTAAGAGCTGTTCTATAATCTTGAGCCCCTGAAGCGATAGCATAATTTTGAGAAGTAATAGGTGAAGGGGTAGGGGATGCCGATTGCTCTTTTTTGGCATCAAGCAAATACAACTCGCCTTTGAATTGTGGTAAGACAATCTCTGTTGTGTAACGGTCATGCCCATTTTTATCTTGCCATTTGCGTGTCTGTAATTTTCCTTCTATGTAAACCTTTGAACCTTTGTTTAGATATTGAAGTGCAATTTTTGCCAAATGTGGATTAAAAATCACCACGGAATGCCATTCTGTTTTCTCTACTTTTTGATTGGTTTTTTTATCTGTATAGCTCTCAGAAGTCGCTATACTAAAATTGACTATTTCTGCTCCAGAATTCATTGTTTTGCTTTCGGGATTAGCACCAAGGCGTCCGATTAACGTCACTTTATTTAGCATATTTGTAGCCCCATTAGATTTGCAATTTATACATAAAAATCTTAGCATAAATTGCATATTTATTCAATTATTTCAAAATGATATTATTGTTTTTTAACATATAAAATTATGTTTACGGTGTATAAAATAAGGAGATCAAGGTATTCTATTCTGCAAGCACCGTTTTTTTTCTACTTTCTCCATGAGTTCCTTGCACTTTGTCAGATCTTGTTGTGAAAGAGACTTAAACATTCTAACAAACGTGTTAGAAATTTCATGGTTAAGTGGGTCAGAAGAGTTCATTGTAAAATTCTTACGACAAATATTTGCTTCTCTTCTCAAGATAGAAGCCGTTTCTTCATTTAAAGCATATTTCTCAATGATCTTTTCTTCCATGTCAGCAGGTATAGGCTTTTTGCCAATTTCTACAGAAGATAAAAATGCTATAGATACGCCTAATTTATCAGCCATATCTAATAAACGTTCTGTTCGATCAATACGAATTTTACGTAAGGTTTTGCCAAATGGTGTAAGCATTTGATTCAAGCTCCTATTAATGCAATCAAGTGGTTTTCAATGATTTTTTGATGTTTTTGTTGACTTCATCTATGAACGTTGAGAAGAGACAACGTAATCTGAACAGTTTTATAAAATCGGAAATTTTACTATGGTTTTTTAATGGAGCACTGTAGTGTGTAAATAGATATGTTTATTAAACTGCGTGTATGTAACATAAGAAACAATACACAAACTAAAAAGGAATACCAAAGAGCAATATCTGAGTACCAAAGTACAGTATCCAATGAAAAAGAAAGCTTATGCTGTACGTACTTAGAAATGACAGATAAAGGAACCGTTTCTTTATAGCTACTTGGGAAAATTAAAACGACAAGCGCTACACTTATTAGCTTTAAAAGTCGGTGCATATATTGTTGTAAATCACGTGTTAGTTTCACCCAACCTGTTGTATTTCCGCATTTGTATTTTGGGTTGCTCTGTAATTCAGAAGGAATATGAGAATTGCATAAAATTACAAAAATATTTGTTATTATTATCAAACCAAAAGATGCAAATATCAAAATA
>NZ_JBHIMR010000046.1:0-2815 GCF_042194215.1 Bartonella sp. MR100HLJHH
TTCCTACATTATAGCAAAATGACACTAACGCCGCGAATTGTTCATCTGTTAATGAAACTGTAACAGCGCGTTCAACGGCATTTTCAAATTGTCTTAAATCTTGGCAAAGAAGTTCTTCAGCTTGTTTTTCAGTGATTGCCATGCCTTTATGAACAAAAGGTTTTCCAGCATTGTTTGTATGTCCATAACCTATTGTCCACACCCCGATGGCATCTTTATAGGCATTCAAACGCAAGCCTTCCCATTGTTTGATAAGTGCTAGCCCTTCGGATGATATTTTTCGCATATGCTTCTCCATAAAAAAAGCTCCGCAAAAAGCAGAGCTGGATTAAAAAAATTGACATCTTTCTCATTCGGGAAGATAGCTTGGTTAAGCTTCATGTCGCTTTTTCATTGGAATAAAAGAAGATTTTTTCTCAACTTTTAATTTCTCTCTTGACAAATATTCGTTTATAAACGAATATACATCATGTTTGAAATACGTCACTACCTTACTTCTGATGGCAAAGACTTGATAGCTGATTGGCTGCGAAAGCTCCGTGATATGCAGGCTAAAACTGCAATTATTCGCCGCCTTAATCGTTTAGAGCAGGGAAACTTTGGCGATTTCAAGCCGCTTCGTGAGGGTGTTCATGAATTGCGTATTAATGTTGGTCCTGGCTACCGAGTTTATTATGTCCAATCTGGAAAGACCGTATTGTTGCTATTATGCGGTGGCAGCAAAAAAACACAAGAGACTGATATCACTCGTGCATGTGCTTGCTGGCGTGATTGGCAAAACCGTGAAGATTAAAGGAGTGCAAAAATGAAAGACCGTAACCATGATGATGCAATGGCAGAAATATTCCGTGGTGATCCTGAGTTGGCAGCAGCTACCCTTGATGCAATCCTAGCAGATGGTGATCAGGGTGAGCTGCTTGTAACTCTACGCCAAATGGCCAAAGCTTATGGTGGTGTTCAAGCTGTAGCTAAAGCAGCCAACTTGAACCCAACACAACTTTACCGTACACTTTCAGAAAAAGGTAATCCAGAGTTCCGCAGCTTGAATGCTTTACTGCGTACCATGGGGTTTCGTTTGGCTGTACAGCCTCTTGAACGACCAGTTCCACACGTGTAACTTTAGTGTCCACTCCCCACCTTTAAAGATAGGGAGGGGAGGTACTTAAGCAACCTTTTTAATGGGAGGCTCCAAATTTGGTTCATAAGTTCGCAACAAAGAATCCATACGATGTGGAAGTTCTGAAGCTCCAAAATCTGTCAAAATTGCCAAGATTTTTGTAATATTGGGCACGTCATCTTGAAGCTTTAAAACCAGAGCATCTACGACCGATTCCATAACCTCAACTATAGCATTGCAGTCCTCATCTCCAATGCCTCGATGATTAGAAAGCTTAAACAATGCCATCCATAAATCGCACAAAAAATCGATACTGCTATTCATTGCACACCCCCAAAGATTTGTTCTCTCAAACATGCCAATCCTCTGGATGTGATTTTTGTTGAAGGCAGCACCTTTTCTGTACCATCCGGTCTTTGAATGGTGATAGCAGGGCAATCCATGAATCCTTTCTTGATCTTATCCTGATAAGGTAACAGAGGCGCCCCTGGAGCCCGTCGATACACCCAATCATGTTTACGCAAGTAATCTGTTAAGTCCTTTGGTCTTACTTCCAACATCTTTGCTGCTTCAATCAGACCGAACAAACCATCAGAGCGTTTTAAACCTTCCAAAGCTTCTGCTTTTGGTGCTAATTCAGCAATAACATGATCTTTCTGCTCGATTTGGCTTTGTAAATGTGTCAAAAAGCCAATCATTGCTTGAGGACTTGAGTAGTCTATCTGTGGAACAGCTACCTGCTTTTCCAACTCTTGCCAACGGTCAATAATCTTTGCTCGTAATGTAGTGTTATAACCAGAAACAAGAATTAAACATTCACGCTTCGGTAAGTTATAACAAGGGCGGCTTTTCCCTTGTTCATCAATATAATTGCTTAAAAATTTAGCCAGCCCAAATTTGGGCTCGCTAAAATTAACCACCCCAAATTTGGGGGCGTTAAGTTCTTCAAGCATTTGCTTAATGTCACGTATAACATGTTTATGTTGTTTACCACACAATTCTGCAATCTCACGGCTAGACATAGTCTGAGTGGTAGCATTATTAGTAGTGCTTTCTTTAATTTCTATAAGTGTGTTCATTATGAACTCCTTGGTAATAGACGTTTTTCATTGACACTCTAAAAGAGTGCCGGGCGCTGAAAAACACGGTACCAAGTCCGTCGTTACACTTTCCCCATAAGGGTATTTTATAGCGCAACCACACCCGACGAGATCATTATATGCGTATAACATACAATGAGTCAAAGCCTTTACAATGTGCGGAAAATAAACTATCTCGGTAGCTCGTCCGCTTGGTATTTAAGGTGTTTTTCAAGCACCTGATTCGATTATTCATATTGTCGCCACAATGTCAAGTGGCTTTCGAGATTTTTTACATTTTTGCTAATTTGACTTATCTATCCTCTTCATCCATATGGATAACGCCTTCACCTTCGTCGCATGCGTCTGGTGGTGCGTTTGGATCAAGGGTATCGTCCTTGTCTGGTGTTGTGTTTGCAACGTTTCCAGCCGCATCTTCTTGTGATGCATCAAAAAGTTCGCACTCTATTTTTGTGGTGTAACCACTCGTTTTATCAAGTTTGTGCTTAACACTTTTGATGCGCCATTCTGCTGGAATATAAGGGCGGAAAGGGGGCTCTTGAACAAGCTTTGCTTCTGCTTGCACAAACGGATCACCACCGATATCACATGAGAAAGA
>NZ_JBHIMR010000047.1:0-2795 GCF_042194215.1 Bartonella sp. MR100HLJHH
AGATGTGCTTCTGCTGCCTCTCGCTCATTAAGGATTTTCAGATGTTTTTCAGCAAATTCAACGGCATGGTTAACATATTTTTCTACTTCATCATCATCCAAATGTTCAGAAATCGTACCAGCTTCTAGAAAATTTTTATAAGATTTCAGGATATCAATTCGACCTGTCAACGCTAAACAAGCCAAATGCCAGACTATATCTATATTGTAGCTATACTTTTGAACACGTGTTTTGCTTTCTATTGATGCTTGTAAATCTTGGGCACGTGCCCACTGTATCACCCGCTCAGAGATTTTGATAAGCTCTTGCTCATTCAATGTCTCTACACAAATATCAATGCCTTTATCAAAACCACTAAAAAAACCTCCTCCAATTGTATTAAAAGACTGATAAATATCCGTAGGTCGTATCCAATTACATTCTCTCTTATAGTGAATATATTTGCAAGCTACAGAAATCTCTTCATTAGATATTTCAGCTTCAAGACGAACATTGTAATTATCATGAAGACGTATAAAGCCAAAATCAAACTGAATAAAACGATCTGGCAAAGAGAGAAACATTCTCCCAGGTTCCATAGCAATCCATCCTCGCGTTTTGAGGATGCGATTTGCTGCGATAAGACTTATCGAGCACTGTTTTGGCTTCTTACGCGTTAGAATATCGTCTAATTCCCCATTTTTATAGGCCTGTGCAAAAAGAAGCAGACGTTCATTCCACGTCATCATTTTATAATCAGAAAATTCTGATACGTTTATTTTGGGCGTAGACTCATAACTCCTTAAAGCTTCTATCTCGCCGAGAAGAGCCTTTGCAACAAGAGAATGATTAGCAGCTTCTTCATGTAATTTTTGTTCAATATTTCGTGTTTTTGCCCAAGTAATGACTTTGTTTAAAGCAGATTCAATATGACTTTCTGAAAGATCCGGTACCGTAACCCCGAAATCACCTATTTCTGGATAGAGTATATATCCATACCGTGACTTTTGCCCCCTAGAATATTCACAAGCAAGACTATAAGAAGCAGTTGTGAGACTAGCTAATAACCAAAATTTTTCACCATCCGTTTCATGTTTCACACCATAGCTTAAATCCACAATGCGATCCGGAAGATAATAATAGGCAAATGTATCGCCTACTTCATCACGATAGAGCTCACAGCCCAGACTTTTTAATATTTCTGCTGCATCTTTAGTTTGCATAATGTTTCACTCTTCTCCAACCGCCGGATAACAGCTAACTGTATAAGGAATTATTCTATTCCACTCTTTGTTTATTTGATTTTCACTCCAATTGTCTCTAAACTCTTTCAGAAGCTCTGCGTCTCCTTCAAATTTTTTCAAATCTTCTTGGTATTTATTAAGCTGTTCCTTATTTTCCCCTAGATAGCGTTTCATAATTTTTCCAAAAGGTTTTGCATCTCCTGTTTTATACGCTATTTCAAAATCTTTTTGACATTCTGTTAATTGAAAATTACCAGTTTTTATATCAATAACTTTTAATATACCTTTCTCTACATAAATAATATCAGGGCGATGTATTTTTTTTAACGAAAAGTTCATAGATTATTCTCCATAAGTCGCAGTTTATTCACGCTAATACTGTTCTACCACTGTAAATAATAGTTGATCTTTCGTCTCCCAGCCAAGGTTTTTTAAAATCTCTGTCACGTCTTTAGTTCGCATCGCTATTCACTTTTATTCAAAAAGTCCTGGATAATGAAAAACGTTAACGTCAGTTTTGTCTAACTTATTATTCAATTGTTCTTTAATCCATTCTTTATTAGCCTCGTTTAATTTTTTATCACTTCCTTTAAAATCTTTGAACGATTCTTGATATTTCTCTAAGAACCCTTTGTTCTCTTTAAAAAATTTTATAAATTTTCCTTTTGTGGACTCAGCATTTCCTTCTTTATATGCCTCTTTTAAAATCTTTTGTTGTTCACTTAATGTAGCATTCTTCCCCGTTTTTACCTCGCCAATTTTTATTTTACCATTCTCTATATAAACGATATCCGCACGAGATCTTACTACTCCCTTATCCGTCTTAGTTTTGAATACTATTTCTGTCTCGCATACTATACATCCTTTATCACTTAATTCTTGTTTTTTCTCATCGCGTTTTTTATCATGATGCTTCCTGACTTGTTCAAGTATGTTACCCTTTCCATCATTATTGTTTTGTGGTTCTTTATTGTTTCCGTTTTTTTTCTTATTTTTACTTTCCTTCTGAGAATCTTTATTTTTTTCTTCTTTTGAGCTTTGATTTGTTTTTTCGCTGTCTTCTTCTGCATTTTTTGATGCAAACCAATAGGCAAGAAAATCAGCTATAGCCGTCCCATTGATAGAGGATCCAACAACAGTTGCTCCGCCAGCCATAAAAAGAGACAGAGCTGCCAACTCTTCTGGTGTAAGCGACACAATGAATGCTGCTAATGCTGCTACCACAGGAAGAAAATTATTCTCCGCGGCGTTACCAGCGGCATCCGCGCCAGTATTGACATCACCACCAGCAAGGGCAGCAGCAAAGCCCCCTGTAACCCGTGCGACATCAATAGCACGATCGCTAAAGTCAGCAAACTGTGCTTCAATCTTTGCATTTATACGCGCTTGTTCTTCTGCCGTTGGAATACGACCATCCAATGCTGCTATTTCTTTTTGTATTAAATTTTTAGACCACAATTGAAACTGGAGCATGGCTGTGGCTTCACCCACAGCACCGCCGATAGCACCGGCAGAGCAAGCGCCACTCGCAACCGCGCCTTTTAAGCAGCCAAGACCAGCATGGGCAACAAT
>NZ_JBHIMR010000048.1:0-2790 GCF_042194215.1 Bartonella sp. MR100HLJHH
TTGGATTGACCCCCTTCAGGATATAATTCTCCTAACATTTGCCGAATATCACGCATAATATGCGCATGTTGCTTACCACATAACTCTGCAATTTCACGACTAGACATCGTTTGAACTGTTGTGTTTTGAAAATTGTTTTCAGATGTTGTGATAAAATTATGCATGCTTCACTCCGTTCGTTGTGACAACATTGTCATTGTGCTTAATTTGCTGTCTTAGATGTCTTAAGAAATCTTCTAATGTTTCAGGATTTGAATAATCGATTTTTGAATTTGCTTTTTTTTCGCATTTCAGAAAATATTCACGCACTTGTTTACCTTTGAGACCAGGTTCACAAATGGCAATGTGTTTTGCTGTGTCTAAAGTGAGAGCATAATCTTTAAAAGGATTTCCACGTGAGGAGTTTGATAATTTTTTAGTAGAAAGTACAAAGTCGACATCTTCTCTAAAGCTAAGTTCTTTAATACAGTTTGTTATCCACTTTCTAAACTCGGTTTTTACCTCTAAAAAGGTATATAAATCACGAGCGCTAATAGTTTGAACCTTTTGATGCTGAATAATATTGTATTGAGTAGCAAGAAGCTTTTCCATTACGAACCTCATGTTGATGGGATTGAAAGGGGCGCTTTTAAATACGCCCTTCAGAATTTAAAGCACATCACATGGGCGCAAACGGTGTTGTTGTTCATAGGTACCGTACATTGCATCATTATATTTTTCTTTTGCTAAATCAGATAAAAGATCGTGGTAAGCATCACTTTCACGTACAAAGTAATGAACCTTACTATCCTCATGGAGATGTTCGATATTTGCTTCTACATATGCGTCTGCAATCTCTTCAGAGATATCTTCACAATTATTCTCAGAAGGATTTATACGAAAGATTTGGATTGCATCATCTACCTCATCAACAATGCTTAGAATTTGGCTTGCATCAAGTGGTCCAGACTCTGCAATGTGTTGATCTTTATCGTAGGCAACTAATAAAATTTCATCAGAATTTATAAGAATTGGCTTATCCATAATTTCTCCTCCCTAACGCCTCTTGGCAATTGTTTGTGCGTGGTTTATGGATATATTAGTACATTATGCACGAAAGATAGTCAAGTACATAATGTACTATTTTTTTAAAAAATAAAAAAAAGACGAATCACGGCATAATTTAGAGAATCAAAAGTTTGCTGTTTACTGATAAAAATCAATCAAACTTGCTTTAATCTGTTGATAGCAATCTAATTGATAACGTGAACAGAGAATCGCATTATGTTTACATATCAAGAATAGTGCGCCGTACACGACCTATTATAGAGATAGCGCCTTCAAGTTTTGGAGCCTTTATTGTTTTGTCGTATGAAGCAGGCTGAAAAGGAGGATCATCATTAGGTCTGTATCGTTTATATGTCGCTTGTCCAGATTCATCTGCAATTACATAGCAGGCATTAGGCACAAGTTTTTTGTCTCGCATATTTACAAATATTATAGAATCTGGAGGGCTAATTTTATTCATAGATGCGCCATCTACACGTAAAGCAATCCATTCACCGGCAGGAAGATTAACAGCCTCTGTCATAGGATAATCTGAAAAATCCATTATCCCATCTTGCTCGCTTAGTTCTCCAGCGCTAATCCATGAAACGAGAGGGATACTTATATTGAGGTTAGGATTTTCTCGAGGAGACTCGCCATACAAAATCCACCCCGGATCTACATTAAATACTTGTCCATAGAGCTCGGCTATTTGGCGCGAAATACCACGATTTCCATTTTCGTGACTAATTAGGGTATTTTGATTAAGTGCTGGTATAGCGCGCGCAGCTTCGCTTGGTGTTGCATATCCAGCATTCTTACGCGCTATTTTAAGTCTGTCTTTTGGCAAATAAGTCATTTGTACATTATCCACTATTTTTTTAATTCATTGTGTACGATTTTATCTTGATTTAAAATTGTACGTAATGTACTGTTTGTGTCATGGTTAATGATTTTTATGTCAAAAGTTTGATTGAGTCTTGGGGATCTATACGCCAATTTGCAAAGGAAATTGGTTGTAGTTATGAGGCTGCGCGTAAAATGCGTGATCGCAATAGTATTTCTCCAAAATACTGGAATATAATTATTCAGTTGTCTAAAGCCAAAGGTCTATCTTGGGTTACACTAGATTGGTTCCTACATAATTATGAGAGTAAATCCCATAGAATTATTCGTCCAATGACAAAACGAAGAAAAGATACGCTTCATCTAGTGGAGAAAATTAGTACATCAAATGCATCACAAACAGTAATATCTTCTCATAGTGCTGCTCCTACAGATAATGATGAACATCAACAGCACCATTCACATTCTTAAACAGGCATTAAATAAATAGATCAAATTAATAGATTACGCGTCACCATGCGCGCGCACATAAATACGCAACAGCCTTAAGGGGGGATTATGATCACTAATTTATATTTAATGAAAGAAGGGGATGCGCATGTCTAATGCAATGCCATGGATAAGATTCCATTTGTATGACTGGATAAGTGGTACAAATGGAATGACATCTGAACAACGGGGGGTTTATATAACCCTTCTCGTTTGCATGTATGAAAAAAAAGAACCACTTAAAACAGATTTTCAAACGCTTGCACGCGTTTGTCATTGTTCGCAGAAAAAATTTGCTGCTATTGTCGAATATCTCATGAGAAATAATAAACTTGTTGAGACAGATAATGGTTTGTGGAATACGCGCGTTGAAGAAGAGCTAAACGATTTTGCTGATAAAAAAGAGCACATATCGCAAGTTCGTAGTGA
>NZ_JBHIMR010000049.1:0-2600 GCF_042194215.1 Bartonella sp. MR100HLJHH
AAAGATATGGCGCCTCGTCCAGCTGCTATAACGCAACCAGCCATTGCACGCGCTTTAAGAGAAGCTAAAAAACAAGGATGTGAACTCGTAGAAATCAAACCTACAGGTGAACTGCTTATCTATCTCAAATCCGATATTCCAATACCAAATTCAGTTAACCACCCAGACAAACTTTTAGATTTGTCAAAGAATGAATATTACGAAACCGCGCTCTCTAAGATGTAAAATTGCTTATGCCAAAACCACGCCCCCCTCATCTTGTCAAAGAAGTCACACGCCATGGTAAAATTATATGGTATGTACGTATTGGTCATGGACCACGTATTAGAATACGCGGTACCTATGGAACGCAAGAGTTTGTTGACAACTACAAAAGCGCACTTGCCGAGTTACAAGGGCTTATACTTCCTAAATCCAAAACCGGTAAACTTGTTGAAGGGTCATTTGCATGGCTGCTTAAACAATACTTTAACAGCTCCAATTGGCATAGCCTTTCTAAAGTCACCCAAAAACAAAAAGAACTCATCCTTATGAAGGTATGTGATACCATAGGAAATATTCCATACCAAGCAATTGAAAAGAAACATATCATAGCCGGTGTTGAACGACGCAAAGAAACACCAGCAATGGCTAGAAACTTTCTGAAAGCCCTTAATGGTCTTTTTAATTGGGCAATTGAACAAGGTCTTTTAGAAAATAATCCAACAACAGGAGTAAGAAGACCAGCCCTTAACAACAAAGATGGATTTGTTGTTTGGACAGAAGAAGATGTTGAGAAATATTATAAAAAATGGGCTCTAGGAACGCATGAACGCGTCTGGATTGATGTCCTTCTTTACACGGGTTTACATCGTGGTGATGCGGTCCGCATTGGCTGGAAAGATGTAAAGAATAACATCATTCATCTTAAAACAGAGAAAAGTAAATTCCAAACAGATGTTTTTCTTCCCATTTTACCGGAATTAGCCAAAACGCTTGAAGCAGGTCCTATTGGAGCAGAAACATTCATTTGTGGTAAAGAAGGTAAAAAACTAGTTAAAGAAAGTTTTGGCAACCTTTTTCGTGAGGCTTGTAACGTAGCAGAAATCAAAAAATCAGCACATGGCTTAAGAAAATTAGCAGCAACACGCGCAGCTAACTCTGGTGCAACAGTATCACAACTCAAAGCAATTTTTGGCTGGACAGATGACGCTATGGCATCTCTTTACACAAAGAGCGCAGACCGTAAAAAACTTGCTCTTGAAGCCATAAAAAAGCTTCAAAAAGATGAGGGATAGAGGCAAAAAAACTCAATAGAATCAAGATTCACCTATTCCCTCATATTAGACATAACTATTTTATTTTACTTGCTTTTTATTTGCTCTCATCGCCCACCATTTTTTTGTAAATAATTTTTTTATTTTACACATACTTATGAATGAAGCGGCTTTTAAAACCTTGTCTGTTAAAGTTTATGCTTTCTGCCTCTGCATAATTTAGCGTTTTTAAGTTCTATTCTTGAAAAACTATGCAATACCTTAACAAGCTATCTATTTATCTAAGCGTATTGTTCAATAATCTTTTCTTCTATTCCAACTAACTTTTTGCTTATCCCACAAAAAAAGCATTATAAATATACCTAATTTCTAGTCATATCTGGAAGAGATTTTAAACTGTCGATGCAAATCTTACATAAAAATTTTTTCAAATAGTGCAAACCAGCCATTCCCTCCAAGCCGCCCTTTAGACGCACTAAATATCTAAATATTTTTATTTAAAAAATTAAAATCTTTTAAAGAGCTTTCTTATCGAATTATGCTTATTTAAATTCAATAAAAACTTTCCTTGAATATATTATGTCATTCTTACAAATTTATCTCTCATAAACTGTCAGAACAATAACATTTTTTTTCGCAGATATGAACGATTTGAATAGAATAAATATCTGGAAATATAAAATAATTCAAAAATACACGCCCGCAAAGAATTTAATATAATTTATCAAATATTTTCAACCAAACATTTCTTATTATTACGAATATCGGTCGTTAAAACTTAAAAAATATTGCTTTGTGAAAATTTTTTAAACAGAAAAAAAGAAATGATAAATACCATATTTACTTTTCATTTTTTCAGAAAAAGCGATCATGTTTAAAAATGAAACTGTTAGATAACACACTCAAAGAATTGACTTATGAAGAATTATTTTAATTGAAATTTAAATAGTTTTACAAAGAACGCTTTAAATGCGTATTAAAATGATTGACCTTTTGCAAGAAATTTGTCAGAAAGCATATTCAGTTTGGAGGGGTGGCCGAGCGGTTTAAGGCACCGGTCTTGAAAACCGGCGTGCAGGAGACTGTACCGTGGGTTCGAATCCCACCCCCTCCGCCACAGCACTTTTATGGTGCTATAACTTATTGATTTCATGTGTGTTTGTATGTAGCTTGCCAGCTTGTAGCTTGCCAGCTGTAGCTTGCCAGCAGGTTTTGTATATTTTGCCACTAGGTTTTGTACCAATTTATTTTTTCTCAAAGAGTTTTAAAGTGGTTCTCAAAGGGTCTTCAAAGACCTTTCAAAGATCGTTTAAAGCCTCTTTTCTTTTCTGCTCAAAATCACAA
>NZ_JBHIMR010000005.1:0-144556 GCF_042194215.1 Bartonella sp. MR100HLJHH
GTTTTGCTATTCGTGAAGGTGGTCGTACTGTTGGTGCCGGTATCGTCTCTAAGATCATTGAATAAATAATGCTTGTTAAAGGGATGTTAAAAGTGTTTTAGTTTTGAGAGTTAGGGGTATAGCTCAGTTGGTAGAGCGGCGGTCTCCAAAACCGCAGGTCGCGGGTTCAAGTCCTGCTGCCCCTGCCAAAGGGGAATAGAATTTTACATATAAGGGAGTGGATTTTGCTGCCTTTTTCGCTTTTTTTGATATAGGGCTTGTTTTTTTGTGTATGAAACGGTATTGAATAAAAAGTGAGGAAATTGCATAAGTCTGAAAGTTGGCTTTTGCATTTCTTTCTGTTTATTTTTTTGTATAAAATACAATAGGGCTAGAGAGAGTATAGTGTGACGATGGCATCTAAAACCAATCCGATTACCTTTTTGAAGCAGGTTTATGCAGAAACAATTAAAGTGAAATGGCCTACACGTCGTGAGACGGTTATTTCTACTGTTATGGTTTTGTTGGTAACTGCGTTGGCTTCAGCTTTCTTTTTTATTGTGGATCAGGTTATGAATTTTGGTGTTTGGCGGGTTATTGATCTTCTGAAATATCTTTTTAGTTGAGAATGTAAGGAAGTGTGACTGTGGCAGCTCGTTGGTATATTGTTCAGGCATATTCAAATTTTGAAAAGAAAGTAGCGGAAGCTATTGATAAGGAAGCAAAGCAAAAAGGACTTGATCATCTTTTTGAAAAGATTTTTGTTCCAACAGAGCGTGTTGTAGAGGTTCGTCGTGGACGTAAAGTTGATGCTGAGCGGAAATTTTTTCCTGGTTATGTTCTTGTTCGTGCTGAGTTAACAGATGAAGTTTATCATCTTATTAAGAATACGCCTAAAGTGACAGGTTTTTTAGGATCGGATGCGCGTCCTGTTCCCATTTCTGATCGAGAGGTTGAGCAAATTCTCAAACAAGTTCAAGAAAGGGTTGAGTCTCCAAAGTCTTCTGTATTGTTTGAGGTTGGAGAGCAGGTTCGTGTTGCTGATGGTCCTTTTGTTTCGTTTAATGGAATTGTTCAAGAGGTTGAAGAAGAGCGCTCTCGTCTTAAGGTTGAAGTGCTTATTTTTGGGCGTCCTACGCCTGTTGATTTGGAATTTGGTCAGGTTGAAAAACTCTGATTAAACTTAGAGTAGTTTTAATTACTTTAAGGAAGGAGTGGGAGGTGATTTATGGCTTTTGTCGGCTTAATGATCCGAACCACGTGACTGCGGCGGGTAATGGGCAAGATAAATTGTCAGTATACCAGTGAAATTAAAGGCAGATTGTTATGGCAAAAAAAAGTATAGGTCAGCTTAAGTTGCAGGTTCCTGCAGGAGCTGCTACTCCATCTCCACCGATTGGTCCAGCTCTTGGGCAACGCGGTATTAATATCATGGAATTTTGTAAGGCGTTTAATGCAGCTACACAAGAAATGGAAAAGGGAGCACCGATTCCAGTTGTTATTACGTATTACCAAGATAAGTCTTTCACATTTTCTCTCAAGACGCCTCCTGTATCATTCTTTTTAAAGAAGGAAGCAAACCTGAAATCTGGTTCAAAAGAGCCTGGTAAAGTGTCTGTAGGAAGCATTTCTCGCGATAAAATTCGTTCGATTGCGGAATCAAAAATGAAAGATCTTAATGCGAATGACATTGAGGCAGCAATGCGTATGGTTGAAGGTTCTGCTCGCTCGATGGGCTTGGAAGTGGTGGGCTAATATTATGGCAAAAGTAGCAAAAAGAATAAAAAATATCCGAAAAGATATTGATTTTAATGAACTTTACGCTTTAAAAGATGCCGTTTCAATGGTTAAGGAGCGTGCAGTTGCTAAGTTTGATGAAACAATCGAAATTTCAATGAACTTGGGTGTTGATCCTCGTCATGCTGATCAAATGGTTCGAGGAGTTGCTCATTTGCCTAATGGAACAGGAAGAAATATTCGTGTTGCCGTTTTTGCTCGTGGGGATAAGGCTGAGGAAGCTAAGGCGGCAGGAGCTGATATTGTAGGGGCTGAAGATTTGTTTGAAAGCATTAATGGAGGGACTATAGACTTCGATCGTTGTATTGCAACACCAGACATGATGCCTCTTGTTGGTCGTCTTGGTAAGATTCTTGGTCCGCGGAGTTTGATGCCGAATCCGAAAGTTGGTACTGTAACACTTGATGTTGCCGGTGCTGTCAAAGCTTCTAAAGGTGGTGCTGTTGAGTTTCGTGTGGAAAAAGCTGGTATTGTGCATGCTGGTATTGGTAAGGCTTCTTTTGGTGTTGAAAAAATCGTAGAAAATATAAAGGCCTTTGCAAGTGCAGTCATTAAAGCCAAACCGCAAGGTGCAAAAGGTGAGTATATTAAGCGCGTTGCTGTTTCTTCGACTATGGGAATTGGTGTTAAAGTTGATCCAGCAACGGTTCGTTCAGAGCTAGTGTAAGCTGATTTATAATTTTATTTTGGGGTATGTGAATATCAAAATTGTATTTAAAATGCTGGTTTTGATCAGCATTTAGCTATCTAAGCTTTATAGGGCTTAGGTTATACCGGAAGAAATTCCGGAATATCCTGTCCGAGATTGTAGGTGATGCTTTTAAGTATCTTAATCAAAAAAAACCTGCATGAGACTGGGGTAAAAACTGAGAGTTAAAAGACTTAAAGGGTTTGAGCCAAGGTTGCCTTTGATCGTTATGCGTGAAAAAGGGGACAGGATCCTCATCGGTGACATGAAGTATTTTATGTTATCAAAGGTAACCAACAGGTTTGTTTTAAGCAAATCTGTTAAATGGAGAGAGACAGTGAATAGAGCGGAGAAACGCGAATTTGTTACATGGCTTAACGAGGCTTTTCGAAAGTCTGGTTCTGTTGTTGTTGCACATTATTCCGGTCTGACAGTTTCACAGATGAATGATCTACGTTCGAAAATGGGTGAAGCTGGCGGTGCCGTTAAAGTCGCCAAAAACCGTCTTGCTAAAATCGCTCTTCAGGGCACGGAATCTGAATCGATAGTGGGTTTGTTTACTGGACAAACACTTATTGCTTATTCAGAAGATCCAATCACAGCACCGAAAGTTGCTGTTGATTTTGCGAAAAGCAATGACAAATTTGTCATCCTTGGCGGTTCAATGGGTGCAACAAGTTTAACTGTAGATGCTGTGAAGTCATTGGCTTCATTGCCTTCATTAAACGAGTTGCGTGCAAAACTTGTGGGTATGATTTCTACCCCTGCGACCCGTATTGCACAGGTTGTTAATGCTCCTGCTGGTCAGGTTGCACGTGTCATTGGAGCATATGCTCAGAAGGATAAGGCGGCTTAAGGCTGTTTGTATTCACGTTTATGGAAGGGCTTTAATGCTTTTCTGTTTTTTTGGATAAGATTTAATAATGGTTCAAATCTTTTAATTGAAGGAATTTAAAAATGGCTGATCTAGAGAAGATCGTAGAAGACCTTTCTAATCTAACCCTTTTGGAAGCCGCTGAGCTTTCTAAGTTACTTGAAGAGAAGTGGGGAGTTTCGGCTGCTGCTCCTGTAGCTGTCGCTGCTGTTGCTGGTGCTGCTGCTCCAGCTGCTGAAGAAAAAACAGAATTTGATGTTATTCTTGTTGAAGGTGGCGCGCAAAAAATTAATGTTATTAAGGAAGTTCGTGCTCTTACTGGACTTGGTCTTAAAGAAGCTAAAGATCTGGTTGAAGGGGCACCTAAGCCTATTAAAGAGGGTGCTTCTAAAGAAGAAGCAGAAAAAATTAAATCTCAACTTGAAGCTGCTGGTGCTAAAGTAGAACTTAAGTAAATTTAATTTTATCGGCGGGCATTTATGTTCGCCGATTTTCTTTCTCTTAATACAAAGAGGAAAAATAATGAGTAAAAAAACCTTTTCCCAACGGTTTCGTAACAATAATGGGATAGGTTTGCACTATCCGTCCCTTCATCATAGAGTCAAAAAGATAAATGGCTTATGTTGATGGGGAAAGTTAAAGATGCTCATTATTGAGTATCAAGTGAACTGGTCTGCATATGCAGGTTAATGATATAAGGCTTTCAAGGTTGGTCTACCTTGAAGAGTAAAGATCAAGGAGCGACGATGGCTCAGACTCACGCAATGATGTCTCAATTCAATGGTCGTAAGCGCGTACGCAAATTTTTTGGTAAGATTCCTGAAGTAGCAGAAATGCCGAATCTTATTGAGGTTCAAAAAGCGTCATACGATCAGTTTCTCATGGTTGAGGAACCGAAAGGTGGACGACCAGATGAAGGTTTGCAAGCTGTTTTTAAATCGGTTTTTCCTATTTCAGATTTTTCCGGTACAGCTATGCTTGAGTTTGTTGGTTATGAATTTGATTTACCGAAATTTGATGTTGAGGAGTGCCGTCAACGTGATTTAACTTATGCTGCCCCATTAAAGGTCATATTACGTTTGATTGTTTTTGATGTTGATGAGGATACTGGCTCCAAAGATATCAAAGACATTAAAGAGCAAGGCGTTTATATGGGCGATATGCCTTTAATGACGACGAATGGTACCTTTATTGTTAATGGTACGGAACGTGTTATTGTTTCGCAGATGCATCGTTCTCCTGGTGTCTTTTTTGACCATGATAAAGGAAAGTCCCATTCATCAGGAAAGCTTCTTTTTGCTGCTCGTGTTATTCCGTATCGTGGTTCTTGGCTTGATATTGAGTTTGATGCTAAGGACATCATTTATGCACGTATTGATCGACGGCGCAAGATTCCTGTTACTAGTCTTTTGATGGCACTGGGTATGGATGCGTCAGATATTTTATCGACGTTTTATGATAAAGTGCCTTATGAGCGTGATGGAGAAGGATGGCGAGTTCCTTATTCTGTTGATCGCTTTAAAGGAATGAAGCTCATCTCTGACCTTATAGATGCAGATAGTGGTGAAGTCGTCGCGGAGGCTGGTAAAAAATTAACAGTTCGTACTGCGAAGTCTTTGGCAGAAAAAGGACTTAAAGCGGTTAAAGTTAGTGAAGATGATTTATTAGGTTGTTATCTAGCCGAAGATATCGTCAATTACGAAACAGGTGAAATTTACCTTGAAGCTGGTGATGAAATTGACGAAAAAGTATTAAAAATTTTGCTTGATGTTAGTGCTGATCAAATCAATATCCTTGATATTGATCACATGAATATTGGCGCTTATATCCGCAATACTTTGAAGGTGGATAAAAATGAAAGTCGGCAGGATGCGTTATTTGATATTTACCGAGTGATGCGTCCAGGTGAGCCCCCAACAATCGATACAGCAGAAGCAATGTTCCATTCATTGTTTTTTGATCCAGAGCGTTATGATCTTTCAGCTGTTGGGCGTGTTAAGATGAATTTGCGTATGGATCTTGATTGTCCAGACACAGTTCGAATTTTACGCCAAGAGGATATTCTCGCTGTTGTTAAGATGTTGGTTGAATTGCGTGATGGTCGTGGCGAAATTGATGATATTGATAATCTTGGCAACCGTCGCGTTCGTTCCGTTGGGGAGTTAATGGAAAATCAATATCGCATTGGTCTTCTTCGTATGGAGCGTGCGATAAAAGAGCGTATGTCATCGGTTGAAATTGATACAGTTATGCCACAGGATTTGATCAATGCAAAGCCTGCAGCAGCAGCAGTTCGTGAGTTTTTTGGGTCTTCGCAATTGTCGCAGTTTATGGATCAAACTAATCCATTGTCGGAGATTACCCATAAGCGCCGTCTTTCTGCTCTTGGTCCAGGTGGTTTGACTCGTGAACGTGCGGGTTTTGAAGTCCGTGACGTACATCCTACGCATTATGGTCGTATTTGTCCGATTGAAACACCAGAAGGCCCCAATATTGGTCTCATTAACTCCTTAGCAACATTTGCGCGAGTTAATAAATATGGCTTTATTGAAAGCCCATATCGAAAAATTGTTGATGGAAAAGTCACAAAAGAAGTTATTTATCTTTCAGCGATGGAAGAAGCAAAGCATTATGTCGCTCAAGCTAATTCTTCATTAGATAGTGAAGGTCGTTTTACAGAAGAGTTTGTTGTTTGCCGTCATGCTGGTGAAGTTTTAATGGCGCCGCGTGATCATGTTGATTTGATGGATGTTTCACCAAAACAGTTGGTTTCAGTTGCAGCAGCGCTTATTCCTTTTTTGGAAAATGATGATGCGAATCGTGCGCTTATGGGATCGAACATGCAGCGTCAGGCAGTTCCTCTTGTACGTGCTGAAGCGCCATTTGTTGGGACGGGAATGGAAGCCATTGTTGCGCGCGATTCAGGAGCTGCTGTGAGTGCAAAACGTAGTGGTGTTGTTGATCAAGTTGATGCTACTCGTATTGTTATCCGTGCAACAGAAGATTTAGATCCTTCAAAATCAGGCGTTGATATTTACCGCCTACAGAAATTTCAGCGTTCTAATCAGTCCACTTGTATTAATCAGCGTCCTCTTGTACATGTCGGTGATAGGGTAGAGAAAGGTGATATCATTGCAGATGGTCCATCCACGGATCTTGGTGATTTAGCTCTTGGGCGGAATGTTCTCGTAGCCTTTATGCCTTGGAATGGATACAATTATGAAGATTCTATTTTGTTATCTGAGCGCATTGTTGCTGATGATGTTTTTACTTCAATTCATATTGAGGAATTTGAAGTTGCAGCACGCGATACAAAACTTGGGCCTGAGGAAATTACGCGCGACATTCCTAATGTTGCGGAAGAAGCGTTAAGAAATCTTGATGAAGCTGGCATTATTTATATTGGTGCTGAAGTTCAACCAGGTGATATTTTAGTTGGAAAGATTACCCCAAAAGGTGAAAGTCCCATGACGCCGGAAGAAAAGCTTCTGCGTGCAATTTTTGGGGAGAAGGCATCCGATGTTCGTGATACTTCTATGCGTATGCCTCCAGGGACTTTTGGTACTGTTGTTGAAGTTCGCGTTTTTAATCGCCATGGCGTGGAAAAAGATGAACGTGCAATGGCAATTGAGCGTGAAGAAATTGAGCGTTTAGCAAAAGACCGTGATGATGAACAGTCTATTCTTGATCGCAATGTTTATGCGCGTCTTACCGATATGTTGACAGGTAAAGTTGCTGTAGAAGGTCCGAAAGGCTTTTCGGGCAGCAAAAAGCTTGATGGTACAGTAATGGGGCATTATCCACGATCCCAGTGGTGGCAATTTGCTGTTGAGGATGAAAAACTTCAAAATGAAATTGAAGCTTTGCGCAAGCAATATGATGAATCAAAAGAAGCATTACAACGTCGCTTTATGGATAAAGTTGAAAAGGTCCAAAGAGGTGATGAAATGCCTCCTGGTGTCATGAAAATGGTGAAGGTTTTTGTGGCTGTGAAGCGCAAAATCCAACCAGGTGATAAGATGGCGGGACGTCACGGGAATAAGGGTGTTGTTTCACGTATTCTTCCCGTAGAAGATATGCCATTTCTTGAAGATGGGACCCATGCTGATATCGTCTTGAATCCGCTTGGTGTGCCTAGTCGTATGAATGTTGGACAAATTCTTGAGACGCATCTTGGTTGGGCATGTGCGGGGATGGGCAAGAAGATTGGTGATTTGTTAGAATTGTATCAAGAGACTGGGGATATATTGCCGTTGCGTCAGCGTATTGAAAATCTTATGCCTGATGATAATCAAAATGAACCGGTCCGTCAGTATGATAATGAAAGCCTTTACAAATTGGCATTACAGATGAAGAAAGGGGTTTCAATTGCAACGCCTGTTTTTGATGGAGCACATGAGTCTGATATTAACATGATGCTGGAGGACGCAGGCTTAGATAGTTCAGGGCAGGTTACGCTTTATGATGGTCGTACTGGAGAGCCTTTTGATCGTCCAGTAACGGTAGGATATATTTACATGTTGAAATTGCATCACCTTGTTGATGATAAGATTCATGCACGTTCTATTGGTCCCTATTCACTTGTTACGCAGCAGCCATTAGGAGGTAAGGCACAGTTTGGTGGTCAGCGTTTTGGTGAAATGGAGGTTTGGGCACTTGAAGCTTATGGTGCTGCATATACTTTGCAGGAGATGCTAACAGTAAAATCAGATGATGTGGCTGGTCGAACGAAAGTCTATGAGGCAATTGTGCGTGGTGATGATACATTTGAGGCGGGTATACCCGAAAGCTTTAATGTGTTGGTAAAAGAAATGCGCTCACTTGCTCTTAATGTGGAGCTTGATGATGCGCGCGAATTTATTGCACAGCGGGCATTGTCTGATACAGCAGAATAATAATTCAAGGAGCGCAGTAGAAAAAGACTGCGCTCTGATTGCTTTAAGAGTTTCAATAACCTTATTAAGGTTATACAGGTCATTTTTAAAAGTAAATGTATTTTAAAGAAGATCTGTTATAAAAAAATGAGATATTACAACAGGTTCTAAGAATCTTTGAAGGAGAACAGCATGAACCACGAGGTCATGAATCTTTTCAATCCTCAAGCGCCAGCGCAGACATTTGACTCTATTCGCATTTCTATTGCGAGTCCTGAGAAAATTTTGTCCTGGTCGTATGGTGAGATTAAGAAGCCTGAGACTATTAATTATAGGACTTTTAAACCAGAGCGTGATGGTCTTTTTTGTGCACGTATATTTGGCCCTATTAAAGACTATGAATGTCTATGTGGCAAATATAAACGCATGAAGTATAAGGGCATTATTTGTGAAAAATGCGGTGTAGAGGTTACTCTTTCGCGCGTACGTCGTGAGCGTATGGGGCATATTGAACTTGCGGCACCTGTTGCGCATATATGGTTTCTTAAATCATTACCAGGTCGTATTTCTACACTTTTAGATTTAACTTTAAAAGATATTGAGCGGGTTCTTTATTTTGAGAATTATATTGTAACCGAACCAGGATTGACATCTCTTAAGCTCCATCAGCTTCTTTCTGAAGAAGAATATATGCTTGCTATTGATGAGTTTGGAGAAGATCAGTTTACAGCTATGATTGGCGCTGAAGCTATTTACGAGCTTTTAGCTGGTATGGAGTTAAATAAAATCGCCAATGATTTGCGTCTCGAATTAGCTGAAACAACTTCAGAGTTAAAGCAGAAAAAACTGATTAAACGACTTAAAATCGTTGAAAATTTTCTTGAATCTGGAAATAAGCCAGAGTGGATGATTATGAAAACAATTCCGGTTATTCCACCGGATTTGCGTCCATTGGTTCCGCTTGATGGTGGGCGTTTTGCGACATCAGATCTGAATGATCTTTATCGGCGGGTTATTAATCGTAATAACCGATTGAAACGGCTGATTGAATTGCGTGCTCCTGGAATTATCGTGCGCAATGAAAAGCGTATGGTACAAGAAGCTGTTGATGCATTGTTTGATAATGGACGGCGTGGGCGTGTGATTACTGGAGCCAATAAACGTCCTCTCAAGTCCCTATCAGATATGTTGAAGGGTAAGCAAGGACGTTTTCGTCAGAACTTACTTGGGAAGCGTGTTGATTACTCGGGGCGTTCTGTTATCGTGACGGGTCCTGAATTAAAATTGCATCAATGTGGTCTTCCCAAAAAAATGGCTCTTGAATTGTTTAAGCCTTTTATTTATGCGCGGCTTGATGCAAAAGGCTATTCATCAACGGTAAAGCAGGCAAAGAAGCTTGTTGAAAAAGAACATCCAGAAGTTTGGGATATCTTGGATGAGGTTATTCGTGAACACCCTGTTTTACTCAACCGTGCGCCAACATTGCACCGTTTGGGGATTCAGGCTTTTGAACCTATCTTAATTGAAGGCAAAGCTATTCAACTTCATCCACTGGTGTGTACTGCTTTTAATGCGGATTTTGATGGAGATCAGATGGCGGTTCACGTTCCGCTTTCTCTTGAAGCTCAGCTTGAAGCTCGTGTTTTGATGATGTCGACCAATAATATTCTTCATCCGGCCAATGGTGCCCCAATTATTGTTCCCTCACAGGATATGGTCCTTGGTCTTTATTATCTTTCAATTGTTTCTGAAAAAGAACCAGGTGAAGGAATGGCTTTTTCTGACATAGGTGAGCTTCATTATGCCTTGGAAAATAAGGTTGTAACGCTTCATACGAAGATTAAAGGCCGTGTTAAGAATATGGGGAAGGATGGAAAAGAAGTTTCTAAACTTTATGATACGACACCTGGTCGTTTGATTATCGGTGAGCTTTTGCCAAGAAATTCGGATATCTCATTTGATATTGTCAATCAAGAAATGACGAAAAAGAATATTTCTAAAATGATTGATCATGTTTATCGGCACTGTGGACAAAAAGAGACGGTTATTTTTTGCGACCGTATTATGCAGCTTGGCTTTTCTTATGCTTGTCGTGCAGGAATTTCATTCGGTAAGGATGATATGGTTATTCCTGATAGTAAGCCGCGTTTAGTTGCAGAGACAGAAGCTTTGGCTAAGGAGTATGAACAGCAATATAATGATGGTTTGATTACACAAGGTGAAAAATACAATAAGGTTGTAGATGCTTGGGGTAAATGTACAGATCGCGTTGCAGATGAAATGATGAAACGTATTCAAGCCGTCGATTTTGATCCTAAAACAGGTCGTCAACGGCCGATGAATTCGATCTATATGATGTCGCATTCTGGGGCACGTGGTTCTGCTAACCAGATGAGACAATTGGCCGGTATGCGTGGATTAATGGCAAAACCATCGGGTGAAATTATTGAAACCCCCATTATTTCAAATTTTAAAGAAGGTCTAACTGTTAATGAATACTTCAATTCCACGCATGGTGCACGCAAAGGACTTGCTGACACTGCGTTAAAGACGGCGAACTCTGGTTATTTAACACGGCGTCTTGTTGATGTTGCACAGGATGCTATTATTTCAGCAGTTGATTGTGGTACCGCAAAAGGGCTTACCATGCAGCCAATTGTTGATGCAGGACAAATTGTTGCCTCCCTTGGGCAAAGGATTCTTGGTCGTACAGCGCTTGTTGATATTCTACATCCTGTCTCTGGAGAGGTTATCCTTGAAGGTGGAGCGATGATTGAGGAAGCTGATGTCGCGAAGATTGAAGAAGCTGGAATTCAATCTGTTCAAATTCGTTCTGCTTTAACATGTGAAACACGTCTTGGTGTTTGTGCAAAATGCTATGGTCGTGATTTGGCGCGTGGAACACCTGTTAATCAGGGAGAAGCCGTTGGTGTTATTGCTGCTCAATCCATTGGTGAACCGGGAACACAGCTTACTATGCGTACTTTCCACTTAGGAGGAACTGCGCAGGTTGTTGATTCATCTTATTTAGAGGCATCTTATGAAGGTAAGGTGGAGATTCGTAATCGTAATGTGGTTCGTAACTCTGAAGGACATTTGGTTGTGATGGGGCGTAATATGGCTATCCTTATCAAGGATGAGTTAGGAAAAGAGCGCGTTGTACATCGTGTTAGCTATGGTGCCCATATTTTTGTTGATGATGGTGATATGGTTAAACGTGGCCAACGTATAGCAGAATGGGATCCTTACACACGTCCAATTTTAACGGAAGTTGAAGGCTATGTGGGTTTTGAAGATATGATTGATGGTTTATCTGTCACTGAAACAGCTGATGAATCTACGGGTATTACGAAGCGTTTGGTGATTGATTGGCGCGCTAATCCACGTGGTGCGGATCTTAAACCAGCCATTATTATCCATGCAGATAAAGAAGGTGAATCCATTGCTAAATTGTATAAGGGAGGTGAAGCGCGTTATATGATGTCAGTGGAAACTATTCTTTCTGTTGAGCTTGGTGCTCATGTTAAGGCTGGTGATGTTATTGCTCGTTTGCCAATGGAAAGTGCCAAGACGAAAGATATTACGGGTGGTTTACCACGTGTGGCTGAGCTTTTTGAAGCGCGTCGTCCAAAGGATCATGCGATTATTGCTGAAGTAAGTGGTACGATTCGATTCGGCCGTGGTTATAAGAATAAACGTCGTATCATTATTGAACCAAATGATGAAACTCTTGAGGCAGTAGAATATTTGATTCCAAAAGGTAAGTTGTTTCACTTCCAAGAAGGTGATCAAATTGAAAAGGGAGATTATATCCTTGATGGTAATCCAGCACCTCATGATATCTTGGCGATTAAGGGGGTTGAAGCTTTGGCATCTTATCTTGTTAATGAGATTCAGGAGGTTTATCGTTTGCAGGGAGTTCTTATTAATGACAAGCACATTGAAGTGATTGTTCGTCAAATGTTGCAAAAAGTTGAAATTACTGAATCTGGAGATTCTGGTTATATTCCAGGTGATAATGTTGATCGTATTGAACTTGATGAAATCAATGATAATTTGATTGCAGAAGGGAAGAAACCTGCCTCTGGTAATCCCATTCTTCTTGGAATTACAAAAGCTTCTCTTCAAACGCCTTCTTTCATTTCGGCGGCATCGTTTCAGGAAACAACACGTGTTCTTACTGAAGCAGCAGTTTCTGGTAAAATTGATACTTTGCAAGGACTTAAAGAGAACGTTATTGTCGGTCGTCTTATTCCAGCAGGTACGGGGGGTACGATTTCTCAAATCCGTCGTATTGCTGCAGTTCGTGATGATTTGATTGTAGATGAGCAGCGTAAGTCTAGTAATAACGAAGTGGCTAAGGCTATGTTGACAAATATGACAACCCAAGCAGTTACTGAATAATTTAAATATAACATCACATAATAAAAAAACGTCTGAACTTTCTATTCAGACGTTTTTTTATTTCGAAATGCAGAAGTTGCATATTTTCCTGAAAAATATCAAAAATTATAAGGCAATAGTTATTTTAAACATCTTTAGTAGCTTATTGTTTTGTAATTATGTGAAACTCAAAAGCCATATTCAAGGAAAAGAGTTGATTCTCTACAAATTAAATAATGATTGATTTTGAATTTTAGGAAAATTGTTGATTGATATCTTCTATAAAGATTTTAAAGGACTTATAATGAAAGATCGATAGTCTTTTCTGTAATCTAAAAAATAATTGATTCTCTACTATACAATACTTGTATGACAAGAATGTATCTTCTTCTAAATTAGAATGCAGGGAAGTAGAGATTAGGGTGCTCACTAAGTATTATAAAAATAGACATATTTCTTATCACAATGTGATCTATGAAGACAGAATGAAAAAATGTACGAATATTATTCAATTGGAAAATTAACACGTGAGTTTTCAATAACAGCTCGGACTTTGCGTTATTATGAAGAAGAGGGACTTCTTATTCCTTTTCGGCGTGGAAATACACGGCTTTATACACAAACGGATCATCATAAGTTAAAACAAATACTGCGTGCTAAAAGAGTTAAATTTTCGTTGTCTGAAATATCTGATATGTTGACAATGGTTGGAAAACTACCTGATGATGAGAAGAAGCTTAAGAAATTAATTGCAGGAATTCATAAAAAACGAGCTGATTTAAAGCAGATGCAGAATGATATTGATGATCTTCTACAGGATTTAGAACGAATTGAGGAGAGTTTTTTTGAGAGCTTAGCGGAGTTGGGGGTTAATCATTGATTATAAAATTTATTTCATCTGCTTTTAGACAATTTTCTTTTTATTAAAAGAGATAGGTTACACTATCTCTAAGGGGAATCTTTAACACTACATGAAATGTGTAAGTCATTTAAAGAAATAGAGTGTTCGAAAAAAGCTGCGAAGGTATTTTCGCAGTATATTGTCCTTGATAAGTAAAAAAATTATTTTTCATAAAGAAAGTAAAAAACAATGGCAGTTTCTCCTATGAGTGTTTTTCAATCTATTTTATCACGAAAGTCAATTCGTGCTTTTACGGATCAGCCAGTTAGGTTGGAAACAATCAAAGAAATCTTAAAACTTGCAGCACGTGCACCATCTGGAACAAATATTCAGCCATGGCAAGTGATTGTGCTTACAGGAAGTGTATTACAGAAAGTAGGGCAAGAGCTTTCACAACTTGTGCTTTCAGGTGTAAAAGGAGAGCGTGAATATAGTTATTATCCACGTCAGTGGCGTGAGCCTTATATTTCAAGGCGTCGAAAAGTTGGTTTGGATCTTTATCAGAGTCTTGGAATTCAAAAAGGTGATGAAGAAAAAATACTTCATCAAAAGGCGCGAAATTTTTTATTTTTTGATGCACCTGTAGGACTCTTATTTACAATGGATCACGACATGGAAATGGGGAGTTGGCTTGATTTGGGTATGTTTATGCAGACCATTATGTTAGCTGCACGTGGATTTGGATTAGATACCTGCCCTCAAGCTGCTTTTGCTGATTATCATAAAGAGATTCGTACGCTTTTATCTATTCCTTCTGATCGCCATATTATCTGTGGTATGGCACTTGGTTATCGCGATATGAGTGCTCCAGAAAACAATTTTGAGACAGAACGAGAATCGTTAGAAAACTTTGTACGTTTCATTGAAACATACCCATAAAATATTTTATATAATTAAGCATACGTTTTGAAGAACTTGGTGCATTATGCAAAATATTTCCGATAAGAATTTCGCATCTTTATTGAATTTTAATATTGCATATTAACACTTATTTTACTACGTTTGGAACATTAAGAATGGTAACTCTAGGGGCATTGTCCGTTTTTTGAGGGTTGGCTAATGGAAAACACTATAGAAAGAAAGTGTTGGGTGGTAGCAAGACGAGCGACATTCGTGTTTATTGCTGTCATTTTTTTAGTTTATCTCGCAGTTTGATTTTAAACGGGACAAACGTTATGAAAAAGCATATATGCTCAAGCTGTACTATAGTTTTGAGGTGATACGTGTTTCTGTCTGTTTTTGAACTTTTTAAAATTGGGATTGGTCCTTCTAGCTCACATACGATGGGGCCGATGACAGCTGCTAATATGTTTTTGCAAAAGATAGGAGATTTTTCTCAGTCGTCTGATATTCAAGTTTCTCGTATACGTGTTTATCTTTATGGTTCTTTAGCTTTCACGGGTATTGGTCATGCAACAGATAGGGCTATCATATTAGGACTTTTAGGAGAAAAAGCTTCTACTGTTGATCCTGATAGCATGGGAGGGTTGTTAGAAAAAGTTATACGTGAAAAAAAAGTGCAACCAGAAGGCCATCTCGCTTATCAGTTTGATGTGCAGCGTGATCTTATTTTTGAACGAAAGAAAATTCTCCCTGGACATACAAATGGACTAGCCTTTGAAGGACTTAATACTGATGGGAATGTTCTGTTGCGGCAGATTTATTATTCTATCGGCGGTGGCTTTGTTGTGACTGAGGATGAATTAAGCCATATGAATGATAATATACAACCAGAAACATTAGAGGTGCCATATCCATTTGATTCTGCTGGTGCAATGTTATCAATGGCAGAAAAATCAGGACTTTCAATTGCTGAAATGAAGCGCTTAAATGAAGAAACAAAGATAGAGCGTTCTTCTCTTGATACAGGGCTTGATGAAATTTTTTCAGCGATGACAAATTGCATTGATAGAGGTCTTTCACAAGAAGGTGAGTTGCCTGGTGGATTACGTGTTCTAAGGCGTGCTAAAAAGCTGCATGAAACGCTTTTGGAAAATCAAAAGAAAAATCGCAATTATCCACTTTGGGCAAATGATTGGCTTTCGGTATATGCTATAGCAGTCAATGAGGAAAATGCAGCAGGTGGTCGTGTTGTTACAGCTCCAACAAATGGGGCAGCTGGTGTTGTCCCAGCAGTTTTGCGTTATTATCTTCAATTTAATGATGATTCAGATCGAGAGGGAATACATAATTTTCTATTAACGGCAGCAGCTATAGGCGGTGTTATCAAACATAATGCCTCTATTTCTGGTGCAGAAGTTGGGTGTCAAGGTGAAGTTGGAACGGCATCTTCAATGGCCGCAGCAGGGTTGACCGCAGCGTTAGGTGGAACGCCAGCTCAAATTGAAAATGCGGCAGAAATTGCGCTTGAACATCATTTGGGAATGACATGTGATCCTGTTGCAGGTCTTGTACAAGTTCCTTGTATTGAGCGTAATGCAATGGGAGCTGTTAAGGCGGTAACGGCTTCTTCTCTTGCATTATATGGTAATGGAGATCATTTTGTTTCTCTTGATGCTTGTATAGAAACAATGCGCCAGACTGGTCATGATATGAGTGAACGCTATAAAGAGACAAGTAAAGGTGGTCTTGCAGTCAATACAATATCTTGTTAGGATCTGAAACATTTTTCAATCCATAACTGGAATTTTTGGGAGGGGAATCGTATTTCCTGATAAAGCTTATGTTTTTTTGTTACTTATAAATCAAAATTCCACTTTAATGCAACAGCAGCTTGAAATAAATTCGAGATGATTCAGTGTTTTCTTAACGAATAGTAGCTTTGGCATGCAAGTTTGGAGGGGGAGTACTATCAGTATCTATCTGATTTGTCTCTAAAATGGGAAAAAAGTCTAATTTAGAAAAAATAAAAAAGCGTAAAGTAAAATTAGTGATCAGTCTGCCATTATTTTTTAGCTGGGTTTTATGGCTTTTAAAAGTTTCCATAGCCATATCTTTTAAGTAATGGAAGATTATGCCTGAGTATCCAAGGAAAATTTATGTTAAATCTGAATAATTATGATGAGGAGAGAGAATTTTAAAGATTTTAATTTTTAGAAGTGAAGATCTTTTGATACCTAGTATGGTAAAAAATACCTTGAAAAGAAATGCTAATTTACAATAATTAAGAGATATATTGGAAATATCTTTTTTATTTATAAATTCTGTACCGTCAAAAAAACTAAAATAAATAATAGCATATACATTAAAAAATATTTATCAAAATTCTCATGAGAATAGAATGCACACGATAGAACATTATCGTGTTACTCATTCATGAGTTTGCTTTAAAGAAATATCTCTCAACGCTCCCAAACTCATTTCGCGATGGCACCTGTGAATGGTATAACAGTAAATCCATTGAGCTATCCCCATCTTTATGCTTAATAAAAAGAGTATGCTGGCACGATTATACACTTTACCAGCCCCCCTTGTATGGGGACCAAAGCCCTTAGCATTTAAAACGGTTCATTATAGGCATTTTGAGTCTTTTTAGTACAGTTTCACGCCACACACTAATCTCGCTCATAACATACAAGAGAACGGTTTGGATTGATTCAACATAAACAAATTTCAAATGAGAGAATTTTACGATATTCGAGTTTCTCATCTAACATGCAAAATAATGAACTATCTTTATAAATCAGTATCTTGCATATGAATAGTATAATGTAAGTTTTCCATGAATGGTATAAAACCTATAGGGTATTAGCATCTTTATTTATAGAGGGAGAAAGCCAGCACTATTCATCCTTTTTTTTCAACTTTCAATGTTACAAAAGATTCTAGAGTACTTGAAATGATTCATAAGAGATATTTTGATTTCTTTTTTTAATAGTTTAATGCCAATCTTGCTCGTGATGAGCAAGCGAACGATTTTGACTGATTCAATACAAGAAGGAAAATAAGAGAATTTTACGAAAAACTCTTATTCAATATGCAAAAAATAAATTATAAATTAAAATCTTATGGAAATCGGTATCATGATATTTAATCTGATAATTTCTTTTATGTTTTTTCATCGATAGTATTTGTTGTATTTTCCAATTTTCTTTGTCTGTTGAAAGAAATAAAAGTAAGAGGAGTTAGATTATTTTTTACAGCGTTTATGTTGTAAGGGGGACCGTTATTAAGAGGGACTTCCTTTATTGAACTTTTACAATAATCCCTAAAATGATAAGTTTTCATCCAATGAAGCTATTCATTTTTTCCAAAAAGATATCAAGGATAATTTTTATATTAAATCCAAAAGTGAAAAAATATTGGGTGTTTTTTTATGTCTTTGAATAATGGTTTTATTGAAAGCTTGGAGGTATTGGATAGTTGGAAAAGCTGTCAGCACAATTCCATAATAAGAAAAAAGTATGTTTATCAAAGGAGTTTCTAAGGCTGTAGATAATGGTTAATAATAAAATAATTTTTTAGAGATGGTCTGTAGAATTAAATATTTGTTGCTCCTAGACGGATTTTGATAGGCACATTACCAGTCTGGCTAGCAACGCGTAAATGAATGCGTACAGGAGGCATTATGAGACGACGGTTGCGTATTGTTTGGCAAATGAGAAGGTTAACAAGAGATTGTGTATCTAATGCAGTCGAATTATATTTTAAACCAGTAAGTTTTGCGGCAGCATCGTGAAGAGAACGCAATGAAAGGAGGGATGATTGCTTCAATAAAATTTCTTTTTTATGGAATGAAGCAAAAGCATTATCTGTCATAATACTATCCTTAACGCAGAATTCAAAAATTTTTAGTAGGCTACAGTATAGCAGTTAAAATTTGCTTTCTTTAATGTAGAGCAAGCATCAAATGCAGCTTTTTTTGATTGAAACCCTGTAAAGCGCGCTCGGTAATAACGCTGCCCATTTTTTTCAAACAGTTGCATGTGTGAAGATGCGTGCTTTAAAGTAGAAAAAGCTATATTTTTTGCTTTTAAAAGTAAAGTTTTTGCTTGTTCTTCACTAGGAAGAGAACCAATTTGGATAGCCCATCCGGCATTTGTGGACAAAGAGGCTGTTACAATTTTATGAGTCTCAACCGGTATAGTTTTTTGAGGGTTTGGTATTGGTATAATTACCTTATTTACAGCCGTTATTGCGATATTGGAGTTTTTAGGTTGTTCTGCAAATGCTGTCAACATAGTCGAAATTTCATCATCAAAATTACTTGAATCAGCTTTAATAGTCGGTATAGGAGTATTGGCGCCAGTCGGTAAGTGATAGCGTACAGAAGCCATTAAATGTTTACCACTTTTCATTTGGCTTGCTTTGGGCAAATATTGATTCAATAGGCTAGCCATATGCTCGTCACGTGCAGTAGATGATTTACCTCCCATAACAACAGCGACAACAGAGCGCCCATCAAGACGCATTGAAGTTGCTAAATTAGAACCTGACATTTGTGTGTATCCTGTTTTAATTCCATCGACACCTTTCATTATTTTAACGAGTTTATTGTGGCTGTTAATTTTATGCCCACGGAAATTAAAACTTTTTGTTTTGAACAATTTATATTGTTTTGGAAAATGTTTACGTAAAGCTAATGACAAAGTCGCTATATCTCGTGCTGTAGAATAATTGTGCACATCCGGAAGTCCTGAAGCATTTGCGAAATGTGTATGTTTCATGCCAAGTTTACGAGCTTTTACAGTCATCATTTGAGCGAATTTTTTTTCACTACCTCCAAGATATTCTGCAATGGCAGCAGCAACATCATTTGCGGATCTTGTAATGAGTGCTTTAGCTGCTGATTCTGCAGAAATTGTTTGGCCTGCTTTAAACCCAATTTTTGTCGGTGGACGCATTGCTGCATAATGTGAAACGGGAATTGGTGTATTTGGTGTCACACGACGCATCTGCATAGCTTCAAAGAGTAAGTACAATGTCATCATCTTTGTTAAAGAAGCAGGATAACGTTTCAGTGTTGCATTGGCTTGAAATAGAGTTTTTCCCGTAGTAGCATCTATAACAATAGCCGCATACTTATCAGGATAGGCTCCTTGAGGTGTAGCTGATGCCCAACAGTAAGAAAAAGCTAACACAACAAAAGAAATTGCTATTGTTTTACAGTAGCGCATAATTTTTTGATAATTAATATACACTTGCAGTATCCTATTTCTCCATTTATCCTGAAAAACTTCTATAAAGCTTCCTTTTCTGTAATTTGTTGATGCAGTTTAGACGAATGGTATTACTAATTTGTTTACAGAAGTTATTTTATGAGTGAGTGATTGAAGTCTAACCATAGAGGGAATCTTATTTCTAATACATACAGGTATTGCAATAGTTATGAAAGAATTTAAAATTAATAAAAATGTATTGCATGGAAAACGATAATGGGACAGACGCTCATAATAAACTCTATAGCTCATATTATGCATAATGAAAAGGGCAAGAATTGGGATGAAGTTAGGCATGGTGCGGTTATAATGCCTAAGGCTAGAGCAAAACTCGAAAAACCTAAATTATGTCGAGTTTTTTTGCTTAATGATGATTACACACCTATGGATTTTGTTGTTTTCGTTTTGAAGAACTTTTTTAAAAAAAGTTTCGAAGAGGCAACGCGAATAATGTTAAATGTTCATCACAGTGGGATAGGAGAATGTGGAACTTATACTTATGAAGTCGCTGAAATGAAAATATTACAAGTGAGGGAATGTGCGCGTCAAAATGAACATCCGTTACAATGTGTAATGGAATGGAAGTGAGGAATTATGCCATCTTTTACACCTAGTCTTGAAGAGGTTTTGCATCGTGCATTAACAATTGCTACTCAAGCACGGCATGAATACGCAACATTAGAGCATCTTCTACTTGCGCTGTTAGATGATGCCGATGCAAATTCCGTTATTCAGGCTTGCCAGGTAGATGTGGAGGAATTGCGAGAGCGCTTAACCAATTATCTTCGCTCAGAGTTAGATGAACAGATTAGAGCTGATGAGGATACGAAGCCTACAGCTTTTTTCCAGCGTGTTATCCAACGTGCGGTGATTCATGCACAATCAGCTGGAAAAGATGAAGTATCGGGGGCAAATGTTCTTGTTGCAATTTTTTCTGAACGTGAAAGCCATGCAGCATATTTTCTTCAAGAAATGGGAATGACACGCTATGATGCTGTACGTTTTATTTCGCATGGTATCACACGTGATGATGGGTTATCCATGTTACTTGAAGGACTTGAAGAGCAATTAGATCAGCAGATTTCGGATAATGGTGAAAGAGGAACAAGTGCTTTAACGAATTATTGTGTTGACCTCAATTGTAAAGCACTTAATGGAAAAATTGATTTATTAATTGGCCGTGAAATAGAAATTTCACGCATGATTCAGATTTTATGTCGAAGGTCAAAAAACAATCCGCTTTTGGTTGGTGATCCTGGAGTGGGGAAAACCGCTATAATTGAGGGATTAGCAAAGCGCATTGTTGATGGGCAAGTGCCTGAAGTTTTATCAAATGCAACAATATTTTCTCTTGATATGGGGGGACTTGTTGCTGGTACACGTTATCGCGGTGATTTTGAAGAACGCTTAAAGCAAGTTATTAAAGAGTTTGAGCTGTATCCAGATGCTATTTTATTTATTGATGAAATTCATACCTTAATTGGAGCAGGAGCGACATTAGGGGGAAATATGGATGCAGCAAATCTTTTAAAACCTGTATTATCTTCTGGAACTATGCGATGTATTGGTTCGACGACTTACAGAGAATATCGCAAATTCTTTGAACAAGATCGTGCTTTAGAGCGTCGTTTTCAGAAGATTGATATTAATGAACCTTCTGTTACAGATGCGATTAAGATTTTGCAGGGGATGAAGCCTTACTTTGAAGATTTTCATCAGATTAAATATACAGATCAGGCGATGAAGGCATCCGTAGAATTATCTTCACGTTATATAATTGACCGTAGGTTACCTGACAAAGCAATTGATATTATTGATGAAAGTGGCGCAGCGCAAAAGCTTTTGCCACAAAAACAACGCAAGAAGAGTATAGGTGTTAAAGAAATTGAAGCCACTGTTGCTACAATTGCAAGAATTCCACCAAAAACAGTTTCTCGGAATGATCAGAAGATACTGAGTAAGCTTGAAAGAGAACTCAAACATGTTGTTTATGGGCAAGATCAGGCAATTTCCGTCTTAGTTTCATCCATAAAATTGGCGCGAGCAGGTTTACGCGAACCGGATAAACCAATAGGAAGTTATTTATTTTCAGGACCAACAGGTGTAGGAAAAACTGAAGTTGCAAAACAGCTTGCATCATCTTTAGGCATTGAATTATTGCGTTTTGATATGTCAGAATATATGGAACGGCATACGGTAGCACGTTTAATCGGAGCTCCTCCAGGTTATATAGGGTTTGATCAAGGAGGTCTCCTTACAGATGCTGTTGATCAGAAGCCTCACGCAGTCCTATTGCTAGATGAGATTGAGAAAGCACATCCAGAGTTATTTAATATTTTATTGCAGGTAATGGATTATGGTAGATTAACAGACCATAATGGTAAGAAAATTGATTTCCGCAATGTTATTTTGATTATGACAACCAATGCTGGCGCTTCAGATATGGCAAAATCAGCTATTGGATTTGGGAAAGTACATCGTGATGGTGAGGATATAGAAGCAATCAATCGGTTATTTACACCAGAGTTTCGTAATCGGTTAGATGCAATTATTCCGTTTGCACCGTTATCTCATTTAATCATCAATCAGATAGTGCAAAAATTTATTTTTCAGCTTGAAGCACAATTAGCTGATCGGGGAATTTGTTTTGAATTAAGCCCTTCTGCAACTTTATGGCTTTCCAATAAGGGATACGATTCTCAGATGGGAGCACGCCCATTAGGGCGTGTTATACAAGAATATATTAAAAAGCCATTAGCTGATGAAATTTTATTTGGAAAGTTACGCAACGGTGGCATTGTTCGCGTATTGACACAAAAATCAAATGGCAAAAAAGAAAGCTTACAGTTAGAAATTTCATCTTCCGATATATCTGCAAGTTCAAAGAAAAGTAAAATGGAAAATTTTACAAAAAAACGTGTAGGAAAAAAAAGCACAACAACTTAAGAGTGTGTTATAAGGCTGCACGGATTTTCTTTGCATTCTCTTCAAGTATTTCTGTAGGCGTTATTATATTATTATGAGGGGTAAGTTCTATTCCCTCCATACGTGGTATAATATGGAAATGGAGATGATAAACGGTTTGTTGACTAGCTGCTTCATTAAATTGCATGACAGTTATGCCATCTGCTTGAAAGGCTTTTTTGACGGCATTTGCAATTTTTTGAACAGCTTTAATAACAGGAAATAATGTTTCAGTATCTGCATCAAGTAAGTTTCTAGAGCCTTTTTTAGGAATGACCAGCGTATGACCTGGTGCCTGTGGCATGATATCCATAAATCCAATAACATCATCATCTTCGTAGACACGAACAGAAGGGATTTCATTGCGAATCAATTTAGCAAAAATATTGTTATTGTCATAAGCTTGTTTCATACAAATATTTCCTTTTATTGTAAGTTTAAGATTTTAATTAAAAACGAAAAAATACAAAGTTTATCAGAGTTTAAGACAAAGAAGTATTTTGACTTTAGTTATATTTAGGATGGTGCACTGTCTTAATGAAGGCTTAGATTTCTATGATGGCTTCAACTTCTACAGGAACATCCATAGGAAGAGAGGCAACACCAATAGCAGAACGGGCGTGTTTTCCAATTTCACCAAGGATATTGACGAATAAATTAGAAGCTCCATTGGCAACAAAAGGAATATCGGTAAAATGAGAATCTACAGCCACAAAAACAGTAATTTTTACCACACGTTTTATTTTATTTAAGTCACCTAGAGTTGCTTGGAGTTGAGCGAGAATATTGAGAGCGCAAGCTTCGGATGCTTTTTGGGCTTGTTCGGTATTCACAGTTGCACCAACTTTACCGATGGCTATTGGTTTTCCATTAATAAGAGGGAGTTGTCCAGAAATAAAGAGTTGATTGCCACTTTGTGAAGTGGTGATGTAATTGGCAAGGGGGGAGATTACTTCAGGAAGAGTGATTCCGAATTTCTCTAAGTTTTTTTCAATCATATTGGTCATAATTTAAACTCCATAGCTGCTCTATAATACATTCATTGTATAATCTATTTTTTGATTTAAGGAAATGTGTGGTTAATTGAGAAATTAGCCTTTTTTGCCTTATTGTATGATGTTATGCAACGGGGATAAAGTTTGGAATTTGGGAATGATTAGATCATTATTTATAATAATTTCATATATTGTTTTTTTATGTACAGCGAGAGCTGAAGAGCCTATTTTTATTGTGCCTCATCGAGCAATTTATGATTTTCATCTCGATAGCGTTTCTCATGACATGACAATTTCTGCGATGTCAGGGCGAATGGTTTACGAGCTTACTGGTTCGGCATGCCAAGGCTATAGCACACGTTTTCGTTTTATTAGTCGTGTTCACATTGAAGATATGCCGGTACGTTTAACGGATCAACAGACGACGAGTTATGAAACAGGAGACAGCCGTGCATTTCATTTTAATATTACAGATCAAGAGGGAGAAGAGGTTGCGCATCGTGCTGAGGGAGTTGCGGAGCGTACTCAAGATGGTATTACAGTTACCTTAAAAAAGCCAAAGGAAAAAGAGTATAAGCTTGCAATGGCTGAATTTCCAATGATGCAACTAAAAAATATTATCCGCCATGCAAAAGCAGGGCATCATTTTTACAATGTTACTGTATTTGATGGGACAAATAAAGCAGATAAAGTTATAAAAGAAAGTATTGTCATAGGGGAAAAGAAGGCGCTTTTATCTGATAGCGAAACGGAAAAAGTGAGAAAATTGGATGAAGACGAATATTGGCCTGTTACAATTTCTTATTTTGATGATGGAGAAAATAAAGATGGTTTGCCGGTTTATCGTAGTAGTTTTCTCTTAAATGAGAATGGTATCATGCGTGATCTTCATATAGATTATGGAACTTTTTCAGTGCGTGCAAAATTGAACAGTCTCGAATTCTTGGAACTTGGAAAAGATCTTAATCAATGTGAAAATGCAAATATTAAATGATTAAAGAAAATGACTTGAAAAAGAATCAAATATTAGTATGTTTGCGCTATTCCACACGCGGAGTTTGGGTGTTTGCAAATAATTTGTGAGAAAATTCTAGCAAGCATCCGCCGGTAGTAGGTTTTCCTGCTTTTTCCGCGGAGGTTGAACCGGAAAGGATAAGATTTATGGCACTACCCGATTTTACTATGCACCAGCTTTTAGAAGCAGGTGTGCATTTTGGTCACCAGACTCATCGTTGGAATCCCAAAATGACTCCCTATATTTATGGTCAGCGTAATAATATCCATATTATTGACCTTGCTCAGACCGTTCCGCTTTTATACCAAGCGCTTAAACTTGTTTCAGATACTGTTGCGCGTGGTGGTCGTATTCTCTTTGTTGGTACGAAACGGCAAGCATCTGATATTATCGCTGATGCGGCGAATCGTTCTGCCCAGTATTACGTTAATGCACGTTGGCTTGGCGGTATGCTCACAAACTGGAAAACGATTTCCAATTCGATACATCGTTTGCGAAAGCTTGACAAAATTCTTGCTGCTGAGGCGCAAGGTTTTACCAAAAAAGAACGTTTAAATCTTGAACGTGATCGTGAAAAGCTTAATCGTGCGCTTGGTGGTATTAAAGATATGGGATCTGTTCCAGATCTTATATTTGTCATCGATACGAATAAAGAAAATATTGCCCTTCAAGAAGCAAAACGTTTAGGCATTCCTGTTATCGCTATTATTGATACCAATTGCGATCCTGATGACGTAACGCATCCGATACCAGGTAATGATGATGCTTCACGTGCAATTTCTCTTTATTGCGATCTTTTTGCTCGTGCCGCCCTTGATGGTATTGCACGCCAGCAAGGAGCAATGGGTATCGATTTAGGAGCTCAAGTTGATGCGCCTGTGGAGCCTATTTTGGAAGAAAATGCGGTTTCAGAAGTTTCTGAATAATATAAAACGCCTAATTAAGGTACTTTTATTGTCTAAAGAAGAAGTTATAGGCGTGCAGAGGGGTTTTGCACGCTTTCACTATTACAGAATAAAGAGGCAAATATGAGCATTACTGCTGCACAAGTAAAAGAACTTCGAGAACTATCTGGCGCTGGTATGATGGACTGTAAAGCCGCTCTAGCTGAAACCAGTGGTGATATGGAAGCTGCTGTTGATTGGCTTCGTAAAAAAGGAATAGCTAAAGCAGATAAAAAGGCCGGTCGTACAGCGGCTGAAGGATTAATCGGAGTCGTATCAAAAGATTTAAATGCGGTTTTGGTTGAGATTAATTCTGAAACAGATTTTGTTGCACGCAATGCCGGATTCCAAGATATCGTGCGCAATGTAGCAACTGCTGCTTTAGATACGCCAGGTGATGTTGAATCTGTTTCTGTTTCTCTTTATCCAGGTTCTGAGAAGACTGTAGAGCTTACGATTAAAGATGCAATTGGTACAATTGGCGAAAATATGACATTTCGTCGTTCCGCTAAATTGTCTGTTGAGAATGGTGTTGTTGCGACTTATATACACAATAGTGTAGCTGATGGTCTTGGTAAGCTTGGTGTTTTGGTTGCGATTGAAACAACAGGAAATAAAGGGGCTGCTCTTGCTTTTGGTCGGCAGGTTGCGATGCATATTGCAGCAACCAATCCCTTAGCGCTTACAGCACAAGATGTTGATGCTGCTGCTGTTGAACGTGAAAAAGCAATTTTTTCAGATCAAGCACGTCAGTCTGGAAAGCCTGAAAATATCATTGAAAAAATGGTAGAAGGACGTATGCGTAAGTTTTTTGAAGAGGTTGTTTTGCTTTCTCAAGCTTTCGTTATGAATCCTGATATGACTGTTGAGGCAGCTTTAAAGGATGCTGAAAAATCAATTGGCGCACCAGCAAAAATTACAGGCTTTATTCGTTTTGCATTGGGTGAAGGTGTGGAAAAAGAGGAGTCTGATTTTGCTGCAGAGGTTGCTGCTGCTGTAAAAGGCTAGTTATTGCAAACTCTTGATCAGAGATTTAAAATCATATCGTTGGTTGTAGAATCTCTGATGGGAGCAATGTAATTGTTGAGAGGGCGTCACGTGAAAAAAGTGGTGCCCTTCGTGATGTCAAAAGCAAAAAGTCAATGTGCTTTTGGGGAGATTATTAATGGCATTAGCACTTCCGTATAAACGTATTCTTTTAAAGGCTTCTGGTGAAGCTCTTATGGGGGGGCAGAGTTTTGGCATTGATGTTTCTGTTGTAGACCGTATTGCCGCTGATATTGCAGAAGTGCGCACAATGGGGGTAGAAGTTGCGGTTGTTATCGGTGGGGGAAATATTTTTCGTGGCGTTGCTGTTGCTTCGCGTGGTGGGGACCGAGTGACAGGGGATCATATGGGAATGCTTGCAACTGCTATTAACTCTTTAGCATTGCGAACATCTTTGACAAAATTAGGGGTTGAAACTGTTGTACTCTCTGCGATTGCTATGCCACAAATTTGTGAAAGTTTCTCGCAACGTAAAGCAATAGCTTATATGAATCAGGGAAAAGTTGTTATTTTTGCGGGTGGTACAGGAAACCCATTTTTTACCACTGATTCTGCTGCTACTTTACGTGCAGCAGAGATTGGTGCGGATGTCCTTCTTAAAGGAACACAAGTTGATGGTATTTATTCAGCAGATCCAAAGATAGACCCTACGGCTAAGCGTTTTGACCAATTAACACATGTTGAAGTTTTACAATGGGGGTTATCTGTTATGGATTCAACGGCGGTCACTTTAGCACGTGAGAACAATGTACCGATTATTGTGTATTCCATTCATGAAAAAGGCGGTTTGGCTAAGGTCTTGAATGGAACAGGACGCTTTACAATAGTATCGGAATAAGGGTAAGCTTCAAAGGACAATTGAAGGAGACAGAAATATGAATGTTACATCAATTATGGATGATCTGAAACGTCGCATGGATGGTGCTATTGCGGCTTTTAAACATGAATTAGGTGGTTTGCGGACTGGACGTGCATCGGCCAGTTTATTAGAACCGTTGACCGTTGAATCTTATGGTTCTGTTGTGCACATAAATCAGGTTGCTAATATTTCTGTTCCCGAACCTCGGATGCTTTCTGTTTCTGTATGGGATAAAACGATGGTAGGAGCTGTAGAGCGCGCTATTCGCGATTCTGGTCTTGGTTTAAATCCCATAACTGATGGTACGAATTTACGTATTCCTTTGCCTGAGTTGAATGAAGAGCGCCGTAAAGAACTTGTAAAAATTGCACATCACTATGCAGAGCAAGCGCGTGTTGCTACACGTCATGTTCGTCGGGATGGTATGGACAATTTGAAAAAGTTAGAAAAAGATGGTGAAATTGGACAAGATGAAGCCCATAGTTTGTCTGAAAAAGTTCAAAAACTCACAGATGAAACGATTGCTGATATTGATAAAATTTTAGCCGTAAAAGAATCTGAAATTATGCACGTTTAAGACGGTTTTGTCGCTAGAGAAAGATGTTATACTTCCAGCCTGTAAATTGTTTCTATGGATAATAGTAGGAAGTAGAGTGCTCTGTGATAGCAAGGTGTGATGCAGGAAGGTATTTTATCGTTTTATCATCTTGATATGGGAGGGATTGATTTGAAAGGGCAGATGTTTTTATTTTTTAATCTGCATGGTAAATCAAGCTCTTTGCAGGAAGACACTATTGAGCAGCATGGTGAGGGCTTTTAGTTTAGCATGTCTTTGTTAAACTACATAATGAAAGTATTATTAGAAATTATTCAAATATTCTAAGATGAGGGTTGGGGAAAGAATATAACGCAAAAAATAAGCCTAACCTTTCTCTTATTTTCCCATTATAAAACATGTGAGTATAATCGATCAAGCAGATGTTATGTGGCGTAATTCGTTTTTCAATGACGAATAGTTGATAGAGAAGTGTTGTTATACGAAAGCTATATTAGTTAATTCATATGGGAGATAGATAGCTGCTTTTTCATTTTATATTTGAGAAAATATTAAAAAAAATATTTTAGGATTAATCCTGACGGAGATTTTTGAAGTTGGTTTCATTGATTATTGGTCTCAAAAGCGCTATCTTTGTAGACTGAATTATTTATGATAAATTATAAGAGAAATTTATACAAGTATGAAATAAAAATACTGCGTAGGGAAGTTTTTCTTGCGTCAATTTTAGAGCTTGTATTTTCTATTTTTATTGTTTGGATGTTGTTTTGTCTAATTTGGTTTATCGTGTTCTGACAGCTTTTGTGTTTGGCGTTATTGCGTTGTATCTAACATGGTTGGGAGGAATCTTCTTTTTTTTATTTGTATGGTGTATTGGCGGTTTTGTTCTTTATGAGTGGATGAGTATTACTAAAGAGAAATGGTGTATTTTACAAAAAATATTAGCAAGTACCTTTTATTTGATCTTTGGCTTTTTTTTAGTGTTGAGTGTATCTGCTTCATTGATTTTTTGTGTTTTAATCGTTTTGGCTGCGGTGTTGGCTATTATATCTATAAAAAAGAGTGGTTGGGTTTTTTGTGGTTTTTTATATGCATCTTTTCCTGTTGTTGCTTTATGCTTTCTACGGGATCATGAAATGTTGGGGTTCCAAGTTGTTATTTTCTTATTTACGATAGTGTGGGGAACAGATATTGGTGGGTATTTTATCGGACGTGCATTAGGGGGACCTAAATTAGCACCACAATTTTCTCCTAATAAAACATGGTCAGGAGCACTTGGTGGTACATTTGTCGGAGTTTTCGGTGGTATATGGGTTTCTTTTGGATTTTTTGATATAAATTTAGCAAGTTTTTTTGTGCCACTTCTTACACTTGTTTTGTCAATTGTTTCACAATTGAGTGATTTAGGGCAATCATGGCTCAAAAGACGGTTTTCTGTTAAAGATTCTAGTTCTTTATTGCCTGGACATGGTGGTTTTATGGATCGTATAGATGGATTGGTAGGGGCAGCTTTTCTTCTTTATTTAATTGGTTCATTTATGTCTGATATGGATGCACCTTTTAATCTTTTTAGTATGATCTAATTGGGAGAAGGTAGTTTGGGACTTTTAAATTATATCGTCACTATGGGTGATTTTCTTTTAAGAAGTTTGAGTATTCTTTTCATCATTATGATTATCATTTTTGTGCACGAATTTGGGCATTATCTCATTGGTCGGTGGTGTGGTATTAAGGCGTTAGTTTTTTCGCTTGGATTTGGGCCAGAAATAGCGAGTTATACAGATAAGCATGGCACGAAGTGGCGCTTAGCACTTATCCCCGTAGGAGGGTATGTAAAGTTTGTTGGGGATGAGGAAAAAATCGATATGGTATCATCCCAATCATCTCTGATTGTTGATGGTTCATTTGCTAGTGCGCATGCTTGGAAAAAAGCAGCAACTGTTTTTGCCGGTCCTTTTTTCAATGCCCTTTTTACTGTTGTTATTCTAACATTTTTTTTCTTTATCTATGGTCGTGTAGCCATTGAGCCCGTTGTTGGTTCTTTGGTAAAAGATAGCCCTGCTCTTCAGTCCGGTTTGGAGTTAGGTGATCGTTTTGTTGAAATGGATGGACGACGGGTTGAAAGTTTTGAAGATTTGATGAATTATGTAGCTTTTCACGGAAGAGAACCCATAGAGTTTAAAATAGAACGCATGGGGCGATTCTTTACAACGGTGATTACCCCGGAAATCGTTGAGCGAGATGATGGATTTGGTAATCGAACACGAAGTGCTATGATAGGTGTAGGTGTTCCTATTGATTTAAATAATCCTGCACATTTAGATCCAACTTATATAAAACATATTCGCTATGGTTTTGTAACAGCTGTAAGAGAAGCGTCAGATCGTACTGTGTTTATCGTCACTCAAACCGTTCTTTTTATGAGTCGTTTAATAGGAGGAAAAGAGGACCGTTGTCGGCTAAGTGGACCTTCTAAAACCGTTAAAATTGCTTGGAAAGTGAGCGAGACAGGTTTTGTTTCTTTGTTGAATTTGGCAGCTTTTCTTTCAATAAGTGTTGGGCTTATTAACCTTTTTCCGATTCTACCGCTTGATGGTGGGCATCTTTTATTGCATGTCATTGAGGTCATTACTAGGAGGAAAATATCTGCTAAAATTCAGGGAATTATTTTTCGTTTAGGTTTTTCCATTCTTCTCCTTTTTATGATCTTTGTCTTTTTTAATGATTATTTTTGTTGGTTTAGCTAATTAAATTATGGAAAACGCTTTATAAATTGAGTAATAATAGCGAAAACAAATTGAAGGTTGTTTACCATGTCTGCAAAATGTTGTGGCGTCGTACATTATAATGAGTAATTAAGGAATGAAAAGTCTCGCTGTAAAAAGGTTGTTATGGCAGTTAGCTTTTTAAGGCATCATGTCCAAGGAACAAGAGTAAGGTAAAAAAGCCAATGACTACAAATTCAAAGTTTTTAAATGCAGCATCTGTATTGGTGTTAAAGATGGGGATGATTGCCCCAGCAACGGTTTTTATGTCAATTGCTGCGGTTGGAGAAATGCAAGCGTCTGTAGTCCGTTCTATTGAGGTTCGTGGGAATAAGTTTGTAAGTTCTCAGGCGATTCGAGACAATATGGGGATTAAGGCTGGACAAGGGGTTTCCAGTGCTGATGTTGATAATGCTGTGAAGAATCTTTTCGAATTGGGTTTATTTTATGATGTTAAAATAAATCCGGTAGGTGATAAATTGGTTGTATTCGTAAAAGAATATGAGGTTGTCAATCAGATATTGTTTCAGGGAAATAAATCTTTTAAAGACCCAGATCTTAAGCGGTTTATTTCTTTAAAACCGAATGAGCCTTTTAATTCTGCTAAGCTTTCTGCTGATATAAATACAATTCGTGAAGCTTATAAAACTCTTGGTCGTAATAATATCACTGTCAACGTTCAAACGATTAACCTTGGAAAAGGGCGGGTTAATGTAGTATTTAATGTTGTTGAAGGGCAAAAAACAAAGATTGGTGATATCACTTTTAAGGGGAATAGTGTCTTTGGAAGTCGTCGTTTGCGTGATGTGATTTCAACAAAAACTTCAGGAATTTTTTCGAAGTTATTGGGAGGTGATGTTTACAGTGAAGAGCGTCTCGCTGCTGATGAAGAAGCTTTACGTCGCTTTTATTATAATCGTGGTTATGCAGATTTTCGTGTAGTCTCTTCTAAAGCGACTTTTGATGCAGCAAGCAATACATATAAAATTTCTTTCGTTCTTGATGAGGGTGTGCGCTATAAAATTAGTGATATTCAGGTTGAAAGTGATGTTGATGGAATTGACGTTCAATCTGTGAAAAGGGTGCTTAAAACCCAGCCAGGTGATGTTTATAGCGCAGAAGATATTGAACAGTCTGTTGCAATTATTAATAATAAGGTTGCTGATTCGGGATATGCTTTTGCTAAAGTTGAGCCGCGGGGAAATCGTAATTTAGCAAATCATACAATTTCAATTTTATATAATATTGAACAGGGTACACGTGCTTATATTCAGCGTATTGATATACGTGGCAATGAGAAAACGCGTGATTACGTCATTCGCCGTGAGATTGATTTAAACGAAGGGGATGCTTACAATCAAACTTTATTACAGCGGGCAAAACGTCGTCTAGAAAGTTTAGGTTTCTTCAAAGCCGTTAATATTTCAATGGTGCCCACAGATCAATCTGACCAAGTTATTTTGGTAATAGATGTCGTTGAAGCTTCAACAGGAGATCTCTCTCTTTCTGGAGGATATACAACAGGGGGAACAAGTCCTGGTATGTCACTTGAAGTTTCTGTTACCGAACGTAATCTTGGGGGACGTGGTCAATATGTTCGTTTAGGATTAGGTGCGGGGCAAGAAAAATCTCGTAATTATAATTTATCATTTGTTGATCCTTATTTCTTAGGGTATCGTTTATCTGCTGGCGTTGATGTTTTTCGTAGTACTTACCGTGCTGATAAGGCCTATGATGTACGACAGACAGGTGGATCGCTACGGTTTTCATTACCTATTAATAATCAATTATCTGCTAATGTAGCTTATTCTTATGTACAGGAAGAATATGATTTTGGCGGAGAGTACGATTTTGACAAAGAGAGTGACGTAATAGAATTATATGGGAAATATTCTGGTGCGATTGTTCAAGCTGCAAAACAAAGCCCTTGGAAACGTTCATCAATTAGTTATGGTTTCACCTATAATACGATTGATGATATGAGATCCCCCCATGATGGATGGTACGTGCATCTTCTTCAGGAATATGCAGGGCTTGGTGGAAGTGCAAAGTTCTTGAAGACCACGGGTAAGGCGATGATGTACAAGACTCTTTCTGACCAGAAGGATATTGTTGGTTTGCTTTCCTTTGGGGGTGGTTATATCCACGGAATGGGCCGAGATGGTGTTCGTATTTTCGATATGTTTAAAGCGAATACTGATATGATTCGAGGGTTCAAATATAATGGAATAGGTCCGCGTCAGGTTTCCAGTAAGGGTGAGGTTTATTTCTTGGGGGGAACAACATATATGAATGCGACTGCTGAAGTACAGTTTCCTATCCCTGTTGTGCCTGAAGGGTTCGGGTTGCGCGGTGCTTTATTTGCGGATATTGCCACGCTTTATGGCAATAATTATAAAGCCGTTTTTAAGGGTGAACCGTCTGTTACCAATACCAAAAGTGCTTGGCGTTCATCTGCAGGTGTGAGTTTGATGTGGGATTCTCCGTTTGGTCCTTTGCGTTTTGATTATGCTTGGCCAATAACGAAGCAGGAAGGTGATCGTTTGCAACAATTGAATTTTGGTATTTCTACGAAGTTCTGATTTGAGTGATTTTAAGAAGGAAAAACTTGAAGAGAATAGCTTAAGCTGGGAGAGAAAGTGTTTTGATGGCGGATACATTTTTTTTTACGCCGTCCCGGCAATTGACAGTTGCAAATGTTGCTGAGTTGACGGGTGCAAAGCTTCTTAATCCAGAGTTTTCTCATAAAGTTATCAATACTCTTTCTTCACTTGAGAGTGCTGTGGAAGGTTCTCTTGTTTTTGTAGAGCATCGGAAGTTTTCTGATGCTTTACTGGACAGTTCCGCTGTTGCTGTTTTTTGTACGAATGAGATTGTTTTTAAAGTTCCCGAAACTATGGCAATTTTGGTAACATCCACACCACAGCGTGACTTTGCTCAGATTGGTCGTATTTTGTTTCCAGATTCTGTCAAGCCAATGCCTTGGTTAGGATCGAAGGGGATTTCATCGCATGCGCATATTCATCCAACGGCTAAGTTGGCACATGATGTGTGTATTGAAGCGGGAGCTGTTATTGGTAGAAATGTTGAGATTGGTGCAGGAACTCTCATTTCATCCACAGCTGTTATCGGTGAAAATTGCCGTATTGGATGTGACTGCTATATTGCTCCTAAGGTAACAGTTCAGTGTTCTATAATAGGTGATAAGGTTCAGCTTTATCCTGGTGTTTGTATTGGGCAAGATGGTTTTGGTTATGTTGGGGGCGTTTCTGGAATCGAGAAAATTCCACAGCTTGGTCGCGTTATTATTGAGGATGGTGTAGAAGTTGGTGCGAACACGACAATTGATCGTGGGACATTTCAAGATACTGTTATTGGTGAAGGAAGCAAGATTGATAATCTTGTACAAATTGCCCACAATGTAAAAATTGGCCGCTATTGTCTTATTGCTGCTCAATGTGGCATTGCGGGAAGTACATCGATAGGGGATATGTCTCAGCTTGGCGGGGGTGTTGGAGTAGCCGATCACATCATAATAGGTAAATGTGTTCAGATTGCTGCTCGTAGTGGTGTTATGAATGACATTCCGGATGGCGAAAAATGGGGAGGTAGTCCAGCGCGACCATTTAAACAATGGTTTCGTGAAGTAGCGACGTTGCGCAGTATGGGAAAAGTTAAAAAGGAGAAACGCTGATATGATCAGCAGTGAAAAGACTAAAAACTTAGAGGCTGTCGATATTGAAAAACTATTATCAATATTACCGCACCGTTATCCGTTTTTATTAATCGATCGTATAGTTGATATTGATGGTGAACAAGGAGCTATTGGTATTAAAAATATAACGATTAATGAGCCGCATTTTACGGGACATTTTCCCGCAAAGCCTGTTATGCCTGGAGTTTTGATTTTAGAAGCTATGGCACAAACGGCAGGAGCAATAGCACTTTTAAATTTAGGCAATAAGCAAACAAATTTAGTTTACCTTATGACGGTTGATAATGCGAAATTTCGTAAGCCGGTTATGCCTGGTGATCAGCTCAAGATTCATGTTCAGCTTTTGAAAAAAAGATCTGGTATGAGACGTTTTTCGTGCGTTGCAAAAGTAGAAGATGTCCGCGTCGCTGAAGCAGAAATTGCTGCGATGATTGTCGAAGAAGAATAAACGATATTTGATGGGAATTTAAAAATGTCCGGTACAAAAATCCATCCAACTGCTCTTGTGGAGAAGGGAGCGCAGCTTGGTGAGAATGTACAAGTTGGACCGTTTTGTCATATTAGTTCAGATGCTGTTATTGGTGATGGATGCAGTTTGATGAGTCATGTTGTGATAATGGGGAAGACAACGTTAGGAGCCAAGAGTAAAGTATTTTCTCATGCAGTTTTGGGGGGAGATCCGCAAAATAATAAACATAAGGGAGAGGCTACGACTCTTTCGATTGGTAAAAACTGTACGATTCGTGAAGGCGTAACAATGCATAGGGGTTCCGATTCGAGTGTAGGAATGACAGTTGTTGGTGATAATTGCCAATTTTTTTGTTATGCGCATATCGCTCATGATTGTCATGTAGGGAATCATGTAACATTCGCAAATAATGCGATGATAGCTGGTCATGTTATTATTGGTGATTATGTGATTATTGGTGGGGGTGCTGCTGTGCATCAATTTGTTCGTGTTGGGCATCATGCATTTATTGGTGGTGTATCGGCATTGGTTGGTGATCTCATTCCCTATGGAACAGCTGTTGGGGTACAGGCAAAACTTGCTGGCCTCAATATTATTGGCATGAAGCGTGCAGGACTTGAGCGTCAAGATATTCATGCACTCCGTCATGCGGTTGCCATGCTTTTTGATCATAGCAAACCATTTAAAGAGCGTGTCAGTGATGTTGCTTCTTTCTATTCTTCTTCTCAGTCTGTTCTTGATATAGTTAATTTTATTAAGGAAGAAGGAAAACGTTTTTATTGTACACCAAAATTTGAAGGTGATAGAATAAAAGAATATAAGGATTAAAAATGCCTATTTGGGGAGCCAGAGGTTTTCTTTCCGGCCGTACTGCTATTATAGCAGGAAATGGTGTTCTGCCGATTACTGTTGCGCAGGCTCTTGAGAAGAATGGAGAGAATCCTTTTCTTGTGCTTTTGCGTGGTGAGGCAGATTCTGTTCTTTCTCGCTATGAGCATTGCGAGCTATCAATTGTAGAGTTAGCGCGACTCATTAAAATCTTAAAAGAGGCTAGAGTTTATAATGTTGTTTTGGCAGGTGGTGTGAAAAAGCGCCCACTTCTTAAGCAATTGCGACTGGACTGGACAACATTTTTAGCTCTTCCTAAGTTAATCGGAGCTTTGAAGAGAGGGGATGATGCGTTATTAAAAGCTTTTATACGGATTATTGAAACGTATGGTTTTCGTGTTGTTGGTGCTCACGAGATAGTCGCAGATCTTTTAGCTCCTATAGAGTTTGATTTAACAGTGCGGCGTGCTACGCAAAAAGAGAAAAAAGATATTTTTTTAGCAGCAGAAGCAGCAAAGCTTTTAGGTCAATTAGATATCGGGCAAGCCGTTGTTGTTGTCCAAGGAAGGGTGGTTGCACTGGAGGGCGCTGAGGGAACTGATAATATGTTATGGCGTGTTTGTGAAATGCGAGAAAGAGGGCAAATTCCCCTTAAAGGTGGCGTTCTTGTAAAATGTGCAAAACCACAACAGGATAATCGCGTTGATTTACCATCAATTGGGCCCGCGACAATAATGAATATTGCAAAAAGTGGTTTATCTGGTGTTGCAGTGGAGGCAAATAGAAGTCTAATATTATCGGTGAAAACAACAATAGAAAAAGCCAATAAATATTCTCTATTTATAGAGACATTTGAAAAGTTTGCTCATGAATAATTGTTTCTTAAAGATTGCTGTGGTTTCAGGGGAGGAATCTGGTGATTTACTTGCGTCCGATTTAATTTCTTGTTTATCACAACAAACAGGATGCAATATTCATTTGATTGGTGTTGGGGGGAGGCATTTAAAGGCATTAGGTTTAAAAAGCTTTTTTGATTCCCATGATATTGCTTTAATAGGTTTAAAGGAGGTGTTGAAAAAACTACCATTATTGTTGCTACATATTCGCAATTTATCCAAATTTATTGCACAAGAACAACCTGATTGCCTCATTATTATTGATAGTCCTGATTTCACGCATCGTGTTGCAAAAAAGGTGCGCGTTTTAGCGCCTTCTATTCCTATCATTAAATATGTTGCACCAACCGTTTGGGCATGGCGTCCAGAGCGCGCTAAAGCTATGCGCAAGTTTGTTGACCATGTTTTAGCGGTTTTTCCTTTTGAAGAAAAGATTATGCAAGATTTGGGTGGTCCTCCCACGACTTATGTTGGACATCGTCTTTTGACATATCCTCCCCTTTTGATAGTTCAGTCAGAAAAAAAATGCCAATTAGAACAAAGAAATTTGAGCGATACACAAACATTATCGCCTACATTAGTTATTTTGCCAGGATCACGCAATTTAGAAATTCGTTCTTTAATGCCTATTTTTCGAGAAACAGTAGAGATTCTTGTACAACGTATTCCTCATTTACGTATTATTTTACCAACATTACCACGTTTAGCGGATAAAATTCGTGATTTTGTACAAGGCTGGAAAAGCAAAGTGGAAATTGTAGTTGGTGAAGATGCAAAATGGCGTGCTTTTGCACAAGCAGATGTTGCACTTGCAGCATCTGGAACGGTTTCACTTGAATTAGCATTAGCTAAAATTCCAACAGTCCTTTGCTATAAACTTGATCGTTTTTCTAAATTCTTTATTTTCCCTAAAATAATTTTATGGAGTGCAGCTCTTCCCAATATTATTTCTGATAAGCCTATTGTACCGGAATATTTTGATGAATTTTTACGCCCTGGTATGTTAGCAAGACAAGTAGAACAACTTTTGTTTAATCCTTTAATACGACAGGCACAACTCGATGCCTTTGAGATGGTAGAACAGAAAATGAAAACTGAAGTACCATCGGGGGGTGTTGGCGCACAAACAATTATCACTCTTTTAAAAAGCAGGAATAAAATTGTATAAATAAAGCAATATGTTAATGATTAATATTTAATTTTAGCAAGAAAATTACAAGCACGTTGGCTTTTAGGATTAGTAAAAAATTCTTCAGAGGCTGTATCTTCAACAATTTTTCCATTTTCTAGAAAGAGTATTCTTTCTGAGACTTTACGTGCGAAGCCCATTTCATGGGTAACACAAAGCATTGTGATCCCTGTATCGGCCAATCGAGCCATCACGTCTAAAACTTCTCCCACACTTTCTGGATCAAGAGCAGAGGTTGGTTCATCAAAAAGCATGACTTCAGGTTCCATACAAAGTGCACGGGCAATCGCAACACGTTGCTGTTGCCCACCAGAAAGTTGTAAAGGATATTTTTCACAGTGTTTTTCAATACCAACATGCGTTAAGTAGCGAATTGCCCGTTCTTGTGCTTGTTGTTTGGAAAGTCCTTGAACTGTCATAGGTGCTAAAATACAATTTTGTATAACGCTCATGTGGGGAAATAAATTAAAGTTCTGAAAGACCATTCCTATCTTACGAAGAACATTTTTTTGCTGTTGTATAGGAGCGGTATGGATATCAACATTATGGATACAGATTGAACCTTTTTGTGCTTGTTCTAATTGATTAATACAACGGATTAACGTTGATTTTCCTGATCCCGATGGTCCACAAATAACGATATGTTCACCAGCTTGAACATTAAAGTTGATATCATGTAGGACCTGAAAGTTTCCATACCATTTATTTAGATTTCGAATAGAGATCACAGGGTTTTTACAGGGAGAGATCGATTTATTATTTTTCAAATTCATCTTATTTTATTCTTTCATTGATGAATAACTTGATTAATTCAACATTTTTGTTTGTAAAGTTTTTTATGATCATTTTATTTACCGTAAATATCGAGTGAGGCGCTGTTCGATAAAAACAATAAAACGATGAATGAGTTCAACGATAAAGAGATAGATAAGAGCAGCCCAAACGTAAACTTGAAAATCGAAAGTCCGTGAATAAGTGAGTTTAGCAACCCCCATTAAATCATAAACAGTAATAAGTGAGGCAAGAGCACTGGATTTAATCATTAAAGTCAACTCATTTCCTAGGGGGCGTAATGCTACAATCATTGCTTGTGGAAGAATAACTCTAAAAAATGTGACAGAGTTGCTTAGACCTAAAGCTTTTGATGCTTCACGTTGCCCAGTTGTTACGGATAGAAAACTTCCTTTAAAGATCTCAGATTGATAGGCAGCAGAATTGAGAGTAAAAATAAAAAGACAACAATACCACGCGTTTTTAAAAAACCACCACAAACCAACCTGCTGCCAGAAGTCATTCATTGAACCAAGTCCATAATAAAAAAGGAAGAGTTGAACTAATAAAGGAGAGCCACGGAAAAAATAGACATAAGCATTTGCACAATACTGTAAAAATGTATTTTTTGATAAACGTGCAAAAGCGATAAGCATACCAAGAAAAAAACCAAGAGAACAAGAAATAGAAACAAGCTCAACAGTAACAATAAAGCCATTAATAAATTTTGGTCCATAATGGCTTAAAAGATCAGGATTGAAAAGGAAATAAAGCCACTCAGGAATCATTGACGTAGCACCTTTTTATCGCCTATTTGAGTGTATGTTTCCAAATGGCGTAAGATTGCAGTAAAAACCGCTGAAAATAACAAATAGAGTAAGCATGCTACAAGATAAAATAGCATGGGTTTATTGGTAGCAGCGACAGCTAAGTTCGTTTGTCGCATGAGGTCAACAAGTGCGATGGTTGAAACAAGGGATGTATCTTTCAGTAAAGTAAGCCAATTATTAGAAAGTCCTGGCAAGGCATTTCGGATGAGCTGAGGGAAGACAATACGAAAAAATGTGGTTGACCGTGAAAGGCCTAAAGCTTTAGCCGCTTCATATTGGCCTTTATCAAAAATATTAAATGCTCCAAGCCAAACTTCACAAGAAAAAGCTGCAAGAACCATACTAAGCGCAAGAACACCAGCAACAAAAGCATTGATACTGAACATGATTTCAAAATTAAAATAGTCCAAGACATTTTGAATAAGGCTTTGTAACCCGTAGTAAACTAAAAACAAAGTTAAAAGCTCTGGTAGTCCACGAAATACCGTTGAAAAGAGGCGTGCCATCGCTTTGGCCATCTTAATATTGGATCGAATCATCACTGCATTTAGAAGACCTAGAGGAAGTCCTAGAAGTCCACAACATAATGCCAATGACAATGTCATTCCTGCACTAGAAAGTATAACCGCTCCCCATCCACCATTGCTAAATGATAGCAATGCTAAATTTTCAATCATTCTTGTGTTCCTCATGAAAGAGTTAGATAATATTTTTTAGAAATAACTAGCGGGTTTTATTTAAACATCATATTGATATTTAATAGATATCACTTGTAAAATATTTTCTCATAATTTTCTCATAAGTTCCATCTAAACGGATTTCTTTTAGCGCCTTATTGAACTTATTTTTAAGATCATTATTATTTTGACGCAGTGCAATTGCAACAGGAAATTTTGTTTCTTCTAGAGTTCCTAGGAGGAGACAGCAATCTTTTCCTTCATTTTTAAGCCAATTTAATGCTTGTAATTTATCAACAATAATCACATCGAGTCGATGATTTAAAAGGTCACGATTCACTTCTATTGTGGAAGGGTAGAGTTTAATTTTCACCTCTTCAGAAGCATAATGATCTTCTGCATAGAAAGCTTGTGTTGTATTTGATTGTACACCAAGATTTTTACCTCTAAAGTCTTGTGTTGAGATTTCTTTAATTCCCGAAGCTTTGGTAACAATAACAGCCAGTGCTGTATCGTAGTAAGGATCTGTGAAGTCAATTTTTTGTAAGCGCTCTTGTGTAAGAGAGAGGGAGGCAATGATAGCATCATATTTTTTTGCAATAAGTCCAGGAATCATTCCCTCGAAGTCTTGTGTGACAACAGTACACTCAACATTCATTTTTTTACAAAGTGCATAAGATATATCAATATCAAGTCCCTGCAATTTATTATTTGAGTCAATATAACTAAAGGGAGGGTAGGTGCCTTCACTCGCAATTTTTAATGTTTTCGCATCAGCCAATTGGGTGAATAGTGCGGCGCTTATTATAAGAGCTCCTGCTAATAGTTTCATGATGTTCTCCTATTGGATAAGCGGGCAAATATGAAATCACTATGTTTTTATAATCTGTAAGCTTTTTGGGAGCAATTCAAAAATTTATTGATGTTTATTTTAGATCATTATGTTGGACATTATTATCAAAAAAATTATCTTTTTTATTGATAAAAAAAGAATAAATATCTTATTGCTTGTATGATAGGTTAATTTTCACGAAATGATAGATTTGAATCATTTCATGAGTAAAAACTAAGGATTTTTCTTGAAAGTAAGGCTATTCAATTTGAACATAAAGAAAAAATTAGATTTTGATAAATGTAAATTTTCTTATAAAACTGCCGAATTTCCAATTATCTTTGCATGTCCAATAAAGAGTTAAAAAATACTCCTTAAATATAAAAACTGAATTTTAATTCATAGTGATATCTAATCGATATTGAAAGTAAAATATTTTTTCATAATTTTTTCATAGGTTCCATCGGCGCGGATTTCTTCTATTGCTTTATTAAAACTGTTTTTAAGATCGTTATTATTTTGACGGAGTGCAATTGCAACAGGAAATTTTGTTTCTTCTAGAGTTCCTAGGAGGATACAGCAATCTTTTCCTTCATTTTCAAGCCAATTTAATGCTTTTAATTTATCAAAGATAATGATATCAAGCCGATGGCTTAAAAGATCACGATTAGCTTCTATTGCTGTAGGATAAAGTTTGATATTCACTCTTTCAGAGGCATAATGATCTTCCGCATATGCAGCTTGTGTTGTATTCGATTGTACTCCAAGATTTTTACCTCTAAAGTTTTGTGTTGAGATTTCTTTAATTCCCGAATTTTTGGTAACGATAACAGCGAGTACAGTATTGTAGTAAGGATCTGTAAAATCAATTTTTTGTAAGCGCTCTTTTGTAGGAGAAAGGGAAGAAACGATAGCATCGTATTTTTTGGCAAGAAGACCAGGAATCATCCCCTCGAAGTCTTGTGTGACAATAGTACATTCAACATTCATTTTTTTACAAAGCGCATAAGATATATCAATATCAAACCCTTGAAGTTCGTTATTTGAGTCAATATAACTAAATGGCGGATAAGAGGCATCGCTTGCAATTTTCAGCGTTTGAGAATTGGCCGATAGGGTAAACAGTGTTGCGCTTATTATAAGAGCTCCTGCTAATAATTTCATTATGTTCTCCTATTAGATAAGCTGGCAAATATGAAACCATCATGCATTTTTATAATCTGTAAGCTCTTTTGGAGCAATGTAAAAAATTTATCTGGGTTCATTTTGCTATCATTATGCTGGATATCATTATCAAAAAAAATGATTTATTCTTATTAAGTATGGGGATAAAAAATATAGGAAAGAAGTACACCTCTTGTTGATTATATGATGATTTTTAATAATTTTATTTAAAAATCAATAAGTTATATTTAAAAGGAAAACTATTAACTTAAATACAAAGAAAATTTCAGCTCTGAACAGGATAAAATGTAAAGTATTTTTATTCTAATCTACTTGAAAAGGGATAAGAATTTTTTGGCATTTTAAAGAAGCACTTAATGTAAGCCTTTTGCAATTTTATCTGGAGAAGATAGAAAGTAAAATTCTGACATTGCTAGATTTTAATATGTAATAAGGTTTTTAAACATGAGGGAATGACAGGGAATACACTTCCATTAAAGATAATGGGAATTATAAGGTAAAATTTTCAATTTCTTTTTGCTAAATGTTTGGCTAATTTGCAGAAGAGTATTCTCAATTTAAAAATTAGAATTTTTTAGTAAATTTTTATGATGATGTTACCTCTGTAAAAAGAGTTTTAAAATCACGTTTTATAAAAATTCTTAAAGGATATTTTTGGATTATTCTCAATAAAGCTTCAGTAAACTGAAGCTTTATTGATTTCTTTTTTTAATTTGCACGTTCATCTATAGGAACATAGTCACGCATAGCATGGCCTGTGTAGAGTTGTCGAGGACGACCAATTTTTTGTGCAGGGTCCTCAATCATTTCTTTCCATTGTGCTACCCACCCGACACTGCGCGCCAATGCAAAAAGAACAGTAAACATTTCAGTTGGAAAACCTAGAGCTTTTAATGTAATGCCGGAATAGAAATCAACATTGGGATAAAGCTTTTTCTCAATAAAATATTCATCACTTAAGGCAATTTTTTCAAGTTCTATTGCAATATCAAGAAGCGGGTCATCTTGAATGTTGAGTTCTTTTAAAACTTCATGACAGGTTTTTTGCATGATTTTTGCACGTGGGTCATAATTTTTATAGACACGGTGCCCAAAGCCCATAAGGCGGAAAGGATCATTTTTATCTTTTGCACGTGCAATAAATTCAGGAATTCTTTCAATAGAACCTATTTCTTGTAGCATTTTTAAACATGCTTCATTGGCACCACCATGTGCTGGTCCCCAAAGGCATGCAACACCTGCTGCAATACAGGCAAACGGATTAGCACCCGAGGATCCAGCAAGACGTACCGTAGATGTAGAAGCATTTTGTTCATGATCTGCATGAAGGATAAAGATTTGATCCATCGCCCGAGCAAGCACAGGGTTTGTTTTATATTCTTCACAAGGAACAGCAAAGCACATACGGAGGAAATTTGCAGCATAACTAAGATCATTACGTGGATAAACAAATGCTTGTCCGATACTGTATTTATAGGCCATAGCAGCAAGCGTTGGAACTTTTGAGATAAGACGAACAGAAGCAATCATTCTCTGGTGAGGATCTGTAATATCAATAGAGTCGTGATAGAACGCAGACATAGCGCCAAGGCAGGCAACCATGACGGCCATAGGATGAGAATCACGGCGGAAGCCATGGAAGAAGCGTGCAAACTGTTCGTGTACCATGGTATGCTGCATAATACATCGATCAAATTCATTTTTTTCTTGCTGTGTTGGGAGTTCACCATAAAGTAAAAGATAACAACTTTCGAGAAAGTCTCCTTTTTCAGCTAATTGATCAATAGGATAACCACGATAAAGCAATATGCCTTTATCACCGTCGATATAAGTAATTTTTGATTCACAAGAAGCTGTTGAAGTAAAACCAGGATCATAAGTAAAAATATCGGCTTTTTTGTAGAGAGAAGCAATTTCAATGACTTCAGGTCCACTCGTGCCTTTACGCAAGGGAAGCTCTACTTTTTTATCATTCACAATAATATATGCGTTATTCTCAGACATTCGGTATTCCTTTCAGATCCTTCACTGCTAAAAATTAAGACTCTGCTTCATCAGAGTGGGGGATGTATAACTGAAGCTTTTCTTACTTATATTTAATGGTAGATTGCCTCTAAAAGTGAGTACATGCAATCTAAAAATATTTCCTTATTGATCATTATTACTCAATAAAAAATGTATTTCAATGATATAACATAAAAAACTCTTCTAGGGCGCGTTGAGATATCTGTATAGATCCCTATTTGAGGAAATATACTCAGTACACATTATGAGCATATTGTTGTGATAAGTTGGTCCTTGATGCGATGAAGGGATTCATCGCGTCCTAATAAAATAAGAACATCTAAAACACCTGGTGATGTTGCAGATCCTGTAAGAGCTGCGCGAAGTGGTTGGGCAATAGATCCAAATTTGAGATTCTGTGTTTGTACACAAGAGCGAAGTGTTTCATCTAGGTTTTTTGTATCCCAAGAGGGGCAAGCTTTCAGGGCAAGATAAAGATCATTTAAAATGGTTCGTCCATTTTTATCTAAGAGCATTTGTGCTTTTTCATCAAGTTGTAAAGGTCGTTGCGTAAAAATGAAGGAGGCATTGTCAATCAGTTCGCACAGTGTTTTTGAACGTTCTTTCAAATGTGGGATTGCTTTTAAAAATTGAACACGGCGTTTTTCATCAAGTCTTTCAATAATTTGTGCTCCCCTATCGGTTTCTGGTAGAATATTAAGAGCGGCATCAAAAAGTTCTTGATCATTACTCATGCGCATATAATGTCCGTTGATGGAATCGAGCTTTTTGAGATCAAAACGAGCAGCACCTTTGTTAATATCCTCAATGTCAAACCAAGAAATCATATCTTTAAGCGACATCAATTCGTCATCACCATGACTCCAACCTAAACGGACAAGGTAATTGCGCAAAGCAGCAGGAAGATATCCCATTGTTCGGTAGGCATCAACACCGAGTGCACCATGCCGCTTTGATAATTTTGCACCGTTTTCACCATGGATAAGAGGAATGTGTGCCATAACAGGAATATCCCATCCCATTGCCTTAAAGATGATCATTTGTCGGGCAGCATTGGTAAGATGATCATCCCCACGTATAATATGTGTGATGCCCATATCATGATCATCAACGACAACAGCATGCATATAAGTAGGCGAACCATCAGAACGCAAAATAATAAAGTCATCGAGATCTTTATTAGGAAAACGAACATCACCTTGAACACGATCATGTACAATCGTTTCTCCTTCTTCAGGGGCTTTGATGCGAATAACAGGCTTAACACCTTTAGGAGCTTCAGAACGATCACGGTCCCGCCAACGTCCATCATAACGTGGTGGGCGCCCTTCTGCACGGGCTTTTTCACGCATTTCAGCTAACTCCTCAGGTGAAGCATAACAATAATATGCTTTGCCGTCTTTGACCAACTGTTCGGCGATTTGTCGGTGACGTTCAGCACGTTCAAATTGCGAAATAGGGGTGCCATCATAACTAAGCCCCATCCAGTGTAAGCCATCTATAATAGCTTTTACAGCTGCTTCTGTTGAGCGCTCTCGGTCTGTATCTTCAATTCGTAAAAGCATTTTTCCACCGGTATGTTTTGCATAAAGCCAATTAAAAAGAGCAGTACGAGCGCCACCAATATGAAGGAAGCCAGTGGGTGAAGGGGCAAAACGAGTAATAACAGACACGAAATATTTTCCTTTAAACTGAGATATTACTTATAGAACTTTATAGAAAAATCATGTTAGCATAGGTGATGGGGTGTGCAATAGCCATATTGCGAGTTAAAGTGGGGGGCGGATGTTTTATCAAAGTAAAGTTAAAGAGGGTTTATCCGAAAAATCTGTTACAGAAAGAAAAAAGCCATGTCAAATAGGGCAGAGTATTTTTTCTAGATATGATGATGCAAAGAACGGCAGTTATAACCAACAAAAACTTTTTTTATTGACACTCTCAAAAGAAGTAATCATTCGTTTTCGCAAATGGCTAGAAGATTGTATCAATAAAGAAGTTTCTTTTGGTATCCTTTTTTCGCTGATTTTAATCTTTTTTGCTCTAGGAATCATTTTTTATTTTCATTTAGAGTGGGAGCCAAGTTGGGGACAATTGGGGGCGTTGGTCAGTATTTTTCTGGGAATATTCTATGTTGCACGTTTTTATCGAAAAATATGGATTCCCGTGGGATTTTTGTTTTGTATTATATTGGGTGTTTTGGCGGCAAAAATAGAAACGTGGCGTATTGCAACACCCATGTTAAGCAGTGACATCGTCACCACATTGACGGGAAGAATTGTTTCTATTGAGTTAGGCACCAAAGGGGGATTTCGTTTAGTTTTGGATGTTTTGAGTACAGAAAAGCCCATATTATGCCATAGTCTTCATCGTATTCGTTTATCGGCAAGATATTTGCCATCTGGCTTAGCAATTGGTGATGGACTATATGGGAAAGTTAAGATTCGTGCATTTTCTGGGCCAGTGCGTCCAGGAGGCTACGACTTTAGTTTTCATAATTATTTTAAAAGAATTGGGGCACAAGGCGTTTATTTAGGAAAACCAAGAAAAATATCGGTTTCGCAGCCTGATGGAATATTCGCTATCATTCTACAGAAAATTGAAAATTTACGCACGAAGATGACACAAAGAATCCGTATAGCCCTTGAAGGAGAAAAGGGGAGTGTTGCTGCTGCTCTTATAACAGGGCAGCGTGCTGGCATTTCAAATGAGACAAATGAAGCATTACGTACGGCTGGATTAGCCCATATTTTATCAATATCCGGTTTACATATGGCGTTGTTAAGCGGCATAGTTCTTTTGAGTATCCGTAGTTTTTTAGCATTTTTTCCAGTTTTTTCTTCCTATTATTCCAGTAAAAAATTTGCTGCTATCGTTGCGTTTATGATAACAGCTTTTTATTTGTTATTGTCGGGCTTAGCAATATCAGCGCAAAGAAGTTTTGTGATGATTGCTGTTATGTTGGTTGCTATATTGTGTAATCGCTCTGCTATAACAATGCGTAATTTTTCTATTGCAGGGTTGATAACTCTGGCGATGACACCCCATGAAATATTAGGTCCTAGCTTTCAAATGTCCTTTTCTGCGACTGCTGCTTTGATCGCTTTTTTTGATTGGTGGAGTGGAAGATCATTTTTTCGTAAAAGAAAAACAACACCCTCTTATGTTGGAGGAGGAGTGATAAATTTTGCTTTCTTATCGATGCTTTCAACATGTGCTTCTTCCCTTGTTGCAGGGAGTGCAAGTGGAATTTATGCTGCGTATCATTTTTCTAATACGGCATCTTTGAGCATTATCAGTAATGCTTTTGCTTTGCCTGTCATTTCAATTTTCGTCATTCCTTTTGGATTAATTGCAGTCCTCGCAATGTTAGGAGGATTCGAATGGCTCCCCCTTCAAATTATGGGGTTTGGTGTTGATATTGTGATAAAGATTGCGCATGTTATCAAGGCTATTTCTCCTGATTTGAATCCTGGTTTTATGCCGTTATCTGCGTTGGTTTTATTGAGTATAGGCTTGGTTGGACTGACTTTTTGCAAAACACTCATCCGGCTCTTTTTTAGTTTGTTTATTTTGGCTGGTATTTCTATTTGCGTAATGCATTCACCTGTACAACTGATTATAGCAGATAATATGCGTCTCGTGGGCGTTATCCATGATAAAAAATTATATATTGATCGTTACCATATTTCTAAGTTCACGACATCCATATGGAAAAAGTCATTTCGTGTGAATGAAACGATTAAACCAACAAAATATGGTCCTTCGTTGCACGGACAATTTATTTGTGATTATCATGTATGTACGTCATTATTAGAGAATGGATTAAAAGTGGTTGTTTTACAGAGAGAAATAGATCAATGTGTAGAGGCAGATATTCTCATTCATACATTTGTAATGCGTAATCCAACATGTTATAAGAAGGCAAAAATAATATTTACGCCTCAACAATTGTTATCACGAGGAAGCGTTATGATGACCAAAGGTGGAGATATTATTTGGTCTTCGCTAGGGTTTCATAGACCATGGAATATGCACAGACAGCATTCATAAAAAATATAATCTATCATATTTTGCTTCACATTTGGATAATGACAAAACAAAAAATAATAGAAGACTCTTCTGATAAAATTTTGCGGTATTTAAATTAGTAAGTTTATCAAAGTTATTGAAACGAGATAATAATCTACAGTTTTCTAGAAATAGATGATTTTTATATCTGATCATTTTAAATTTTTCAAAAAAATTGATATGTGCATCCTATTGATAGCACAAGATAAATCAAAAATTCTTATTGAATGAGAAAAATGCTAACAAATTTTCTCAAAGAAATAAAAAAGATAATTGTTGATTATTCTATTTTATTCTTATCATATATTTCTATAACGAGTAACATCTCTCCAAGCAAAAGATGATGGTAAATTTAAATAGATTGCGTCAAGAGGTTATCTTTTATTATCATTATTATCGGTGGTAATAGGGGTGATAAATGCTGCTTATACGGATAAAAGGCAAAGTCATTCATGGATGTTCAGCAGTTAAAAAAAATGGCAGCTATTAAAGCGCTTGAATTTATTGAAGATGATATGCGGCTTGGTATTGGATCTGGTTCGACAGTCAATGAATTTATTCGTCTTCTTGGTGGGCGTGTTGCGGATGGTTTGCGAGTGACTGGTGTTGCTACTTCACGATATTCTGAACAACTCTGTCGTAAGTTTGGAGTGCCTGTTAGCACTTTAGAACAAATACCTGAACTGGATCTTGATATTGACGGAGCAGATGAAATTGGTCCTGAGATGATGCTCATTAAAGGTGGAGGGGGAGCATTGTTGTATGAAAAAATTGTAGCATCGGCATCTCGTGCAATGCTTGTCATTGCTGATGAAACAAAGGTGGTAAAACGACTTGGTGCTTTTGCACTACCAATTGAAGTTAATCCATTTGGTATCCATACAACATGCAGAGCCATCGAAAAAGTCGCTGAGGATTTAGGGCTTTCTGGAGAAATTGCATTGCGAATGAATGGAAAAAATCCTTTTGAAACAGATGGTGGCCATTTTATTCTTGATGCATTTTGGGGCTGCATTTTGCAACCAAAACCATTATCGGATGCACTTCTTGCCATTCCTGGTGTTGTTGAGCATGGACTTTTTTTGGGATTGGCTTCACGTGCAATTGTAGCTATGGCTGATGGTCAAACAAAAATTTTAGAATCTTTTGATTTTTAGAGAAGACAGTTTCATGACGATATGTTAGCACAATACAATAAATCAAAGAGTATTGAAATTTTGAATAAATAACGCATTCGAATTATAATTAATTATCGGGGTAATCATTAAATGAAAACAATATTTTCTTTTCAGCGTTTTGTCGTATATTTAGGTGTAGTTGCCGTTTTCGTTGTGAATATTGGAATGGCTTATGCACAAGGTGTGAGCGATCAGCATTTAGCTTCAGCTAGAAAGGCTATAAGTGCCATTCACGCAACGGATCAGTTTGATAGTTTTTTACCAAATGCGGTAGATGATCTTAAAACTGCACTGATGAGGGCTGATCCAAATTTGGCAGAGACTATTTCTGATATTGTTGATAAGCAGGCGCTTGCTTTAATTAAAAGGCGCTCTGATCTAGAAAAAGAGATTGCTCATGTATATGCAAAATATTTTACTCAAAAAGAGCTTGATGCAATAACGGCATTCTACAATTCTGATACCGGTAAAAAGTTTTTGACAGAGGTCCCCAATATCGCACGTGATTCTTATTCAGCATTTGATGCATGGCGTTCTGCGCTTATGCGGGATCTTGTAGAAAATGTGAAAAAAGAGATGTCTGAAACAGTTAATTTGAATAATTCTACTATGCCTACAAATATGCCTATAAAATCAGAATCTTCAGAAAATAAAAAATAGCTTGATTGATATCATGACAACCAATGGGCAATTTCTGATTTTTTAAATAGCGGCGGTTTTTCCGCCGTTTTTAATATTTTAATGAGAGTAGGTCTTTTTAGAATACGGCTTTATAAAAAAATGCTTCTTCAAAAGAAAAAAAGACTTTCATTTGATAATAAATGATCTTAGCCTATTCTTGCAGATACATAAGAAGGAATAATTCGTGGGCTCTTTTGACTTTGATTTATTTGTTATTGGAAGTGGTTCTGGTGGAGTACGTGCAGCACGGCTTGCTGGAGGACTTGGTAAGCGTGTTGCTATAGCAGAGGAATATCGTATAGGGGGTACTTGTGTTATTCGTGGTTGTGTTCCCAAAAAACTTTATGTTTATGCATCACAATATGTAAAAGAATTTAAGAAAAGTGTTGGTTTTGGGTGGAAATATGCGGATCCAATTTTTAGCTGGGAAAAGTTGGTTGCAGCTAAAAATAAAGAAATATCAAGGTTAGAAGGGCTGTATCGTAAGGGATTAGAAAATAACAATGTGCATATTTATGAAAGTCGTGCTACTTTTATAGATGATCACACATTAGAGCTTTCTGCCACGGGTGAGCGGGTAAGTGCGAAAAAGATTTTGATTGCAACAGGGGCAAAATTTGCACCAAATACTCCCATAGAAGGCGGTGGATTTTGCCTCACTTCTAATGAGATTTTTGACCTTGATCAACTCCCAAAATCGATAGTCATTGTTGGTGGAGGGTATATTGGTGTTGAATTTGCTAATATTTTTCATGAATTGGGGGTAAAAACAACGCTGCTCCATCGTGGTGATTTAATCCTTCGTGGTTTTGATCATGATTTGCGGCAATTGCTTAGCGATGCAATGATTGAAAAAGGGATTTCTATTCTCTATGGCGTAACAATTTCTAAAGTGCAGGCTGCAGAAAATTGTTATGAAGTTGTTTTATCAAATGGGCAAACGATCGGTGCCGATCAGATTATGTTGGCTACGGGGCGTGTACCAAATACAACAGGTTTAAGACTTGAGCGAGCAGGTGTTCAAGTGGATGAATTTGGTGCAGTTGTTGTTGATGAAAGAATGACAACGAATGTACCCCATATTTGGGCTGTTGGTGATGTAACAGGTCATATTCAATTAACACCTGTTGCGATTCATGATGCAATGTGTTTCGTGAAGACTGCGTTTGAGAATATTCCCACGACACCTGATTATGATTTAATTACGACGGCAGTTTTTTCTCAGCCAGAGATTGGAACAGTTGGTCTTTCAGAAGAAGATGCGGTACGTCGTTATAAGCGTCTTGAAATTTATCGTACAGTTTTTCGTCCTATGCGTAATGTTTTTTCTGATAGTTCAGAGAAAATGCTTATGAAACTCATTGTTGATGGTGAAAGCCGTATTGTTGTGGGCGCTCATATTTTAGGGGAAAACGCTGGTGAGATGGCACAGCTTATTGGGATAGCTCTCAAAGGAAAGCTGACGAAGGATATCTTTGATGAAACGATGGCAGTGCATCCAACGATGGCAGAAGAATTGGTAACGATGTATAAACCAAGTTATATATATGAAAATGGGAAGAAAATAGAAAGTTAAACAGCATATATTGCGGTAAAAAGCTTTTGATATGCCAATCTGTAAGATTAATCTTTAGAGAGAGTGTAATGATAAAAGAATGGGCACCTGACTCTTGGAGAACAAGGCCAATTAAACAAGTTCCGACTTATCCGGATAAGTCTATGTTAGAAGATGTTGAACGAAAACTGAGAAGTTATCCTCCTTTAGTTTTTGCCGGTGAAGCACGTGATTTAAAAAATGAATTAGCAGCTGTTGCAAAAGGACAAGCTTTTTTATTGCAAGGTGGTGATTGTGCCGAAAGCTTTGCAGAACATGAAGCTGATAATATCCGTGATTTTTTTCGTGTATTTTTGCAAATGGCAATTGTTTTAACCTTTGGTAGTTCTAAACCGGTTGTTAAAATTGGTCGTATTGCTGGTCAATTTGCAAAGCCCCGCTCTTCTGATATCGAAAGCAAAGAGGGAGTTGAATTTCCTGCTTATCGGGGGGATATTATTAATGGCATTGAGTTTGAAGCCGATTCTCGTATTCCAGATCCGCAACGGATGTCTATGGCTTACCGCCAATCTGCGGCAACACTTAATCTATTGCGTGCTTTTTCACAAGGTGGCTATGCTAATTTAGAAAATGTACACACATGGATGTTGAGTTTTGTTTCTAACAGTCCGCAGGGGGAACGTTATGAATTATTGGCAGAGCGTATTTCTGAAGCAATTGATTTTATGCGTTCTATAGGGATTACATCCAAAACACATTCTTCATTGCGTGAAACATCTTTTTATACCAGTCATGAAGCACTTTTGCTTGGTTATGAAGAGGCTTTGACTCGGATTGATTCAACTTCAGGAAATTGGTATGCAACATCCGGTCATATGTTATGGATTGGTGACCGTACACGTCAGATTGACCATGCTCACGTTGAATATTGTCGCGGCGTTAAAAATCCTATAGGATTAAAATGTGGTCCTTCCATTGAGTCTGATGAGCTTTTAAAATTAATTGATATTTTAAATCCAGAAAACGAGCTGGGGCGGCTTACTCTCATTACGCGTTTTGGGTATGATAAAGTTGAAAGTTATCTGCCTAAACTCATCCGTGCCGTTGAATGTGAGAAGCGTGCGGTTATATGGTCATGTGATCCAATGCATGGCAATACGATTACTGCCAATGGTTATAAGACGCGTCCCTTTGATTATGTTTTAAAAGAAGTAGAGAATTTTTTTGCAGTACATCGTGGAGAGGGAACTTATCCAGGAGGTATCCATATTGAGATGACAGGTCGTGATGTTACTGAATGTACAGGAGGGGCGCATGCTATTTCTGTAGACGATTTATCTGATCGTTATCATACGCAATGTGATCCACGGTTAAATGCAGATCAAGCGTTAGAATTGGCTTTTCTTGTTGCTGAACTCCTTAAAAAAAATCGTGTGACTGATTCGTTAGGAGTTGCTGCTGGTGGGTAGGAAAATTTTTCCTAATATACTTTTAGGTCATTATGGCAGAAGAGAATTTTTAAAAAGTGATATTTACTGATGATGAAGAGTAAAGTTGTGTTTGCTAAACTGATGAAATGATACAAAGGCTTATGAAAAATGATTTTCGGGTATCAATTGCCCAATTAAATCCTATTGTTGGTGATATTGAGGGGAATTTTTCTTTAGCTGTCATGGCACATCAAAAGGCCAAAGAAGAGGGGGCTGATCTTGTTTTATTCACGGAACTTTTTATAAGCGCTTATCCGCCGGAAGATCTTGTTCTAAAACCTGCTTTTACAAAAACATGTGAAGAGACTGTTAAGAAATTAGCAAAGATAACCGTAGGCGGACCAGGAATTGTCATTGGTCTTCCATTAAGACGCAATGGCAATATTTACAACGGTGTCATGCTTCTTGATGAAGGGCGAGTCATTGCCGAAAGTTTGAAGTTTGATTTACCTAATTATGCTGAATTTGATGAAAAGCGTTTATTTTCTTCAGGCCCACGACCTGAGCCTCTTATCTATCGTGGGGTAGGACTAGGAATAGTGATTTGTGAAGATATTTGGAATGATTCTTCACTTTGTGCGGAGCTTGGTAATAAAGGAGCGGAAATTATTCTTGTCCTTAACGGATCTCCCTACTATCGTAATAAAACCTTAAAACGTATAGATGTTGTTCATACGCAAGCTCTACGATCTAGGGTACCAATTATTTATGCTAATCAAGTTGGAGGTCAAGATGAGCTCGTTTTTGATGGTGGGTCTTTTGCCTTGAATGGAGAAGGAAAAAAGATATTTCAAATGAAGCACTTTGATAGCCATATTGCTTTAAGCCATTGGCAAAAAATAACGACGGGATGGCACTGTATTTCAGGTCCTAATGAAAGTCTTCTCAATGGATTAGCGGCCGATTATCAAGCTTGTGTTTTAGGTTTGAGAGATTACGTTAATAAAAATCGCTTTAAGGATGTTATTCTTGGTCTTTCAGGAGGAATTGATTCAGCCCTGTGTGCGGCAATGGCGGTGGATGCTCTTGGCTCTGAGAGAGTTCGCACCATTATGATGCCTTATCACTATACTTCACAAGAATCGTTAAAAGATGCTAAAGAATGTGCACAACTTCTAGGATGCCATTATGAAATAATACCGATTGAGCAACCTGTTGAAGCTTTTTTAAAGACAATGGCGCCAGTTTTTCTAGGGTTACCCCCTGATATAACAGAAGAAAATCTTCAAAGTCGTATACGCGGTACACTTTTAATGGCTCTTTCAAATAAATTCGGTTCATTGGTGGTAACGACAGGCAATAAGTCGGAAATGGCTGTGGGATATGCGACACTGTATGGTGATATGAATGGCGGGTTTAATCCTCTTAAAGATATTTATAAAATGCAGGTTTATGCATTAGCTGAGTGGCGCAATAAAAATCACTTGCACAATTTGAGAGGACCAGAAGGGATTGTCATTCCATCCAATATTATAGAAAAAGCGCCTTCTGCAGAGCTGCGGGAAAATCAAAAAGATGAAGATTCTCTTCCGCCTTATCCTATTCTAGATGATATCTTGCAATCTCTTGTAGAAAATGACATGAGTATTTGTGATATTATTAAACGTGGGTATTCACGGGAAACTGTTGAGAAAGTTGAACAGCTTCTTTATGGTGCCGAATATAAAAGACGACAATCTGCACTCGGTGTAAAAATCAGTTACAAGAGTTTCGGACGCGATCGTCGCTATCCCATAGTCAATCATTTTCGCGATAAAAATTGAGTATTATTTTATGGTTAAAGTTCGTTTTGCTCCCTCTCCAACAGGTTATATTCATATTGGCAATATCCGTATTGCGCTTTTCAATTGGCTTTATGCGCAAGCGCATAATGGAGCATTTATCTTGCGCTATGATGATACAGATGTTGAACGTTCTAAACAAGAATATATCGATGCTATTGCTGTTGACCTTGAATGGCTTGGTATTCAACCAGATGCAATTTATTACCAATCTAAGCGATTTAATCGATATGATGAAGTTGCGGAAATTCTCAAACAACGCGGGCTTCTTTATCCCTGTTATGAGACTGCAGAAGAATTAGAACGGCGTCGTAAAATCCAGCTTTCACGCAAATTGCCTCCTATTTATGACCGTGCAGCATTAAAATTGACAGCAGAAGAGAAAAAAAACTTTGAATCACAAGGTCGTAAACCCCATTGGCGTTTTCTTCTCCCTAATTTTGAAAATGATCCTCTACAAACAAAGCGAACAGCAGTTTGTTGGAATGATGCAGTAAAGGGAAAGCAGACGATTGATTTGGCTTCTCTTTCAGATCCTGTTCTCATTCGTGAAGATGGAAGCTATCTTTATACATTGCCGTCTGTTGTTGATGATGTAGATATGGCTATTACGCATATTATTCGTGGGGATGATCATATTACAAATACAGGCGCTCAAATTGCTCTTTTTAAAGCTCTTAATGCAGAATTACCGGTTTTTGGTCATATCAATTTATTGGCGACAGTTTTAGGAAAAGGACTTTCAAAACGTAACAATGATCTTTCTATTCGTTCTCTACGGGAAGAAGGATTTGAATCTATAGCTGTTCAGTGTCTTGCTGTTTTGATTGGGACATCGCAAAATGTGCATCCCTATCCCAATCAAGCAGCGCTTTTAGAACATTTTAATCTTCAAGATACGTCAAAATCGGTTGCAAAATTTGCTGTTGCTGATCTTCTTACTTTGAATAGTCATCTTGTTCATGAACTAACTTATGAGGAAGTAAAAATGCGCCTTAAAAAACTTTCTATTGAGGGAGATAAGGCGGAATATTTCTGGAACGCGATAAGAAGCAATATTAATAAAGTCAATGATGCTGTTTTGTGGTGGAAAATCATTCATGATGAACAGAATTTTGATACAGTGGCACTAGAGGATCGTATTTTTGTGCGCCAATCACTCGATTTCTTACCTGAAAGTGTATTGAATGAGGAAAGTTGGAAAATTTGGACAACGGCATTAAAAGAAAAAACAGGACGTAGTGGGAAAGCTTTGTTTATGCCATTACGTCAGGCACTTACTGGGATGGATCATGGACCTGAAATGGGAAAAATTTTGCAGCTTTTAGGGCGTGAAAGGGTAGCAGAAAGACTCTCTAGGAAATAAGAGCGGCTTTTTAAAAGCATTTCGTTCATTTTACTCTTAAAGAGAGTAAAGAACGGGTTTATTTACACGTTTTTATAAGCATGAAAGCAGGAATATCATCACCAAATCCAAGGGGCGTGTAATTCTTATTTTTTCGTGGGCGTTGTTGCTCAGATGGCTTCTCTTTATTATTTGCATTTTTGATATATTCTGTTTTATTCTCTTCTACAGATTTTTTAGTGTGAGCAACAGGCTCTTTTTGAGCAGTTTTCTTTGATGATTTTGAAGATTTTTTCTTTACAACAATATCTTCTGTTTGATCATCGGCTATTAAAGTTGAGAGATCTCCATTGAGCCATTCAATTTTTTCATTACTCATTTCCTCAATGGCATTGATATATTTTTGATCAGCTTTTGTGACAATTGTAAAAGCTTTTCCGCTACGATTTGCACGCCCTGTACGACCAATTCGATGGATATAGTCTTCAGCATGTGTAGGAACATCATAGTTAAATACATGACTTACAGCTGGGATATCAAGTCCACGGGCGGCAACATCAGATGCAACAAGAAGTGTGAGTTTATTGTCTTTAAAATCGGCCAATGTGCTCATGCGCGAGTATTGGTCCATATCTCCATGAAGTGCACCTACACTAAAATTATGCCTGACGAGAGATCTAAAAAGTTCAGAGATATCTCTTTTTCGATTACAGAAAATAATAGCGTTTTGAAGCTCAGCACCTTCATTATGAATAAGTTCTCGCAAAACAGCTCTTTTATCCCATGACTTACTTCCAGATTTGACGAGCCGTTGTGTAATTGTGGTTGCGGTTGAGGATGCTTTTGTAACTTCAACAGATACAGGAGAATGTAAAAATTGTTTCGTTAGTTTTGTAATTTCTGGCGCCATTGTTGCAGAAAAGAACAAAGTTTGACGCGTAAAAGGAGTTAGCTTACAGATGCGTTCAATATCAGGAATAAAGCCCATATCCAACATGCGATCCGCTTCATCAATAACAAGGATTTCAACGCCCATCAGGAGCAGTTTACCGCGCTCGCAATGATCAAGAAGGCGCCCTGGTGTTGCGATAAGAACATCAGCTCCCCGTTCAAGTTTGCGATCTTGGAGTTCAAAAGAAACTCCACCAATCAAAAGAGCAACATTTAAACGATGATTTATTCCGTATTTATCGAAATTTTCTTCAACTTGAGCTGCAATTTCCCGTGTTGGTTCTAAGATGAGCGTACGGGGCATTCGTGCTCTTGCACGACCTTTTTCAAGGAGAGTGAGCATAGGCAATACGAAAGAAGCGGTTTTACCTGTTCCCGTTTGGGCGATTCCTAAAACGTCTTTTCTTTGAAGGACATGCGGAATTGTTTCACTTTGAATAGGTGTTGGAGTTGTATATCCCGCTGATTTCACCGCATTAATAACCTTTGCGGAAAGACCTAAATCATCAAAACTGTTTAAAGATGGTATCATTTTTTTATCAATTGCTCTGTGATTTTAACTGCGCTATCTAAATGATGATTATAACCAATATTCTACACTCTTAAAAAGTGTTAAGATGTTTTCACAAAAAAACTAACTATAACAATCATATACATATAAAACGCATAATACAATCATTAATAGCGAAATTGTTCTGATAAAATGCGCTCATCCCATGAATGATTTGAGTCAAAAAGGATTGAAGCTGTTACTTCTGTTGCCATTGAAATAGTAACTGAATGAACAGATTTAACTTCAATATTATCTGCAGCAGCGTTGACAGGGCGTTTGTCAGGTTCAAGCATATCAAAGCGCACTATTACTGTATTGGGAAGCAAAGCTCCATGCCAACGCCGAGGGCGAAAAGGGCTAACGGGAGTGAGTGCCATAAGAGGGGCCATAAGAGGTAAGATAGGTCCTTGCGCTGATAAATTATAGGCGGTCGATCCAGCTGGTGTAGCGACGAGGACACCATCACAACTTAATTGTTCCATGCGTACGTTGTTATCAATGGTAATGCGAATTTTTGCAGCTTGATAAGATTGCCGAAAGAGGGATACTTCATTAATTGCAAGCGCCTCGATAGAATCTTGACATTCAGATTTTGCAATCATGCGCAGGGGATGAATTTCTTTTTTATGTGCGACAGCAATACGATTGGGCAATTTTTTTTCATGAAATTCATTCATAAGAAATCCTACAGAACCTTGATTCATACCATAAATAGGTTTGCCTGTGTTCATGACGTCTCGTACGGTTTGTAACATTGTCCCATCACCACCGATTGCAACAACAATATCAGTTTCTTCCAGAGAAGAATGACCATAAACGGAAATTAATTTATGGGTAGCTTTGATAGCGTCCTCAGTTTCTGCGGAAATAAAATGAAAGCGACTTGGTAATGTAGTCATTAAAAAATTATCCTGATATTTATAATGTATGTTGTAACTTATTTTTGAGAGTTTTGAAGTTGTAACAAAAGCTCTTTTTATAATAAAAAGAGCATTGAATAAAGAGAAGTTATTTCAAGGTAAAGTATCATTGAAAAGTAAGAGGAGTGCGTTGTTAGATAAGTTACAAACAAGTAATTTTTTTATTAGAATGATAATTTAGCATTGAAGCTAAGAGTATGATTAGTTAAAAGACCATAACTGATTTTAATAATCAGTTTAAAGCACCCGTAGCTCAGCTGGATAGAGCGCTGCCCTCCGAAGGCAGAGGTCACAGATTCGAATTCTGTCGGGTGCACCAAATTCTTCAACTTCATATCATCCTAAATAACAATATTACCTAAAAAGAAGTCAATTTCCTCTTTTATGAAAATGGTCATTTGAGTTGTTTATTAAGTTTTATAGCGAATAAGAAAATGATTTTAAGAGAAGTAAAATTTACGATTGCGTATATAACTTTTCGGTTAGTCATTTTGAATATCGAGATAAAAAGCAAGATTATCTAAATATGCTTTCAATTTAACTATAAACATTTATAACATAAAAATACATATTAATTCAATATGTTATTGTATAATTGATCTGGCAATTTTGACAGTAGATCGCTAAATATATTGTTTTGAGCATTAAAATAGATAGCTAAATTTGCTTTTATTCTATTTTGGGAGCTAAAGGCTGTTATGGTGAAATGGAACGCGGATGAGGAATATCACCAGTTAAAGGAATAATAATGGGGATAAAAATAATCGTCAAGATTTGAATTATTTCAAAACGCTGTATTCGGTATGGTTATTATGGTTTTGAGAATGGGTATCGGGAAATTTCTCTATACACCAATATTGCCAGTTATATTGGATAAGGGATTGTTTACCTTTAATCAACTTTCTTATATAGCTAGCGCTAATTATGGTGGGGGAGTATGTTCTTTACGTTTGGCAAAATTGGGAATATATCTCTTGCTCCTCACATGCTATCTTGTGCAGCTATAGTAATGAGTGCACTTATTATTTTATTTCCATGGCGGTAGCACTTGATCCGTTTTGCTGCTGGTGAATGATGGTTTTGGGTTCTATTATGGTCATGCAGCATAGCCATAATGGGGGCGGATTATTTCTTCGCTTTATGCAGGTGTAGGAGTTGGTATTCTACTAGGTAATGAATATGTTATTATTAGCTTGAACAGGACGCTTGATGCGACAAACATTTGGTTTGAAGTTGGCTTAATGTTTGTTCAAAATTTTTAAAAACATACAGGTTTAATTATGACAACAATATCAAAAAACACCTCCGTTATTTATTCCATTGCAAATGAAATCGCTTCTGTTAATAAGAAAAAACATCCCAAAAATATGAATTGACCAATCAAATGGATTTCGTGACTGGTCATATATTATATCGCATTTGTGCTTTAAAAGATTTTGGTGATGTAAAAAAAGCGATCCAGATGGTTTTATTGAAAATGAAAGCAACCTCTCTCATGATGGCAATTGCTGGGTTGCTGATAATGCCTGTGTTGTAAAATCTGGTCGTGTTTATGAAAATGCAAGGGGCAATGGCAATGCTGCCATTGGTGGCTATGTGTATGGCAATGCCCTTATATGTGATAAAACCCGCGTGTATTTTGGTGCTCATGTTTATGACAATGCTCATCTTTCTTATAACGTTTGAGTTTATCATTATGCGCGGGTTTATGGAAATGCAAAATTATCCGGTAGTGTATCTATTCATAGCAATGCCGAGGTTTATGATCATGCTGTTGTTAGTATGGCAAGGTTTATGGCAATGCCAAGATCTCTGGTTATTTCGTGATTAGAGGTAATGTATATGGCAATGCAAGGATAAAAAGACATAGCGATTTATATTCGGTTCCCATAAATTGTGAGGTTTATGAAAGTGATAACGTCGTCAAGATTGATAAACAGAATAAATGACAGACGTGGGGAGCGCTTTTTTGATGGCTATAAAAACCTGTCATAAAAGAAAACTGTGCCAATTGATATGACGCGGCTTTTAAATAGAGGTGCTACAGATCATACAAAAGAAATCAATAATGAATGCATATATACAACGTATCATATTGCAAGCGCTCTATTTTATTGATTAAAACTTATCAAAAGGAACATAAATGACAGGTATGATTTTTAATCACTCATTTGAATTACAGAACCTATAAACACTTTTTTATGGCTATAAAACGCATTAAGAATAACGCCCTCATTTTTGAGGGGCATTTGAAACAAAGCACATTATCAAAATGCCTCTTTTAAAACGTTTTTTGTTTGTTTGCTTGCGTTATATCATTAAAAGACTTTTGATTTCATAAGACATAACATTATCAATTTTATTATCTGTTGTGATGATAGTATCTATATAATGCCAGCTTGTCATTTACTAACTTTTTAGTAAGCGGCGCTTTAAAATCGACTTGTCTTTAAATCCTTTTATGTGTTCTTAATGAATTAAAATCTATCTTATGATAGCTTCAAATGATTATTTCTTTTAAGGTTTCGCTCAAAAAAAAAGTAAAACCCATACTATTCTTTAAGCGCATGCAATTTATGTTATCGATAATTTCAAACGATTACGTTTTTAACAATGCGATTTGTGTGTGATAAAAACGTATCATAAAATTTATGAACTGTTATGAATGATAGCTGCTTTTCACTTCATTTGAATGTTTACATGCCTTATAACATTTGCATCATAATTTGCTTTTTATAGTCTATTCATACATGGCAATTGTTTATAAAAAATAGTCAATTGAATCACGTATAAAGTGTGAATTCTAAATGGAATTCATATAAAATAATTTCACACAAACTATTGACTTTGTTGTTTGTTTTTTATGATAAGATGCCATCTCGTTTAGATTTTGCAAAAGAAATCACCAAAGACCTTATTGATAAGATTCTTCTCTCATACGGCGTTATCAATTTTATTTGCAGAAAGCTATTTCGCTTTTGACTTTTGATATGGATACAACCTTTTTTGAGGTAGAGCAAAGAATTTTTTAGCCATGGAGAGTGCAACAGCGCTCTTCAAAAATCTTGATTGGTCTGTTGAGAAAATTAAAGAGGTAGATAATTATTCAGCACGTTATCAACTACCAGATCGTGAAGTACAAGTTCTTTATAATGACGCAATTATCAAAAGTTATCCGCAATTTGATGTTGGATTTTCGATTAGTACTGGTATTTTAGCTGCTGCCTGCATGGTAATTGATTCCTATCAATTCTCAGCACTTACAAGATCTAAAACTTGATTTTGATAAAAAGTGGTTGAGAGTTTGTGAAGAAGAAATATGTGCGGATTGGTTGGAATTAGAGCTTGATTATGTCTTGAAATGGGCGATGGAAAAAATTGATCTTCATAAATGCTTTTATTCCAGATATGGAGCACTACCTTGGCAAAAGAGTGAAGTTGAGGCACATAAGGTTATCAAGATAGATGATGCAGGTTATAGCTTACTTCATATTGGTGCACTGGCTTTATTGGGTGATGTTGCAACCTTACAATCTTATTATCAAAGTTTTAGTGCAGGGAATCATTTAGGCTTTGATGAAAATACCCAAAAGACTCATCTTGAACGTGCATTGGCTTTAGCCAAAGAAGTAGTGAAATCTAAGCAACTCAGCTACACTTTAATTGCAAAAGTAGCAAAAAATATGAGCCATCTGGAAGAAAAACAAAGTTCTTAATAAGAGCTTTCCAGAGAGGTGGAGCTTTATTCTTGGAAGGAAAAAATAGCTAATTTTATCGAAACAAAAGATAAGAAATATCAAAAAGATCTCAAAAGATTATAGGAGGCAGAGTCTAGTTTAACGCTGCCATCATCAATTGAGTGAACCCAACAATGGCGGAATTCTATCTATTGGCGGAAATCTGATGTTTGAAAGAGGGGTTCTTGATGTGAAGGTAATATTGTAATAAATAATTATTATAAATCAATATGTTGTATATATTCATTATTTTTGAGATTAATGACCATTGACAAATAATTTTGCATCATTTTCTCTCTTACAGCTTTTCGTAAATCATCAATGGAAATTTTTATAATGGAAAGTTTATTGATAACATAACCTTTGTATGTTCATTACTTTACGCTTAAAAAAATATAAAAATAATGAAATGCAATTAAGTCATCAACTTCTTATTCTTTTCAATTTTTAATCATAAAAAAATCTTTTTATTCATCTTGCTTATAAAAAGAATTAGATTCTTTCTGGTAAGACAATTGGAGAAATAAGGATTTTAGATATGTTTCGACGTTCCATTTCAATCACTTTAAAGTGTAAACCATCAGTTTCAAAACTTTCTCCCTCATTTGGTAAATGACCAAACTGCCAAAGCATAAAGCCTGCCAGAGTCGTATAACGATCTGCTTCATCTACAAGGTTACGCCCAAGATAACTACTTAAACGGCGGATATCAGCATATCCCTCAACAAGAAGACTGCCATTTTCAAGTCGTTCTGCGATCATGAGTTCTTCATCGTCATCAGGAAAGTCTCCTGCAATAGCTTCAAGAATATCGGTTGGTGTTGCAATTCCTTCAAAAGATCCATGCTCATCAACAATAATTGCAAGCTGAATCGAAGAATGACGTAATTGCTCCATCAATCGTAAAACACTTGTATTTTCATGAACAACGAGGGGTTCTCGCATAGCTTTTTTCCAATTAATCTTTTTCCCCTCAGCCAAATTCAAAAGAAGATCTTTTGTCAATGCAACGCCAACAAATTCATCTACTTTTTCACGCGCAAGAATTAAGCGGCTATGTTTAACCTTTTGTAATTCTTCACGCATTTCATTTTCATCAGCATTTAAATCTAACCACTCAATCTCATTACGCGGCGACATGATAGAGCGAACAGGGCGATCAGCTAAATCGAGAACACCACGAATCATCTCCTTTTCTTCTGGTCTAAACAACTCAGAAGCTGCGGCCTGTTCCGCAATAACATCTACAGTCTCAGCAAGGTGACTATCTTTACTTCCTCCTCCTAAGAGCCTCAAAACAGCATCAGCTGTTCTACTGCGTAGATCATTCGTTTTAATCATTTTTTCACGGTTACGACGTCCAATTTGATTAAAAGCTTCGATGAGAACAGAAAAACCAATAGCAGCATACAAATACCCTTTTGGAATATGAAAACCAAATCCTTCAACAATGAGAGTAAAACCAATCATCATCAAAAAACCAAGACAGAGGATTACAATAGTGGGATGACGATTAATAAAACGCATAAGAACACCAGATCCGCACATCATTACTCCCATAGCAGCTATGACTGCGATATACATAACTGTTGCCTGCTCTTTTGCAATCATACCTGTTGCGGTAATAATACTGTCTAGTGAAAAAACGGCATCCAGCACCACGATTTGAACAATTACTTGCCAAAAAACAGCATAAGCAACGCCTGTTTTTCTTTCATGTGATACCCCTTCTAACCTTTCATGTAATTCTAACGTTCCCTTTGCTAGCAAAAAGGCTCCACCACCGATTAAAATAAAGCTATGCCAACTAAATACAAAAGATGAAAGTGAAAGAATTACCCTATCGAGTCTCATAACCCATCCAATAACTGTAAGAAGGAAAAGCCGCATAATTAATGCTAAAGTAAGACCTAGAAAGCGTGCACGGTCACGCAAATGCAGTGGCAATTTTTCAGCTAAAATTGCAATAAAGATAAGGTTATCTATTCCTAAAACAATTTCGAGAAAAACCAGCGTGATCAAACCAAACCACGCATGGGGATCAGTGATCCATTCCATCATTCCTTACCTTTTAGAAGCTTAAAAGCGCGCGATTGACAAAAAAAATTCATAGGCTTTTATTCGTATATTGGATCATGAACATTGAATGTAAAAAAACTTATATTCAACGAAAAAAACAGCAAAATATTGCTTGAATGCATGTGATTATTGATAAAACAAAATGATGCCCCATCCCGCTTACAACCACAAGAAGGTTCCTCTAAATTTTGCTCGGGCATTATACTCGATAATCCTCCAACTATAGGTTCTGTATAACAATCAGAACACTTATTTAGAAAGTTCCTTATAATGGGTTTATTTTTATATAAGATCAAGTGGTGAATATCATATTTTTAATCTTACAGACAATGAGTCTATATAACAAACAACAAAATATCTGGACATCCATCCTTAGGAGCGTTATAGAAACGCTCATTCTCATCTTTTGAGAAGCTTATGGGTGATTAGCTCAGTCGGTAGAGCAGCTGACTCTTAATCAGCGGGTCGTGGGTTCGATCCCCTCATCACCCACCATTCGATTTTATACCGTAAACAACTTATTGATTGCGTAAATTTTTTTAAGGTACGAGTTGCTAAATAAAATTGGGGAGTAGGATTTCCCTATATGCATTTGTTTAAAAGTGAAGATTGTCGATATAGCTTAGTCATCGGGTGTTGTACTTTTAGGGGCTTAAAGAATTTCAAAGGACATTTAAAGATCTTTTAATGCGTATTGTTTTTTTAAATCGCAATTGGTAAGGAGAAGTTTCTTACCGACAATTGTGCTATTTAAAGGGGTATAAAAATCAACAGTTTTCACTTCTTTTAATATAAATTGACTAAATTTTTTTGGATTTTTAGCATATTGTTTAAAGATAGAAGAAACTTTACACTTTAGTTGTGTCAGCAGCGTGGATATTTTTTGATAACTCTCCCACTTAAACAAAAGATCTCTGTAATAATCATCAGTATTCCAAGAGGGTGAATCAAGATAAAACAAAGTAGTTAGCTGGACATAACAGGAATAAAATTAGATCAGTTTAATGGTTTAAAACTAATACCTGCTAAACGACAGAAAATAAGCTTTAATAGGGCTTTAAGTTTTAGAATATTAAACCGTGCGGTTACGTTATACTGTCTTTCCGTTAGCTTAACCGTTAAAAATATAAACATTAAGAAAGCTGCTCAGAATCATTATAATATATTGATTTATAATAATTAATTATTCTTTGTTTGAGAAAACTTTACTGCCATAAACTTCTTTTGTTTTAATCTCTCTTATAATGAATTAATTAAACTCATTTATTTGTGCATTATAAATGGGATTAACGTGTGGATAAAGACTATTAAAGAAAAGCATAAAAATGATTCTTATTAAAGTTCTTAAGCGTTAAAAGTTATCACAACATTGGAAAAATAGTATAATGGTGCAGGCTTGCTCTTTTATTAAGTATAAAGATGATGGTGCAACAATGGCTTTACTATTATCCATTTACGGGTGTTATTGTGTAATGGGGAAGAGCACTGAGAGAGGTTTCTTAAAAAAGGTATGTAAATTGGCAACACGATGGTGTTTTTTCTTTGAGAGGCTTGATTCTATTAAAGAACGTGACAAACAAAAGCGTGACACAATATGTATACACATTATTCCTATATTTTTGAGAGATGAAAATTTTGTAAAGTTTTTCCTTGTATTTTTATATGATCGTTTAGGAAAAATTCTTTTATTAAAAGGGTTCTTTAAGTATTCTTGATTTATATAATTTTTCTTTTTTAAATAATAAAATGAAGTTATTTTCAGATAGAGGTTTTTAAATTTGAGTATTTGTTTTTTGCAATGATGTGCTTTATCCAACATAAAAATCGATTACATAATAAAATAGTACTTTTAATATTCAAGTTTATGGGAGTTTTTTTGAAGGAAAATAGATAAATATTTCTATATTTTTCGTAAAGTAAGATTCTTATAAAAGGGGACCTTCAAGTTTCAATGTAAAAAAGATAAATAAAAATAATGATTGTATTAATTTACATATACAATCGATTAGCATGGATGATAATCCTTTATAGGCACACAAAAAAGAAGTAGTTGATAGCCTTTTATTTATTCAGGAGGTGTTTTGGGGGCTCTTTTCCAGTATTGATGCGCTTCAAAAATGGCGACCACAAATAATGAAATGATAAGCGGTATAATCAAATAAAACATTCTAAAGACAATAAGTGCTGCAATAACATCGGTTGGATTTATATTGGGCATGCCTGTTATGAAGAGAGCTTCAAGAACTCCTACTCCTCCTGCTGGAGCATTGGAGAGAAGAGTTATCGTAAAAGATGCTAGGAAAACACCAAGAACAGAGATAAAATGAATATCTGCGTTGTGTGGGAGAACAGCATATATAATTCCTGCTGCTCCTAAAAGCTCTAAAGGGCTAATGAGAAGCTGTTGAATAACAATTTTTAGCCGTGGATAGGAAAGTTGAATTTTCTTACCCAAGCGTAAGGGTTTTAACTGAAGCCAGCTGCCAAACGTATAAAGTGCTATACAGCTGAGTAAAATTGCTCCAACCGTTGTTCCTAGCCATTCAGGAAGTTCTTTATGAATGAGGGTGATAATTTCGGGTTGTAGCACCAAAACGATTCCCAAAAGTAAGACTGTGCCGATTACAAAAGTAAAAGAGCAGAAACCTACTAATATTGCGATTTCTGTTCCGTTTAATCCTTTCATTTTATAGGCACGATAGCGCACAACGGCACCAGAAAAAACTGAAGCACCGATATTGTGTGAAAGAGCGTAGGTTGTAAATGAACATATAGCGATAAAAACCCAAGAAATTTTATGGCCTAGATGTTGCAAGGCAATTCGATCATATCCAGCAAGAGCAGCATAAGCTAGGAGAGAACATAAGCAGGCTAATAACCAGTGCTGTGCATTTAAATCGCTCAAGCGCTCCAATACATCCCCAAATGAAATGGCAGAGAGTTTCATATAAAGAATCCGAATAGATATCAGCATTGCTAAGATACCAATCAATGGCCATATAAACTGCTTTATTTTCACGATTCTTTATCCATTTTATGTTTTCTGTAAATTTTCATGATTGAGCATATTCTGTACAGATCTTCGTTCCATTATATACTCTATGATGCCATTGGCAATTTCTTCATTATCCGTTACTACAACATCAGCACCTAAATCAATGAGATATGTTGTTTCTATGTCGGATAATGCATGTGTGATTATCTGGATATCTTTCTTCATATTCCTTATATTAACGATACATTCTCCTACTTCAATGGTGCTTAGCATTGTAATAACAACTTTATCTGCATTACTTATATTTGCTGCGTTCATTATTTCTTGTTGAATGATATTGCCGCAAATAGCCTCAAAGCCATCTGCAATCGCTTTATCAGAGAGGCGTTTTGATTCTTCTACGATCACTATAGGTTTACCTCTATTTATTAAAGATAATGCAACACACTTACCAATACGACCATAGCCAATAATTACGATATGGTTATTTTTTAAGGTCATCGGCAAAAAATCTTGGTCAGGATCTTGTGGATCAATATCAATAATTGTTTGGGTATTTTGTGAAGATGCAGAATTTTTTTCTAGACGTTTTTTAATTTTATTACAGGCAATGAAAACAAGAGGATTGAGCAAAATAGAAAAAATTGCTCCTCCAAGAATTAAATCATGAGCGTCATTGTTTAAAAGTCCTAAGCTTAAACTTAAACCAGCAAGGATAAAGGAAAATTCTCCGATTTGGGCAAGGCTTGCAGAAATAGTCAAAGCTGTTGCATTAGAATAGCGAAAAGCCTTAACGATGAAAAAGGCAACAGCAGATTTTCCGATTACGATAATGAATAAGGTTGCTAAGAGAGGAAAAAAATGAGTTAAGAGTTTCTCTGGGTCAAATAACATGCCTACAGAAACAAAAAAGAGAACAGAAAAAGCATCGCGCAGTGGTAAAGATTCTTCCGCGGCACGGTGGCTTAATTCTGATTCGCTCATGACCATACCAGCAAAAAAAGCACCAAGAGAAAGAGAAACACCAAATAAATGAGCGGCTCCGAAAGCCACTCCTAATGCAATAGCAAAGACGCTAAGACGAAATAATTCACGTGATCCCGATTGTGCGCTCATTTTTAAAAGCCATGGGATAACGCGTCGCCCAATGACGAGCATAAGTGCAATAAATACAATCACTTTCAGGATGGTGAGACCAAAAATACCCCAAATACTTAAATCCAACCATTGAACAAGAGGATCCAACGCTTCTTTTTTGGTGTTGCTGAGGGCACTTGCCAAGGAAGGGATGAGGACAAGTATAAGGACCATTGCTAAATCCTCAATAATCAACCATCCAACGGCAATGCGTCCTTTTTCTGTTTCAATAAGATGACGCTCTTGCAAAGCACGTAGAAGGATAACAGTACTTGCTATGGATAAAGCAAGGCCGAAGATCAAACTACCACCGAAGCCCCAGCCCATAATCAAACCAAGGCACAAACCTAGAAAAGTAGAAAATGCCATTTGTGCAATAGCAGCGGGGACAGCAATAGCTTTGACAGATAAAAGATCTTTTAATGAAAAGTGGAGCCCAACACCAAACATCAGCAAAATAATACCAATTTCAGCAAGTTGATTAATGATGACGGAATCTATTTTAAATCCGCCTGTATTGGGTCCCACAATAACACCGGCTAACAAATAGCCTACAAGTGGTGAAATACGCAAACGGCTAGCAATCATTCCCAAGAGAAATGCTAAACATAAACCTGCAACAATAGTTGTGATAAGTGGTGTGTCGTGGAGCATGGATTATTTACTATTCTTGATCAAAAAGCGAATGAATGAAAATGACTATATTTCTATGAGAAGAGAAGCGAAATGTATCATACGTATTAAAGGGCATTTTTATTTCACTTTGGTATTTGCACGATTATTTCGCTCACGCCACCAATTTCCTAGCAGGAGTAAAATAGGAGCAGCAATAAAGATAGAGGATGATGTTGCAATAATAATCCCAAAGACCATGGGCAATGCAAAATTATGAACAGCACTTCCACCCCATATCGCCATGGGGAGCATAGCAAGAATTGTTGTGGCTGATGTAAAAAAACAACGTACAAGAACCTGATTAATTGACAGATCAATCAGCTCGCGCAACGGCATTTTTTTATAAAGACGCATATTTTCGCGCATCCTATCATAGACGACAACTTTATCATTTATAGAATATCCAACAATTGTTAAGAGTGCAGCGATAGCCGTTAAATTAAAATCAAATTGAAATAAAGCAAAAAAGCCAATCATTTTTGTGGTGTCTAGAATGAGAGTGATAATTGCTCCAATAGCAAAGAACCATTCGAAGCGTAACCATATATAGAGAGACATGGCAATAGCCGCAAGGATAACAGCAGTAAAAGCAGCTGTGGCAAGCTCGCCTGAAATTTTGGGACCAACAACTTCTATTTGATCGAATGTGGTATCGGGATAGATATTTTGTACAGCTGTTTTGACCTTATCAATGGCGATGGTTTGTTGTGCTTCGCTACCGCTTTGTTTCTGCATGCGAATTAATACGGTGTTTTCGTTATCAATATTTTGCAAGGTAACTTCACCAATATTAAGAGTAGAAAGCTTGGAACGCAGAGTTGCTAGATCTGCTGGTGCTTTCGTGGTAATACTCATTTGGCTTCCGCCAATGAAATCAATTCCGAAGTTCAATCCAGGCTTAAAAAAGAGAAAGACTGAAGCCATTGATAAAACAATTGAGACGCCAATACCAATGAAACGTGCTTTCATAAAGTGGAAAGTTGTGTTTTCTGGCATGATGTTGAAAGCAGAGTGAATATGCAATTTTTTAATTTTCCATTTACGAACGATCCAAATCATGATGATGCGTACAATGGTGATATTTGTAAACATGGAGATGATAATACCAAGCAACATTGTTACGGCAAAACCACGAACGGGACCGGTACCAAACCAAAATAGTAAGACAGTCGCTATAATTGCCGTAACATTTGCATCAACAATGGTTGCAAAAGCGTGTTTAAATCCACGATCTAGGGCTGCAAAAGCACTCACACCTTTTCGACTTTCTTCACGGATACGTTCATTGATGAGAATATTAGCATCAACGGCAATACCGATGCCTAAAATAATACCAGCAATACCAGGTAGCGTAAGCGTAGCTCCCAAAAGACTCAGTGCAGCAAATGTTAAAATCGTGTGCAGAGCTAGTGCTATATTGGCAATTAATCCCCAAATGCGGTAGAGAAGAAAAATAAAAATTGCAACAAGAATAAAGCCAATTATGCCGGTGTAAAGTCCCATTTGGATGGCATCAGCACCAAGATTTGGACCTACGGTTCTCTCTTCAATGACCGTGAGTGGTGCGGGGAGGGAACCAGCACGAAGCAGAGCAGCCAGAGTTGAGGCTTCTTTGGGGTCAAAGTTTCCTGTAATTTGACCTTGTCCATTGGGAATGACACTATTGATGGTAGGAGCGGTTAAAACCTTATTATCCAGAACAATGGCAAAAGGACGGTTAATATTTTGTCGTGTTATATCGGCAAATATTTTTGCACCAGCGGAATCTAGAGTAAATGAAATAATGGAACGCCCTGGTATTTGGGGGTCAAAACCTGCACGGGCATCTTTCAGGACATTTCCATCTAAAGCGATTTGATCATAAATTGCATAGTGTTGTGTTGCATCAGTATATCCAGGAAGAATAGAAACACCTATAGGGGGATTATTGGGGTCCACATTAGAAGGAACAAGATGAAAACTCATCTTAGCGGTTGTTCCTAAAAGATCACGTAGTTGTTTTGGATCTTGTAGTCCGGGCAATTGGACCATAATACGATCATTTCCGACCTTTTGGATGGCTGGTTCTGAAACACCAACTTGATCTATACGGCGACGGATGATTTCTAAGCTTTGTTCAATAGCATTGCTTACACGGTCTTTTATACCAGCTTCCGTTAATGTGACGCGGAGAGTTTCATTTTGAGCACTGATCGTGATGTTATGTTCTGTTGTACCAAAGCTACTGTGTATGGGGGTTATTAATGTTTTCAAAGCAGAGAGTGCTTTTTCAGTTTGCGATGGATCAGAAATAAGGGCAATAATACTATCTTCAACGATACGCACACTTGAGGTGCGGATTTGTTTTTCACGCAATACATTGCGTACACTGCCTAAAACTATGTGTAACTGATCGCGTTTTAACGTTTTGCTATCAACTTCGAGCAGGAGAGAAGAGCCTCCTTGAAGGTCAAGACCAAGTGCTACACGGGTGTCGGGTAAGAATTTCGAGTTTTTAACTTGTTCATATGAAAATAAATTGGGCAAGGCAACATAAATGCTGCTTAAAAGAATAAAACAATAAAGGGTAGTTAACCAACCAGGTGTACGCATGATATATTCCGCTAATAGGCAATCTAACAGTTATTCAAAGTTAAAAGCACAAGTAAAATAAGATGATCGTTTTATAATTCAAGGAAGAGAATTTAAGTGTGTTCATTAGGAGGAGCGCGTTTATTTGAGAAATATTGCGTTTTAACGCTACGAAATCGTGTATCAATAGCTGGAATCTTTATTAAAAAGAAATCCAATGTTAGGATTTTTTGAAAGGTTCTCGTAAAAATAGATTCTGTATGGAGTGTTACAAGTTTTTTGTTTTCAGTTGTGGTAACATTCAACTGATTACATTTATTGTGTAAATCAAATCTATTCGTTTTAATGATATTATTGGTGTGTGATTGTTTGATTAAATAAGCACGCGTTCCTAGGTTGCTCGTCAAGAATACACCTAAACTGGATAGAAAAATCCAAGTTGTCAAAGGAAGAAAATCTTCTTTTTTGCAATAGAGGTGCAAAAAACACATGCTAGAGTGCCTTCTTTAATCTTATTGAGTTCAGCTTATTTATTATCCTTTTCTCTTATTATCAGTATTATAGGATAAGGGAAAGCTTTTATAAGATTATTCTACAAAAGTTGAAAATATCTGCTTTATACCATATTAAGGAGGGGGGGGATAAAATCCTTTTTGTGCGCATAAGGTCGATATGTATTCATTTTGTAGAGAAAACATCCACATACTTTTCCTTCTTTTGGGGATTATCTTTGTATTTAATTCTGGTGCATGGGGGAATAGGGGTGCACAAAATACAATTGTCGAACAAACAATAGATTCTTATTCAGTTGATAAAATTATTCAACAACAACAGTTGATTATTGAGACTCTTGAAGAAAATAGTGAAACTTTAAAAAGAGATTTTGACAGAAAGTCAGAAGATGATCGTTCTTTAGAAGAATTGCGGTTACGTGCACAAGATATCAGTGAACGTGCTATTGAAGCAGCATTTGTTTTGCGTCCTCCTCTTAATGAGATTAATACACTTCTTGATCAATTAACAGAGCTTCATCGTGACGTAAAAAAAATGAAAAGCTCAGTGAAAGAATATTCTTACTTGATAGAGCAAAAAGCTAAAATTAACAGTATCATGCTTCGTTTTGAAGAAATTTTCTTAGCGGCAAATAGAATAGCTGAACTTTCTATTTCTCAATCTCGGGAGCTTTTTAAACGCACGCTTACGTATAGGCTTGAGTTTTCGATTCCGATGGTTAAACAGCTCGCCCAAAAAACAAAAGAGGCTTCATCAGATTTTCTTTTGTTGTTAAATTATTGGTGGAATTTTGTATTTTATTTCAAGTTGTTACAACTATTTCTTTCCTTTTTAATTCCACTTTTTATCACTTTGGGTCTTTCGTATTTTTCTCGAAAAGTTCTTGTTCATGTGTATTGCCACTTTAGGAAGTCTAATGAGGAAATATCTTATTTACAACGCTTATTGATCGCCTTTATTTCAGTTCTCTTACCTTCGCTTATATGTACTCTTTGCGTTTATCTTGTGTTGTTTTTGTTTCGTAGTTTTAACTTAGATCTAGGTAAGCTTACAACAGTTTTTGATATGATAGGTTGTCAGATTATTTTAGTATTTTTAATCAATCGCTTAGCAATTGTTCTTTTATCTTCGAATATGCCCCATGCGCGTCTTCTCAGTATTGCACCATCGTCTGCTTATCAATTAGTGATTTTACTCACTTCTTTAGCGGGTGTGTTGGCATTTGATGCTGTTCTTGATAGTATTTATCAAATCATTTCAGCGCCTCTATCTTTGACAATTGCTAAAAGTTTTATTGCTGTTTTTCTTGTAGCGATATTGCTGTTTATAATATCATTTGTACCTTTGCGATTTAGACGTAAGCGTTTTCAAGGAGAAAAAAAAGAACCATATTTTTGGCCATTTTATATACGCATTCCTCTTATTGGCTTGGGGTTACTGCTCTTTGTGTTGAATCTTTTAGGTTATGTTGGTCTTGCACGTTTTATTATGCAGCAAATTATGATTGGTGGAGCATTTTTAGTTCTCATGTATTTAGGAATACAAAGCGCTCAAGCACTTGGAACTAAAGGCCAATTTATGAAAACAACGGTTGGTCATCTTTTGATGCAGAGGTTTCATTTAGAAGAAAAAACGATGAATCAATTGGGAGTTTTTGTGAGCGTTTTTCTCAATTTATTTGTTGTTGTATTTTGTACAATGCCAATTGCTGTACAGTTTGGATTTTCCTATTCTGATTTGAAAGCAGTATTATGGCAATTGGTTACCGGTTTTCAGATTGGAAATATTACTCTTTCTTTGATTTCTATTGTAACAGGAATTATTTCTTTTTGTGTTTGCTGGTTTCTTATTCGCCGATTTATTGGTTGGTTAGATAGTGTGGTGTTGGTTCATGGAGAGTTCGATTCTGGTATACGTAATTCTATCAAAACAGTGATAAGTTATGGAGGCGTTGTTGTGTCTGCTTTGACGGGATTGTCAATGGCAGGTTTGGATCTTAGAAATTTCGCTCTTATTGCTGGAGGACTTTCACTTGGTATAGGTTTTGGTTTACAGAATATTGTCCAAAACTTTGTCTCTGGACTTATTATTTTAGTTGGAAGACCATTTAAAATAGGAGACTATATAGAATCTGGATCAGTAGGTGGTGTTGTTAAGCGTATTAGTGTGCGTGCAACGGAACTTGAGACCATTCAGCGTAAGACGATTATCATTCCCAATTCAAGCCTTATTAATAACAACGTTAGTAATTGGACTAGACGTAATAAAGTAGGACGAATTGATATACCAGTTACTGTATCATCTAAGGTTGCTCCAGAGCATGTTGCTGAAATTTTGTTGGAGATTGCTTTTGCGACAGAAGGCGTTTTAAAAAATCCTACCCCGCAGGTGAGTTTTACAGCATTTGATCATAAGAGTTTTTCCTTTAATTTAGCTATTTATGTGCCTAATATTACCTCACCTTCTCATGTAACCAATGCTCTTCGATTTGTCTTATATAAGCGTTTTGCTGAGGAAGGAATCTTAGAATGCTGAAATATATTTATGCTTTGATTATAGTTATTCTGTTGAATATTTTTACCATAACAGCTTTTGCCGCAACAGTGAAGAATACAGATTTAAAGGTACAATCTCTCGTTGTTATCGAGGGAAGTATACCTTCAAAAGTTTCTTTAAATACTCATCAAACAATTACAATTTGTATGAAGGGATGTTTTATAACTTTTCCTAATAAAGACCGTTTTGCAATAAAGGCAGATGATAATATAGAAATCAGTCGGGGAAGAGCAGTTTTTAAATAAAATGATTGAGAATTTTTATTTGGAGACAAGATTTAGAAGGATAATGATATTGTCGTATTAATAATCTCATCCTTTAGAAAATGGTAGAAAAAAGGTATGATTTTAGTATAAAATGGGTGTATTTTTTAATACTATGTAGAATCTACAGTATGCATTTTGGATATAAGAATATTGAGGTATTTATAATATTTTTAATGAATATCGATTTTTTAAAAAATAGTTACATCACTTTTAGAATTTTTCTCACGAAAAAAGGTGTAAAATATACTATTTTGTGATTTTTTTTGCGTTTGTTTTGATACACAATGTTTTATATTTCATCATTTAAAAAATATAATAAGTATTTTTATTAAATATTTATTATTTGGAGTATTAATTATTCTAATATTTTAAAATTTATTTGATAATATTAAATTTTGATGTAAAGATATATTAATCTAGTGATAGATTTAAATGTAACTATAAAGGAGTACATGTGATTTTGCAGCATAAGAATTTATAAAACTTTGTTTTTCTAAATGTGATTTTTGATTATATTTAAATTTAGCAATGGGGTATAATTTTATGAATACAAAATTTATAACAGCATCTGTTTTTTCTTTAATTTCACCTTCTATAGTACAGGCTGCAGATGTGGTGGCTCATGAAGAGCCAGTACATGTTGCCTCAGAAGTTGTTGCTTCTTCACCTTTTTCTTGGGCAGGTATTTATTTCGGGGGGCAAGTGGGTGGCTTTTCAAGTAAGACTTCTGCGATAACGCGTGATGTTGATATTCCTCTCTATCCTGATGAAGAGAGTAAAAGTAAACCATGGATACCCGTCGAGAAACAGTATATGCCTGAGCTTTCTGGATTTATAGGTGGTTTTTATGCGGGTGTTAATTTTGATCTCGGTAATAATTTTATTGTGGGGATTGATACGGATATTCTTTTAACGGAAAAAAAGGATACAAAAACAAGATTTCAGGCTGATGAATCGAGTGTTGGTGGCCCTGGCACTGGTGGATCGGGTACTGAAGGATCGGGTACTGAAGGATCGGGTACTGAAGGATCGGGTACTGAGGGATCGGGTACTGAAGGAGCGGGTACTGAAGGAGCGGGTACTGAAGGAGCGGGTACTGAAGGAGCGGGTACTGAAGGAGCGGGTACTGAAGGAAAAAGTCGAAAAAGGGCAAAACTTGTCAGTAGACAGGGTAGAGGATTGTCTCGCTCTGTTGCAGAGGATAAAGACAGTTTAACTTTTAATCATACGTTAAAACAAAAATGGACAGGTGCTACACGGGTGCGTGTTGGGTTTTCTGCGGGGCGTGTGATGCCTTATATTGCTGGTGGTATTGCTTATGGACAGTTTCAAGATATTTTGTCGACAGTAATTACGGGAGGTGAGCCCTTTAATAGGACATCGGATGCAACAAAAACGATGATTGGTTATACTCTCGGCGGTGGTGTTGATTTTGCAATGACAGATCATCTTGTTGTGCGTGCGGAATATCGTTACTCAGATTTTGGTAAAAAGAAATTTAAAGACGAGATTGAAGTTAAGTATAAGACGAATGATTTTCGCGCAGGAATAGCTTACAAATTCTAGTTGTGTAGGATAAAGGAGCTTAAATTTAAGAGGTCCTATCTCTTTGATAGGGCCTTTATTTTTTAATGTTATGCATTGTAAATGCTATTTTATGGTGAAGAAAGGGTCTTTGATTTTGAGTGATGATGAGGAGATAAGAAAGAATTATTTAAATTCTTAATTGTTAAGAATGAAAATTCTTTGGTTCACAAGGTATAGTTGAAATATTTATTTGCAAAGAAGGAATGATTCGTTTTTTGCATTATTACGTTATCGCATGATAATATCATTATAGCGTTAAAAAAGTAAACTTAAAGATCATTTTTCTATCTAAACAATTAGAAGATAAAGAAAATTCACATAGAGTGATGCGGATGGTGTGCACGTTTATGCACCAATTTTTTCCTTTAGAATTCTCTACAATATCACCTGATAGCGCGGTTTATCTTTTTTCTATTTAATAACTAATTGTTTTTATTTTATTTATTAAATTTTCTTTTTATATAATCTTGGTATCAGATGAAAGTGCTCCAAGCGCGATTCAAAAGGTGGCTTTTAAAAGGTGGTTCGAAAAATAAGAACATGTGATAGACTATTAGTCTTATCTGTAAAAAATCTATCTAAAGGCAAATATGCTGACAGAGCTGGTTTATGGCTTATAAAAATTGCATCAGATCAAGGATGATGGATTTTTAGGTTTGACCTCAATAAAAGACGACGAGAAACGGGGTTAGGCTTTTGTAGCAATGTATCTTTAAAAGAAGCACGGTTCAAGGCTTCAGCTTGTTATGACTTTTGGGATCAAGGAATTGACCCAATTCACCAAAAACAAAAGAAAATTTGCGTCGGGCAAGGGGGTGTTTCTTTACGAGAAATTGCCTCCAGTGCTTTTGAAGCGAAAAAAAACGAATTGAAAAATGAAGAAAAAGCAGCAAGGTAGTTAACATCTCTTGAGTTATATGTTTTTCCTAAATTTGGTGATATGCCAATCACTGAACTGACGCAAGTCGATATAAAAGGATGCATTTCTCCTATTTGGAAGACAAAAAATGAAATAGAAAGTAAAGCTCTATCCCGCGTGAATATAGCTATAAAACATGCGGTGGCACTTAGTATAGATGTGGATATGCAATTGATACCAAAAGCAAAAGCTTTATTAGGAAAGTTTATTCAAAATACCCAAAATATTCCAGCAATGCCATGGAAAGAAGTACCTAAGTTTTTTCAATCTTTAAATGATGAGCTTGTATCAAATCTAGCCTTAAAACTTCTTATTTTGACGGGTGTTCGTTCTATGCCAATCAGGCATATTCGGTCAGAAGAAATTTATGGATCAATATGAATTATTCCAAAAGAAAATATGAAGGGGATTGTTGGAAAGGTTTCTGATTTTCGTGTGCTGCTTACAACTGAAGCGCTTGCTGTTATTGAAACAGCAAAAAAAAATAGAAAAAATGGTTTTTTATTTGCTGGGAGTTCTGGAAAGCCTATATCTGATATAACACTTTCTAAATTTATGAAAGACAAAGGTTTTGATTATAGACCTCATGGTGTTTGTTCAAGCTTACGGGGCTGGATAGCAGAAACAACGTCAACACCGTTTGAGATTGCAGAATCTGTTCTTGCGCATTCAGTTGGGAATTCAGTGACGAAAGCCTATATGCGAACAGACTTTTTAGCGCAACGGCGTGTTCTTTTAGAGCAGTAGGCTAGCTTTATATCGGGAGTGGTTTGACAAAATATTCAAAATCATTAAATCAGAAATATAATCGCTATTGCTTTATCGTAATGGCAATCCTAAAGCTTCAAAGAGTCGTTGATATCTTTTTTCAGTATCAGCTATGAGTTTATCAAATGAAATCACTTCTATATAGGACTCGTATCTTTTGTGATAACCAAAATATCCCATATGATCACCCGCTTCTGTTAAATCCCAACGTTTGCAACACTCTTGTATTTTTTCAGTTAGATCACAGATGACATAACAGTAACCAGGAACTTTTCCGTTCAAATTTATTGGACGCCCCTTTGGGGTACGTACTTCACCTTCACGAATTTTTTCTAAATAAGTAAAGACCTGCTCAATAGGATCTTTGTCGGTACCAGATTCTGCATCATTTCTCATTGGACGCTTTATTTCCACTATAGTAAGAGACGCCAAAGTAGGAGATGTTGAATTCTCTTTATTGTCTGATACTAATAGAGGAGTACAATAGGTAGAATTGTCATATACTTCTAAACTACATATATCAGGTCTTTCCTTATCCGTAGACCCTGTAAAAGGGACTCTATTTAATGGAAGATCAGAAGCTAAATAATCATGAAATGCTAATTTTTCATCAATCAACCATAAATTACAATTATTCATAGCAACAGAGTCAGAATCGCACTTCATGGGCACTATGAGTTGATGAATAACATTTCTTTAACATATCTTTCTTTGCCATCATCTGTAGAAAGAGAATTTAAAGATTCTTTCAAAAGCTCTATAATAGTCTTTCTATGGCATAAGTAATTAGCCAAATCGGACTTTTTAAGATCACCGACAGCGTTTACATATTTATTAATTCTTGCAGCGTACCGCTCTGGATTTTCTTCTTGTTGAACTGCTAAAACATTATGACCTTCTTCTAAAATTTCATTTTCTACTCTAGCAAGACATTCATGCAAATGTAGTTCCAATTTTTTATCATTTATTTTAGGTGAAATCATATAGTCATTGTCAGTCAAATAGTTTAGGAGTGGACGATAGCGTGGTACTTTATGTGTGAACTTTTCAACTATCTCCTTACTGTTTTGAATGTTTTGCTTTAATTCTACAGCTAAATATTTTTGAATTCTTTCATAAATGGCTTGTCGCATTATCGGAAATGATATTTTTTTCCTTCAAATAAATCTTCTTGTTTATCTTCAACATTTTCTTCAATATCAAAGCCTATTCTTTCAGAACGTACTCTTTCATCTAAAAAAAGAGAGCTTACATAACAAGAGTAGATAAATTCACCTATATCATCTTGCAGTTTTGATTGCATACCCGGAATTTTCTCAGATAACTTTTCTTTTGTAATAGCTCTATTGCCTGCACAAAAACATAAAGCCTGATTTTCTAAAGGTAAGGATCTAAATTTAATATGCATAATAGAAAAATTATAATTTTCTATTTTTATTTTTTCATTTAAAACGGCTCCATGCATGCATTGTTCATATAGATCATTCAATAATATCTTTTCTGTGTCATCTTCAATAGTTATGAAAGGGAAACCACCAATCCTTGCAAAATACCAGAGACAATGTTCTAAGAGTGCTTTTGCGATAGATTGTAGTTTTTTAGGAATACGATTTTTATATTTTTGGTTTAGACCTGTTAACTCAACAATAGTTTCTCTCTTCGTACAATTATCTTGAAATTCGTCTAATTCTTTTATACCTGCAACAGCATCAAATAAAAATGTGCGCCCTTTTAATCCTCTATCTGTTTCATAAATACTCCTGATTTTTATATTATCAAAAGCTTTAAGCCATAAAAGTCGTCCTATACCATGGCAACCTTTATCTCTTTTATGATCTGAGTCTAAAGTTTCAAATGATTGAAAATTATGATCATTAAAGCCTGTACCATTGTCGATCACTTTAAAACCTACAATTTCTGTCTCATTTAGTTTTTCTGTATCTTTGTCAAGTGGTAGTAAAGGTCAGATCGTATGATTGAAATTATAATGTGACTTGAGGAAAAATCATTTCCTATTTCTTCAATGGAATGAATAGAATTTACAACTGCTTCAAAAAGAGGCAGTAGAGCATGATTTTCTGGTAAAGATGTATTTCTTACGCGGCCACTTAAATTTGTTTTCATTATCCATCCTGATCTATAAAAGACAAGAAATTGTGTTGTTTTACGGAGATTTGACTTCCTCTTCATTCTTAAAGGATTAAAATTTCGAAACTGTTCATATCAAATATAGTTTATTAGAAGCTTTAAATTCATGAAATAATTAATTCAAAGATTAATTATTTGAAATCCACTGTTTTAAATGTGCGAAGATATTGTCTATCGCATCCATAAGGCGTGCAAAATCAAGGACCAACAAAAAGATAAAAAACGCTATCCATTTCATCAAGCGAGACATCATTTTCACACTTTTGTAGGTCATGATGATTTCTTGAAGTATTTCTTTTTCTGCTTCTGTAAGCTCTATATCGTCTTGTGTTTTTTTTCTAGCCATGTTTCCACCCACACACGCGTTCACCTAGATTATTGTGCTTTAAGATTTCTCTTGCTAAGTTTGAACTGATGGCGTTCAGATCTTGCCGGCTTAAATAAATTGGCAACCAGCCAACATAAGAAGAAACATATTTATTTGTCGCGCAACCAGTCAGAGAGAGCAGCACGCACATCAGCATCACTTTTTTGATTAACTTCACTTTCCACCTCCAGACGTGTTGTGGCTGCTTTTAAAGCTTTTTCCGTTTGCTTTTGCTGTTCACTCTTTTTACCAAGGGTAAAAGCTCTTGCTAAAATCATAAAAAAAGCGGCTAAAGCCGCGCCTGTTAGCATCAGATTTCTTTTATCCATAAGATCATAGACGGTGCTCCTGAAAGCGTTTAGCAACAAAGAAAATACCAGCACATGCGGCTAAAACCATGATGGTTGCCAAAGCCCATTGGATGGGGCCATTGCCTGCTAACAAGCCGCCAAGACCTGAAAAAGAGCCAATAATCGGTGCAAGAGCTTCTGCTTTGAAAACCCCCGTTGGTGCTTGCGTTTCTACTGTTTGATGATTGGAGGAAACATAAGCCCCTTTAGCCCATAAGCCTGTTTCTGCCGCACGCCGGTGTGCTAGATCTTCAAGACGCTTTCCGCCTGCTTTGGTCCATTTCTGTAGTTCTGCAGGGACAGCTTCATATTCACCTTGATTGAGCTTTTTTAACAGTGTCGAGTTACAAAAGGCTCCTGTTCCTACATTATAGCAAAAAGACACTAACGCCGCGAATTGTTCATCCGTTAATGAAACTGTAACAGCGCGTTCAACGACATTTTCAAATTGTCTTAAATCTTGGCAAAGAAGTTCTTCTGCTTGCTTTTCAGTGATTGTCATGCCTTCGTAAATAAAAGGTTTTCCAGCACTGTTTGTATGTCCATAACCTATTGTCCACACCCCAATGGCATCTTTATAGGCGTTCAAACGCAAACCTTCCCATTGTTTGATAAGTGCTAGTCCTTCTGATGATATTTTCGCATATGCTTCTTCATAAAAAAAGCTTCGCAAAAAGCAGAGCTGGATTAAAAAATTGACATCTTTCTCATTCGAAAGGATGGCTTGTTAAAACCTATGTAGCTTTTTCACTGGAACAAAATAATGTATTTGACAGTATTTATTCTGTATCTGATAAGACACAACTATTTACAGTGTACAAAACAAAATACTTTATGAAATTGCTAGATTATTTAAAAGATGAGATTGCGCAAGCACATGTTGTTACATGGATTGCAAGAATAGAAACAGGATTTCTTGGTAACGCAAAATTCTTTCGTGGAATTGGAGAATTAAAAATAAATCGCGGACTAGGCTATCGTGTTTATTTTTTCAAACAAGGAAAAGAGATTATTTTGTTACTTAATGGCGGCGATAAATCTACTCAGCAAAAAGATATTGAAAAAGCTCTTCAATTAGTAAAGGAAATAAAAAATGGAAATCACCAAGTTTGATACAAGGGAATATTTCAAAACGCCTGAGACTCAGAAAATTCTTTTACAAGATGCTCTTGAAAGCAAGGATAGCAAGTATCTTGCGCATGCTCTTGGCATAATAGTGAAAAATCAAGGAATGAGTAAAATCGCTCAAAATACAGGGTTATCAAGAGAGTCTCTTTATCGTTCTTTAAGCGACAAGGGTGACCCACGACTTTCTACTTTTCTCAGTGTTTTGAGTGCTTTAAATTTGCAGATTAGCTTAACGTCTATCCAAAATAATTGTAAGGAACAAGCGGCTTTAGAAGAAGCAGCTTGATCTGCTTCCCACTTTTAAAGATGGGGGAAGGAAGGTACTTAAGCAACCTTTTTAATGAGGGGCTCTACATCTGGTTTATAACCTATCATGTATCCTCTTTATCCATATGGATGACGCTTTCACTCACGTCACTCATGTAGTTTTTTTGATATTGCGGTCGACAGCCTATAGATGCCCGCGCAAAATGGCGTCATTGATCATATCCTCGGTTCTCACCACCGATAAGAAAGCAAATTTTATATCGCCTGAAAGAGTGCGATTGCCCCAAAGACGATAACCGTTTTCGCGGATAATTGTTGTGATGGTTTGTTCATTGTTGGAACTGCGCGTCCAATTGATTTTTCCATCACGATTCACCTTTACAAAAGGAGCTTATTGGAGAAGACGGTTTAATTGAAGTCAAATGTCCACAATCAACGACCCATCTTCGTTTTTTGTGTATGACGAAATCAAGCCTGAATATCACGCGCAGATGCAATTCCAAATGGTATGCACAGGACGCAAATGGTGTGATTTCATTAGCTATAATCCAAACTTTGTAGGTAAATCTACTGGTTTGAGAATGAAAATCAAACGCATCCTCCGTGATGAGAAACACATTGAAGAGATCAATAAAACTGTTGAAACCTTCTTAGCGGAAATAGAACAAGAGATGCAAAAGATTTTAACAAAAGCTGCTTAAACCTATGGGGGTTCTTCCCCCAACACCCCCGCCCATTTGTATAACATAAAAAAGAGAAAGGTAATGAGATGATATTTGATGATGGAGATAGATATGTAACAACCCGTGAATGTGCAAAGCTTTTTAGTGTATCCACAACCACGATTTGTAATTGGGTACTTCAAAGGGGTATTTCCAGAACTATATAAGCTAGGTAGAGCAGTGAGGTGGACGAAAGAAAGAAGATCTTAACCGTCACTCCAAAGAAAAATAAGGAGCAAATAGGAGTAAATTAGGTAAAGTTGTATAAACCGTAGAAGGCGGTTCAAAAGGTGGTCTTAAAATGGTTATTTAAAGAAAAAATCTATGTATTTCAATACATTAAATATGAAAATGGTGCCCAAAAGAGGACTCGAACCTCCACGCCTTGCGGCACAGGTACCTGAAACCTGCGCGTCTACCAATTCCGCCATCTGGGCTCATAAAATTGATCTAAGCGTATGAAGCAATTCTGTCAATGAAATTATAGAATTTATTTTTTTGCTTAAAACGATTGAATTAAATTTTTTGGGAGATCATGATTTTAGAAGTTTAAGGTGTGAGAACTGTCTTTGATAAAATTGTTGAATCCGGATTAAATGTATAAATAATAGGAATGCCGGTCGCTAATTCTTGAGATATAATTTCCTCACCGGAGAGACCTTCAAGCGCCATAATAAGAGCACGAAGAGAGTTTCCATGCGCTGCGATCAAAACAGTTTGGGAGCGCAAAATATGAGGCTGGATATGGTAAAGATAATAAGGCCAGATGCGCGCACCGGTGTCGCGTAGGCTTTCTCCATTCGGAGGCGCAATCGTATAAGAGCGGCGCCACATTTGCACTTGCTCTTGCCCCCATTGTTGGCGTACTTCATCTTTATTTAAACCAGAAAGATCACCATAATTACGTTCATTTAATGCGGGATTTTTTATCACTTCTAAATCTGATTGTCCCATTTGCTCTAAAATGTACTGAGCCGTTTTTTGAGCACGCTGTAAGGCAGATGTATAAGCGATATCAAACTTCAAACCATATTCTTTCAGTTTTTTTCCTGCTGCTATCGCTTCTGCATGACCTTTTTCTGTTAAATCGGGATCTTTCCAACCGGTAAAAAGGTTTTTGAGATTCCATTCACTTTGTCCATGACGAATTAGTACAAGTATGCGTTCCATTATGAATTGCCTCTATTCTATTGATTGTTTAAAATTCATCGTTCAATCCCAAAACATCGAGCATGGAATAAAGACCGTTTTCATGATTTTTTGCCCACAAAGCTGCTTTTAATGCGCCATTGGCAAAGATAGAGCGTTCTTGCGCTGTATGTGAAAGAATAATGCGCTCATGGGAACCGGCAAAAATGACACTGTGTTCTCCAACAACTGTTCCACCACGTGAACAAGAAAAGCCAATGGAGCCTTTTTCGCGTTTACCTATATGACCATTGCGTTCGTTGACACGCACATTTTTAAGCATAACATTGCGCCCTTCAGCTGCTGCTTGGCCAAGAAGAAGGGCTGTTCCAGAAGGGGCGTCAACTTTGTTCGCGTGATGCATTTCATAAACTTCGATATCAAAATCATCGGCGCCTAATGCTTTAGCGGCTTTCTTTACAAGGTTGGCCAAAAGATTTATTCCAAGGCTCATATTTCCGGATTTGACAATTGTTGTATATTTCGCAAAATCTGCAATTTTTTCTTCTTCTGTTTTGCTAAATCCTGTGGTGCCAATAATATGGACAAGGCTTTTTTGAGCAGCGTAGTTAGCATAAAGAATACTGGCTTCTGGTTGAGAAAAATCTAAAATACCTTCTGTGTTAGAAAAGGCATTTTCAGGATCGTCAGTAATGCCAATTCCAAGAAAATCTGAACCAATTAAGGCACTGGCATCTTTTCCTACAAACGGTGAGCCTTTGCGTACAAGAACAGCACAAAGCTCTACATCTCTCCTCTGTTGTATTGCTGTAATGAGTTCACGTCCCATTCTTCCATTTGCACCAACAACTGTAAGGCGCATTCTTATCTCCTTATGACACTTCACTGTGCAGTATAGGCAAATTCTTGCCTTCTTTCCAATGGTTCTTTTTCTTTATAGGAAAAAATTTTTCCTGCTTTAATTTATCTTCTTGTGCTGTAAAACACTGTTGTTTAGAGAAAGTAATATAAGATCTACAAATTTAAATAGAGATGTTTTTCGTTAGAGTGTGTGATGAATATTCCTAAATAAGGTTTGCTTATGAAACCTAATGAAGATTGTGTATTACTTCACGTTTTTGTTTCTTTCGTTCTTTAAGGGGAGGGGCGTTCTTCATGCAAAACAAGATCTCCCAAACAAATACACTTATGTTGTCAATTCATGCGCTTGTCTTAAAGAAATATTTCTCAATACTTCTAAACTATTTTATGATAGTGCTCGTGAGTGGTATCACGAGAGAGTATCCATGAATAATATAAAATCTATTCTGCGCCACTATCTTTATGCTTCATAAAAGAGAAAATTAGCACTACCGTATGTTTTGTTAGCCTTTAATGTTTTAACAATCCTTGGCACTTAGGCATTTCCATTCTTTTCTTTAATATTTTTTCACGAACCAATTCCATGTGTGACGCATAAGCAAGCGATTTTGATTGTTTCAAATTTGATGAAGGTAATGAGAAAAAGGTATTTGGAATTGATGATTCAAGTTAAAAAAAAACGATTATTTATCGTTGTACATCAATAGGTTACACATAAATAAAATCACGTAAAAGAGGTGTAGAAATAAGGGGACAACAAGAAGTTGGATTGTTTACACACGAGAGTTTGTCGGATTCTTTATCTTTTAGGAAAGTCAGTTGAAAAAATTGTTATGTTGTAAAAACGCATGATGAGGCTTTGTTTATTATAGAGCAAAGAGTATATATGTTATGCAATGCGTTTTTTCATATATTGGGGAGAATGGAGGATAACATGCGTTAAGTATTGTTATTTCATTTTCCTAGCTTCCAGTGATGCTACAGCTCTTATATTTAAAGAGAGTCTTTAAAATCCTTTCTTATTATTCCTATGCTAATCTTTTTTGTGACACGTCAAGAAAGTGATTTTTTCATGCATTATAAGGGGGGATAAAATAAGAAAATATTATGGGGGGGCTTATTCTCTGTTTAATATGATTCTAAATCAATGTATTATCGTATTGTTTATACGCATGCATAAAAATTCATAAGCCTATAAATATCCTTTAGATAAAATATCGTTTTTACTTTTGTTTGTGGGAGAAGGCTAGAAATCAAGATCTGCATAGTGAGCACTTGCAACAATTCCGCGGACGCGATCTGTTAAAAGAGAACGAAAAGAAGGGCGTGATTTAATTCTCATATACCAGTCTTTGGCAGCAGGAGATTGTTCCCAGTCAATTTCCCCTAGAAAGTCAAGTACAGAAATAGAGGCTGCTGCTGCTAGGTCTGCATAGGACAAGGCAGAACCGACTAAGCTATCGCGAGAGGCACAGAGCCAGTTGAGATAGTTCATATGTGGTAAAATATTGGCACGTGCATTGCGTAAAATTTGTGAATTAGGAGCACCACCACCAATGGCAAGTGGCATTTCACGTTTATGGATTCGTTCTCGTACGATATGGCGCGTTGCTTCATTTTCGAATTTATTTAAGAACCAGTCATTGAGACGGCGTACTTCCGCACGATCTAAAGGATTTTCCGGAAAGAGCTTATTGTCTTGTCGTAAACTTCCATGTGTTTCGTCTAAATATTCGCAGATAACAAGAGGACCTGATAATGGAACCTCGTGTTCATCGAGAAAAACAGGAACATGACCAGCGGGATTGAGGGCTAGAAATTCGTGTCTTCTTGCCCATTCATATTCTTCAATCAGTTGAGTGGTTACACCATATTCCCCAAGAATGAGGCGTATGAAGCGCGAGGCAGCGGATAGGGGAGAGTGAAAAAGTGTCAGCATAATTTACACTATCAAATAGAGTTGATGAGAATTCTTTCAAGTAATCATTTTTATAAAGATGCTTGACTAGAAGTACAAGATCATTAGCAGCTGCTAGTAATTATAATTAATAAATTGTTAATAATAGCAATTGTTCTTTTATGCGATGGTTTGCAAAATGGCAGCACGTAATTCTTCTAAACCGAGAGCTTTTTCTGAAGAGGTTACAAGAAGCTCAGGATAAGCTGCCGGACGTTTGAGAAGCTTTGTTTGTGTGCTCATAATTAATTTTTCCAAGGCATTTGATTTGATTTTATCGCTTTTTGTCAAAACAATTTGATAAGAAACGGCTGCTTTATCAAGGAGAGCAAGAACATCTTCATCATTATTTTTGATTCCGTGCCGTGAATCAATTAAAATATATACACGTTTTAATGTTGTGCGCCCCCGTAAATAGCTAAAAATCAAATTTGTCCACGCATCAACCAGATTTTTAGGAGCAGCAGCGAAACCATAACCAGGCATATCTACTAATGCTAGAGGGGGAAGATCTCCTAGCTGCCCACTGAAGCCATCGGGAACAAAATAATTAAGCTCTTGAGTCCGTCCTGGTGTATTTGAGGTGCGTGCTAAGCTTTTTTGTTGGACGAGTGCGTTTATTAAAGATGATTTTCCAACATTGGAACGTCCTGCAAATGCAATTTCTGGTGGTCCTTCAGGGGGAAGAAAGCGTATCGCTGGTACACCACGAATAAAAATCCAATTGCGAGAAAAAATTCCAGAAAGGGAAGAATTTCTTGTCATTTATGCACTTCTTTTTTGGGTGATCTTCTCCACATGGCTTTCAGATTATCAAAAAGCTCAATTTTCACTCCTTGGCGCTTCATCATGATACCTTGCTGAATGATTGATAATATATTGTTCCATGCCCAATAGATGACGAGACCAACAGGGAAAGAGGCGAGCATAAAAGTAAAGACAACAGGCATCCATGTGAATATCATCGCTTGGGTTTGGTCTTGAGGAGCGGGATTCATACGCATTTGTAAAAACATCGTTATTCCCATAATCAAAGGCCATGCACCAATCATAAGAAATGTTGGCGTTGTATACGGTAAGAGACCAAACAAGTTAAAAAGAGAAGTTGGATCAGGTGCCGCTAAATCTTTAATCCAGCCAAAGAAAGGGGCATGGCGCATTTCAATGGTTATATAGAGAACTTTATAAAGAGCAAAGAATATTGGGAATTGAACCAACATTGGCCAACAACCTGCAAGGGGATTAATTTTTTCGGTTTTATATAGTTCTATTATTGCTTGTTGTTGCTTGGTTCGATCATCGGGATATTTTTCTTTTATTTCTAGCAACCGCGGTTGTAGAAGCTTCATGCGTGCCATAGATTTGTAAGATTTATTGGCTAGAGGAAAAAGAAGAGTTTTTAAGAGCACTGTGACAAGAAGGATGGCTATACCAAAATTTCCTGTTTGTTTATAAAGAATATCAATGAGAGAAAACATTGGTTTGGTAATGAAATCAAACCAGCCCCAATCAATTAAAAGAGCAAATTTTTTGATTTTTAGGTCATTTTGATAGTTATTAATAATTTCAACTTGTTTTGCACCAGCAAAAAGACGATTTGTAATAGTTTTTGTTTCATTTGGGGCAATCGTTAAAAGCGATCCTAGCAAGTCAGACTGATAATGCGTTTGCAAACGATCAAAATAAATAAAACGGCTTGTATATTCTTTATTTTGCGGGGGAATAACTGCTACAGCCCAATATTTATCGGTAATACCAATCCAACCTCCTGTTACTTTTGAGAAAGTCATGCTCTTTTGCCCATTATCAGGATTCGGGTCAAGCTCTGCTAAGGTTTTATATTTTTCAGTTTTGAGCGAATCTCCTGCAATACCTATCATACCTTCATGAAGTAAATAGGTTGCATTTGTATGTTCTGGTGGTGCTGCACGTGCAACGCGGGCATAGGACGAGAGATATATTGGTTGATCACTTTCATTGCTGATAGAATCTTCAATGGTAAACATGAAATGATCATCAACAGAAAGAATACGCCGGAAGATCTGTCCTTGTCCATTATTATAAATTAAAGTGATGGGTGTTGAAGGAGTCAGGATTGTATTGTTTCCCTCTATTTGCCATTGTGTATCCGATTGTGGCAAAGCTTTTGCTGGTAAAGATGCACTTGCAAAACCAAATTCAGCAAGGTAGGTCGTTTTGAAACCCTTAGGATTCAGCAAATCGATTTCCGGTGATTTTTTATCGACTGTTAAACGATATTTTTTGAGGTGAAGATCATCAAATTGTGCACCAACAAGATTAATAGAGCCTTCCAGTTCATTGGTTTTGATCGCAATACGCTTTGTTTTGGCCAATACAGCTTTCCGGATCTCAGGTGTCATTGGCTGTTCGATGATAGATGTTGCTTGATGCGTTGAGGTATCGTCAGAAAAATTCGTCGTGGTAGTAGAAAGGGTTGATTGTTGTTTTGACAATTGCTGTGTGATGACTTGTTGTTTTTGTAACTTTGCTTGTTTGGGAGCAACATGAAGAAATTGCCATGCGATGAGCACTACGAAAGATAAGCCAATAGCGATAAAGAAATTGCGGTTATATTCCATCCGTACACCCTTGTTGTTGTTGCTGATGTTTTATTTTTGGTTTTATTCGCCGATTTAATTCACTAATTAAGGATGTAAAAGGCGCATGTAACGCATCACGATATGCTACAATGACATAGTCTGTTCCTGCTTCCATGTGGTTTGTTACACCAACTCTTACGGCTTCACGCAAGCGCCTTTTGATACGATTACGCTTCACAGCATTACCGTTTTTACGAGTAACAGTGAAGCCTACACGTGCAACAAGAGAATCTTTTCTTTCTGTTGTTTGTTCACGAGATTTAACTTCGAGCAAAAATAAAGGACCACGCCGCTTTTCTCCTGTACGGACAGCCAAAAAGTCTGCTCTTTTGCGAATACGGCAGGGATGTTTTTTCTTCATAAAAGAACATTTCGCAATTTCACTAAATGCCTGCAAGCAGGCATTAGAGGTTCATAACAAAAGTTTCACAACGAAGAAACGGTGAGCAATCCTCAACGGTTGTGAAAATTTAAATGGTTAAGCAGAGAGCCGCTTACGTCCACGAGCACGTCTTGCAGCAATAACTTTACGTCCTCCAGCTGTAGCCATGCGTGCACGAAACCCATGGCGGCGTTTACGGACAAGTTTAGAGGGTTGGTAAGTACGTTTCATTTATTTAAATACCGCGGAGTGCGGCCCTTCTTAATCTTCGTTTTATGAGCAGTTATGCGCGAGATGAACGATTTTATCCTATCATACGGCTGTTAACCCATAAGGAAAAATATAAAAAAAGTCAATCTTAGATTGTTTTTCTCTTAGATTGTTTTTCTCGCTCTTGAAAGAATACAAAACACCTTATAATTGTCTGTGATACTTTTTTACGATATTGTAAGAGTGTCAGAAATAACGATTGAGTCTATAGAAAATAAATGACTAGGGCGTTAAAGAATTAAAGAAAGTGTGACTGATTATTGTATACTCAATTTAAAGTATCCTTTAATATTAAAATTTTTATCAGAACATTCATTAAAGTGGTTGTAGACAAACACGATTGATAGGATTTTATAGCAGATTTTATGTTTGAGATTCTTTATTTAAGGATGGTTTCATATTTTTAAAGAGAAAAGATATAAGTAATTTATACTTTATAATTTTGAGTAAAGTAGAAAATTATCAGGTGATGAACCTGTAAGTATTTTTCGTTCTTATGCTTATATTTGCTGGTATTTTTATAGAGAGGAAAGAACGTGGATTCTATTACAAGTGAGGCTGTCCGCAACGTATTACGTAAAATTAAAGGACCAGATCTTGAAAGTGATATTGTGTCGTTGGGGCTTCTTTCAGAAATATTGATTGCTGATGGTAAGGTTTTTTTTTCCATTACAGTTCCTGATGGAGGTGTGCAAGAATGGGAATCATTGCGTCGTTCTGCTGAAAAGATGGTATGTGCTTTGGAGGGAGTGGAATCTGTTGTTATCACACTTACAGCAGAAAAAACAACAAAGGCAGCACCTAGACGGAGAGCAAATCTCTTACCTATCAAAATGCCCATAGAAGGTGTGCGGCATGTGATTGCTGTTGCTTCTGGAAAAGGAGGGGTCGGAAAATCTACGATGGCAATAAATATCGCCTTAGCTTTACAAGATTCTGGTTTCAAGACGGGGGTGATGGATGCTGATATTTATGGTCCATCTTTGCCGCGTTTGACAGGACTTGTTAATCAAAAACCACAGCTCATTGGAGAAAAAAAGATTCAACCTCTTGAAAAATTCGGACTTAAATTGATGTCGATGGGATTTTTGGTTGAGGAAGAAAAGCCGGTAGTATGGCGTGGTCCTATGGTTATGGCAGCGGTAACGCAATTGTTACGAGACGTTTTATGGGGACCTCTGGACGTTTTAGTCGTTGATATGCCGCCCGGTACAGGGGATGCACAACTAACGCTTGCACAACAGGTACAATTAACAGGTGCGTTAGTTGTCTCTACGCCCCAAGATCTTGCTTTAGTGGATGCGCGTAAAGCAATAGAAATGTTCATGAAAGTCAATGTTCCTATTTTAGGAATTATTGAGAATATGAGTTATTTTATCGCTCCTGATACGGGAAAACGCTATGATATTTTTGGCTATGGTGGTGCACGGGCAGAAGCGGAACGTCGAGAAGTCCCTTTCTTAGCGGAAATACCGCTTGATGCAGCTTTACGATTTTCTTCAGATGAGGGGATCCCTATTTTTGTTGCTAAGCCTAGTAAAGAGCATACTAAACTGTATCGTAAAATTGTTGATCAAATAAAAAATCAACTCTTTTAAATGGATATTTGTTTGAGAAAGTTTATTAAAACACAATCATGGAAGACGTAAAAATAGTTGCTTCTTTGTAAGGGGAGGTTTTAATGTGTGAGTGGAGTATATAGGTTAAATAAACAAAAAATTATTCATGCGTTTGGATAACCTGAAGGGGACCCAAATTAGAAGAGATAGAGCCATGAGGTAGAAAAAAATATTGGTATTGAGGATAAAAGAAGAAGACAGAAAATAAAAATAATTTAGAAAAATTGTAAAAGGTTGTAAAAAATATTTTAAAAATCAATTCTTTTCATAAGATGGTATCTTTTTCAGGTGTAAAAAGCATTTTTCGATATGAGTTTTCTTGATATAAATCTTCAACATTTAGCTCTTTCTTATTGAGATGATAAAAAAATGTTGGTCAAGTCTTTTTAGAAGCATTCATTTTTTGCAAAGTAGCCTCAAGAGCCGTTGTTAAAGCATTCCTTCCCCCTTGATGAGAAAAGTAATTTGACAAAAATTCATTTGTTCCACCCTTTGTTGAAAACTCTTTTTCAAGCAGTGCAAAATCGAGAAATGCAGAACGATTCGTTGCTATAATTTTACGCATTTCATCCGTAAGATTTCCAAACATCATGGTAAGGAATTCTGCTGATTGCTGTTTTTTTAACCCCTGTGTTATAAACCACTGATGGGCTGTTTCTATAAAATTAAAATATACTCCCATCAGAGAACCAGCTGTCATAAAAAGATTAAATTGCTCTTCCTTATCCAGCACCAATGTGCCCCCCAATGCATCAAATAAAGTGCGTAAAAAGGGATGATCGGGATAGACTGGTGTCAAATTTTTGCATTCTGCAACAAAAGGTAATGGAACAGCACGATAAACTTTATGATTAATCCACTCTTCTATTTCTGCTGCTTTTGCCATAGCAAGTACGGAAATAACCAGCTGTTCTGGACGAAAATGAAGAGAGCGCAAAACGCCTTCTGCAATTTGGTTGGGCAAGCAAAGAAAAACACAATCACTAATATCGAGCAACGCTTGGTTATTTTCAGCAATTATAACTTTATCATAAGTGTTTGAAAGGCGCTCTGCTGTTTGTGCATTGCGAGGTGAAACAATAATGGAAGAAACATCAAAGGTGCTTGTCATGAGTCCATTCACCATTGAAGCACTGATTGTACCCGTTCCCAAAAAGCCAAGTTTCATTTCTATTTCTCAGTTTTATATTTTAAAAGGAATCTCAATCAACATTTCAGGTGTTTTAACTAACATAAGCGCTAATTGAAGAGGCAACACATATCATAGCAAGAATAATCAAGCCCAAATAGATTTTTGGTTTGTCAAAGAGAACGGCAAAAGCAGAAAACCAACCAACAACAGCTGCGGCTAATGCAAATAAAAAACCTGGTTTATTCATAAGTACAATATGCATTGCCATTAAACCACCAATAATCAGCGCTCCAAAAACAATGAGTAAACCTGTTGCAAACTTTTCATAATCATCCATATTTCACTCCTTATAGCGCTCAAACGGTTACACACTTTTTAACGCATATGCACATAAAAACGAAATGTTTTTTATTGAGTATGGTTAAAATGGGGGCTGCCTCTTATTGATTAGATGTAAAAAATGCAGGGATATGCTGTGGCCAACGCCAAGGTAAAATTGCAATCAAATCAAAGCGTACAGATAAAAGGGCATAATCTTTTTGCCGTGCGAGCCAAATATCGGCTGCTGCCTCAATTCGCTTTTCATTCATTCGGGAAACCGCTTCCATTGCTTCAGCCAACGTTGAACGTGCTTTAACTTCAACAATTAACACAAGATTTCCACGTCGTGCAATTAAATCAATTTCCCCACATTTTGTTTTAAAACGCATTTCGGCAATGTGAAACCCTTTACAACGTAGCCACCAAGCTGCCAATTTTTCTGCACGGATCCCTCGATAAAAAGACTTTTGTCTGCGTTTTTTTTGTATCATCTTACGCATTTTTTAAAAAAACTAACCGCTGAAAAAGTTCCTGCTTTTTAAAACCGGTCTCTTTTGCAACCAAAGCTGCTGCTTGAGCAGCAGAATGTGTCTGCGCGCGTTCTAATAGCATTTCATCAATTTCTTGATCACTTATCACATTTAAAGAAGAGGATGATTCTCCAACAAGCACAACAATTTCCCCACGAATATGTGCTTGTTTTCTGTAATTTTCCAACAAATTCCCTAAATTGGAAACATCTACTGTTTCAAACTTCTTTGTTAATTCACGACAAATGGCAGCAGGTCGATCAGCCGAAAAAAGAGTGACCATATCCTGTAAAGTTTCAACAAGACGATGCGGTGATTCATAAAAAATTAAAGTTGCTGGAATCTCTTTTAATTGTTCCAACCGTTTTCTGCGCTGTAGCTTGCGTGCACTCAAAAAACCTGCAAAAAAAAAGCTATCAGTAGGAAGCCCTGTCGGTATAAGAGCGGCTAAAAGAGCGGATGCTCCAGGAATAGGAATAATTTTATGACCAGCTTTACGGGCTTCTTCCACCAATCGAAATCCGGGATCAGAAATAAGTGGTGTTCCCGCATCTGAAACAAGCGCTACTGTTTTGTTTTCTGCTAAAGCCGCTAAGAGCTTCGGACCCGCTTTTTGCGCATTATATTCATGATAGAGAAAAGTTTTTTTTTGAATACCGTAACGTTCCAACAAAATACGTGTTACCCGTGTATCCTCACACGCTAAAATATCAATTCTTGCAAGCACTTGCAAAGCACGAAGCGTAATATCTGCAAGATTTCCGATAGGCGTTGCCACAAGATAAAGCCCTGATTCTATAACGGGTGCAGAATAAGCATGCGCACCTATAAAATATGCTTTTTCACACATGCTCTTTTCTTTTCATCAAATTTCCCTCACCACAAGAGTTTTATCCATACCCATAAGCCATTTGGGCTCATTTTTATCAGCGCATTTTTTTATCATTATAAAGGCTTACCTTACTCGAATAATCGATTACACTACAATAAGATAATCTCATATTTAACGTCTTAATCTAACATTATTATCTATTTTGATCCGCGTTATCTTTTTTAGTAAAACAAATTCCAGATGTAACCAATATTCTATCAGCTCCACGATTTTCTATAAAGTTTTTCCTTCGAGAACCAAAAAACAATTTTACCTATGCCACCATCTCACGCTTGGCTGTGCTCTTTTAAAAGCTAAGCTTTTTAGACTATTTCCATAACGCCTATCTTTCAAATATTCTATTGATATCCAAACTGTTTTTCTGAGCAAATGTAAACAGCCTGTTTTGAAACATAAACAGCTAATTGTATTGTTATTGATCAAATATAAGCCCTTATCAGAAAAATATTTCATTTTTTCATATTCTCTACAGCTTTAACAGTATAATAAGTACCTTAGAAACGTTTAAGGCTAATTGTATATTTCAATTTTAGGAGAATGAACAATGATTATACATTGGGGCATTACATATTGGGATAGAAGGGGCCCTCATTGCCTTGCGGACAGGTCCAAGTGATATTTTGGTTCGGATCTTTGATATCGCATGTTTTACAATGTATGCAATTTGAAGCGTTGATAATATAAGTCAGATGATCATTATACTCTAGCCACTCGTAGACAGCGGCGGGGCAATAGTGTGTGGAAGGTGCCCCATAGATTGCATATTCGGAGTCTTTTTGTTTTCTTAATGAGGCTATTTTTAAATGGCAAGGTTGATTTTCTTCATGGTGCGTATTGGAAAGGGCAACACTTGAAAGGCGATCAAAGGTTACAACACCATCTGGTTTTGGGTAAGCAATGGGTTGAAATTTTTTTGCTGGTTCAAGATATGCATAATCTTCCTTTTTGTGGGGGAGTGTTTTAAATAAGGAAAATCCGAACAGCTGTTGCCACCACATATCAAAACCGGCAAGTTTAATTCCATATTTTGTCCCATATTGTGCCCAGAGCGGTTTGGCATTTCGCACTTTATAAAGATCTTTGCCAATGGGACCTTTTCGCCACTGTTCTTCGATTTCTTTAACCTCATCATGGGCACGTCCTTGCGTGAGAGCGGTAGCGATTTTATCGGCAGCTAATATGCCAGATAAGATGGCATTGTGTGAGCCTTTGATACGAGGAACATTGACAAAGCCAGCAGAGCAGCCAATAAGTGCTCCACCAGGAAAGGTGAGTTTTGGTACAGATTGCCAACCTCCTTCGCTGATAACACGTGCACCATAGGAAAGACGTTTTGCACCTTTGAAGATTTCATAGAGTTTTGGATGTGTTTTAAAACGTTGAAATTCTTCAAAAGGAGAAAGATAAGGATTTTTGTAATCTAAGTGCACAACAAAACCGACAGAAATGACATTGTTTTCTTGGTGATAAAGAAAGCCACCACCACCGGTATTATTGTCTAAGGGCCAACCAGTGAAATGTTGCACTAAACCGCGTTGGTGTTTATGGGGATCAATTTCCCAGAGTTCTTTGAGTCCAAGACCAAATTTTTGTGGTTCACGATTTTTGCTAAGGTTGAAATGTTTTATCAGTTGTTTTGCAATTGAGCCGCGTGCTCCTTCCGCAATCAGAGTATATTTTGCCAATAACGCCATACCAGGCATATAATTTTTTCCAGGGGTTCCATCTTTGTTAAGCCCCATATCACCGGTGAGAACACCAATGATAGCTCCGTTATCTTTTTGGATAATGGGCTCTGTTGCTGCAAAACCAGGATAGATTTCAACACCCAACGCTTCAGCTTTTTTGCTTAGCCAGCGGCAGACGCTCCCAAGCGAAACGATATAACATCCGTTATTTGATAAGATTCTGGGATGCAAAATATTGGGCAATAGTGTCGCTTTTTGAGGCTTTAGAAAAAAAAATTGGTCCTGGATGACAGGGGTTGTGAAGGGATGGTCGTTGTCATTTCTCCATTCTGGTAAGAGTGTATCGATACCAATGGGGTCAACAACTGCGCCCGAGAGAATATGTGCACCAACTTCGGTCCCTTTTTCAACAATTGTAACAGAAAGCTCAGGATTAATTTGTTTAAAGCGAATTGCGGCAGAAAGCCCTGCAGGTCCTGCTCCGACAATGACTATGTCAAACTCCATACTTTCACGTTGGTCATGCGGAAATGCATTCATAACTTATAAAGCTTTCTCTAATTCTGGAATAATTTGGTGGAGATCACCTACAAGGGTGTAATCGGCAATTTGCATGATGGGAGCTTCTTCATCTTTATTAATGGCAACAATAATTTGTGCATCCATTATACCGGCTAAATGCTGGATTGCACCGGAAATGCCAACGGCGATATAGAGTTCAGGGGCAACGACTTTTCCTGTTTGTCCAATTTGCCAGTCATTGGGAGCGTAGCCTGCATCAACTGCTGCGCGGCTGGCACCTAAAGCGGCATCTAATTTGTTTGCAAGGGGAAGAAGAAGTGCCATAAATTGTTCTTGAGAACCAAGACCACGCCCGCCTGATATAATAACACGTGCAGAGGTAAGATCAGGACGATCAATTTTGTTGGTTTCTTCTTTTACGAAAGAAGAAAGATTTGGATTGGGAGCTGGTGTTATTATTTTAATGGGAGCAGAATTATTTTGGGAAGGCGTTGGTGTGAAAGAAGCTGTGCGAACTGTTATAATTTTTTTATGATCATTGGTACGGACAGTTTCAAGTACATTGCCTGCATAAATGGGTCGTTTGAAGGTATCGGGTGAAAGAACGGCGGTAATATCTGAAATTTGCATAAGATCAAGAAGGGCTGCTACGCGTGGCATCACATTTTTTCCAGTGCTGCTGGATGCAGCCATGATCACATCATAATCATTTGCTAACGTGAGAATTGTATCTGCCATAGGCTCGGCAAGTTGATGGGCTAAATAGTCTGCTTTTGCAATAAGAACTTGCCGCACACCATTAAGTTTAGCACTATTTTCCGCTATCGTTTGAATTTTTTCTCCGCAAACCAGAATATCGATATCATTACTGAGTGCGCGTGCAGCGGTGAGCGCTTTTGCTGTTTCTTCTGTATTATGATCAGCCAATAAAAGAATTGCCATAAGTTTTTGCCCTTTTATGTGAGTGTTGCTTTTACTCTAGTGGTGAGAATATTAAATGCAGTTCTTTTGTTTTAGCGCACTGACAAGCTCTACTACATTCGCCACTTTAATACCGGATTGACGGGGTTTTGGCTCTTCAACGCTTAAAATTGTTAAGCGTGCTTCCGTATCGATGCCAAGATCAGCAAGAGATTTTTGTTCAATGTTTTTCTTTTTTGCTTTCATGATATTGGGGAGAGAGGTGTAACGCGGTTCATTGAGCCGTAGATCGGCGGTCATAACCATGGGAAGGGGAAGACAAAGGGTTTGTGTTCCATTATCAACTTCACGAGTAACTGTAGCATGCCCATTTTCTATGTTAAGATGTGAGGCGAAAGTTGCCTGTCCCCAACCAAGAAGAGCTGCGAGCATTTGTCCTGTTTGGTTGCTATCGTCATCAATTGCTTGTTTTCCTAAAAAGACCATATCGGGTTTTTCTTCATCAACAATAGCTTTGAGAACCTTAGCAATTGCTAAGGGTTCAAGTGTTTGATCCGTTGTGACAAGAAGTGCGCGATCAGCGCCCATTGCAAGTCCTGTTCGTAGAGTTTCTTGGGCTGCTTCTGGGCCAATTGAAACAAGAAGAACTTCTGAAATTTTACCGGATTCTTTCTGGCGAATAGCCTCCTCCACGGCTATCTCATCAAAAGGATTCATAGACATTTTTACGTGAGACAGATCAACACCTGTACTATCGGGTTTGACGCGTATCTTGATGTTATAATCAACAACACGTTTGACAGCGACAATTATCTTCATAATGATCCTCTTTGTTTGTATGACCACAAGTTTATAGCAATACTCATAAGAAACCAAATTGTTTAGAATGAAGTCTCATTTATAACTTGTGTTATCTTTCATATAAGCTTTTTTTACGTTTACTTGTACTTTCTCGTCGTTATTTTCAATCTTCATATTTTTGCATTGCTATAATTGCCTTATTTGCTTGAATAAAAAGTAAAAAAATCAACCTGTCTTGTGAGAATATTCTTTTTTAGTTTCTTATGCTTTGTTTATGATGGTGCAATAGGTCCTTTATACAGTGAAAAAGATAAAAATGGGGGAATGATTTTGCTCTTCAAATTGTGAAGACAGAAAAATTAAAGATCTGTCTTTCAAATATTTTGGATAAAGATTGGGGAAAATATTTCTAACAAAAAAGTTTTTAGGAGTTCTTAAAGCTCTATTTACTAAAATAGAGCACACTTTCTCATCATTTGTTGCGATTCTTTTCAAAAAGGTTAATGAGGGGTAGGCGTTTGTGAATACGAAGGGTCATACGATCGATCAGGCGACCAATCAGGTTAGGAATGGTAAATTCTTTTCTTTTGTTGAACAGAAAGAAAGAATGGATACTTCTGTAGAAGTAACGATGTCGGATATTGCTCAAAAATTACGCACCGTTTATACGCAAATGCAAATGAAGCATCCGCCCCGTTCTTTGATGCAGCAGAGTTCTGTAGAAGAGCATTTTAAATCTTATTTAGATGATATTAGTCGAGCCATTTTGGCTGAACATTATATACGTCGTCAAAGAGAAAAAAAGCTTTTTGAGTCTTTAGAGCAGATTAAAACAATTGTCAAAAGTTTGCAGAGTGAAAAAAAAAGCTTAGAAGAAGAAGCGGTAACACGACGGGTATCTCGTTCAAAATCACCTGATTCTGTTGTACAAAAACTTGCTCATATGGAATGTAAGGAAAATCAAGAACGTTTATTCCTTCAAAAGATGCAAAATTTTTCGAAACAAAACGGTATAATTCCACTCCAAACAAATGTTGAAAATACGTTGCAGCAAGAAAATAGAAGTTCTTTGCCCAGTGATGCTCTGAAACCTTCTTTTAAAAAGGATGAGGGAGTAGTGAAGCGTGCTGTGATAGAAGAAAAGGGTATGATGGGTGTTCAGGTATCTAATCATTGCAGTGAGAATGGTTTTTTTTCTTTAAAGGTGCAGTCTCGGGAACATGTCTCGTTTTTATCTTATTTGGTAAAAAAAAGTGTTCTTTGTTTTTTAACCGTTGTATTTGTGTTAGCGATAACGTTATGTCTTTATAGCTTTTTAAAAGGAGCTCGTTTTTTTTAATTTGTATGATGTTGATGTTAATAGATGTGAAATGTACTGCGCATTCGTGTTTGTACGAAAGCTATAGCAACTAGAATTATTCTTTTAAACACGCAACAAAGATTATTGGAAAAGAGGATAATTGGAGAAGGATTCTCTAATTGTTAAAAAAAACTCAAATTATCTTGAAGGTTCTGTAAGTGAGTATTTATTTACCAATTGCTGAAATGTCACTCAATATGCTGATCTTGATTGGTATGGGAGTCGTTGCTGGTTTTTTTTCAGGCCTTTTTGGAATCGGTGGTGGATTTCTCATCACACCGTTATTGATTTTTTATAATATTCCTCCTGCTATTGCTGTTGGAACAGGTGCTAACCAGATGATTGCGTCATCTGTAACAGGAGCAATTACACATTTTAGAAGACGTACGCTCGATATTAAACTTGGTATTCTTTTGGCGATTGGAGGAGGGGGGGGGTCTTTAATCGGGATTCAGGTTTTCTCTGTTTTGAAAAAGTTAGGTCAATTAGACTTAATGATTTCGCTTCTTTATGTGATTCTTCTTGGAAGTGTAGGAAGCTTGATGATCGTTGAAAGTTGGTATGATATGATGCGCAAGCGTAAGGCAGGAAAAGCCAATATTCGTCTTGCTGGTCGACATAACTGGATTCATCGCTTACCCTTAAAAATGCGTTTTCGGACATCTATGATATATGTTAGCATTATTCCAGTTTTAGGGATTGGTCTCATTGTGGGGTTGTTGTCTTCTATTATGGGAATTGGTGGGGGGTTCTTTATGATACCAGCATTGATTTACCTTCTGCGTGTTCCAACCAGTGTGGTGATTGGGACTTCACTTTTTCAGATTACATTTGTGTCTTCTTTCACGACAGTTTTGCAAAGTATGACTAATCAGTCCGTTGATATTGTCTTGGCTTTTTTGTTAATGCTTGGAGGAAGTATTGGTGCGCAATATGGAACAAGGGCTGGACGGAAGTTAAAGGCTGAACAACTGCGTATGGCGCTTGCATGTTTAGTGTTGATTGTGTGTATGCGTCTTGCTTTTCAATTATTTATACGCCCTGATAATCTTTTCTCTCTGGATATTCTTATGAGATAAAAATGGGTAGATTATTTTTTTTATACATCATTGCAGGTTTCTTTTATTTTATTTCTTTTTCTACATGGTCACATGTTGGGACGCCAGCTACATCCATTGATCAACTTGACCACGAAACTGTCCAAATTATCGTAACAACGAATACGATTACTGTGGATGCAAATTTTGCTGGTCGTGATCTTTATATTGCTGGTGTTTTGGAAAATATTGATCCGTTATATTCTCGACAGAACCGTTATGATGTTGTTGTAAGCTTGGAGGGACAAGATCGGACAATGGTGATGCGAGAAAAAAAACGCAATGCCGGTGTATGGGTTAATACAGATTCTCTTATTTTTAAAAAGGTTCCTCTTTTTTACTCTATGGTCACAACACGTGAAATTGACGATATTACGAGTATTGAAGATTATAAACGCTTAGGGTTAGGATTACTCTATTTGCCATTACAGACGGATGAACAAGATCAGAAAAAAATACAAAGCTTTCGCGATGAACTTATAAAATTGCAAAAAGCTAAAAGCCTTTATTACGAGGAAGTAGGTGGTGTTCGTTTTGGTTCTGACACACTTTTCACAGCACATTTTCGTTTGCCAGCAAATATTCCTGTTGGACATTATAAAGTTCGTGCTTATCTTTTTCGTGATGGACAGTTTATTGATAGTGCAACAACGACTCTTGAAATTGTTAAAGCACATATCGCTTATACAATTTTTTATGCAGCGCACAAGTATCGTTTTTTATATGGTATTGTTGCAGTGATTATTGCTATTACTACAGGATTTTTATGTCGTTTGATTTTTCGAAAAGATTAGCACAAGGAAAATGTTAAGGCTTTTATTTTTTATGAAAAATTCGTAAGATAAGAAAAATAGGTACAACAATAATAGCTCCCGTCATAGTTATATGAAAGAAATTTGTAAGCGTTATAAATCCTGCTTCCCATAGTGATTGAAAAAAATCTACTATTCTTTGTATGAGGTTTCGAGGTGTCCATCCCAAAAAATTCATTACGATGCCAATGAAGAATGAAAGGATAAGCAATTTTAGACTAACACGGTTTAATGTTCCTCCAAGAAACGCATGAGAAGAATTTAACAATTTTTTCTTTCGGTTCATTTTAATATACTTTCGAAGATCGTGTTTTTTATTGTATTAACATAGTACAGCGATGTTATTATCATAAAAGAAAAATATTTTTTATTTTTTCTTACTTTTTTAAGTTCACTACCTTAGTACTGGTGTAATAACAGTGCTGTTTTTTGAAATATACGCGTATTTTATTGCATTTTCGCGATATTTTCAGGGCGCTTCATTTAATGAAATGAAGGGGTATCCTTTTGTTTCTGAGAATTTGTAGAGAAATTTTATAACGTTTCGATATTCCGCGTCAGGGTGAGAGTTTTTGTTCGTTGAAGATTTTGTAACCGACTTATTGTTGTTGTGTATAGAAATAATATTTCAAGACAGTTTACTTAAAAAAAGACTATCTATTCTGATAAGGGTATGCTTATATAGGTATTATATTTAGGTATTTCAACCTTAGTCATTGAAAAGATTTTTTTCTGAAAAAATGCAAGCAATGAATTGAGTGTTGTTAAAGGAGCAAAGGTATTTAAAATACAATATTGAAAAAAGTTTTGTTATGTACGAACGCGTGAGGGAATGTCAGAGGTTTGTGGTGCCCGTGCTCCTTTTATTTGGAAATAAGATATAATGAGAAGCTGTTATTTAGTGGGGAATTATGGAAAAATCCAAAATTCCTTTTGCAGAAGGGGTAGAGGTGGTTGATGTTGGGCGATGGGCAAATTTTTCTGTTTTGTTGAAATATCAAATTATTATGAAGGCTCTTTGTTATTAAGGTTTTTGAGCTAACAGGGGATTGTCCTTTGATGGCATAAAAACGCTAGAGTAAAGAAGAGCTGAACTTGTCCGACAAGAGAGAAGAAATCTTTGTCTTATAGCCTTCAATGGTAGACGTTGTAATATCATCAATAATTGGTGATGGGTTATGTCATTCATCATATATTAGATTGTTTTTCGGTGCATAGTCTAATTTTATTATTTTGCACATTCTTGTTGCGTGGGGAATTTATACAATAAACTTTAAAAGGAAAAGTCTATGAACTTAAAAAGAAAAATATTGAAAAGTAGCGGATCTCTTGTTTCTGCTCTTATTGCGCTGGGGGTAGTTGTACAACAGGTTTCTGCAAAAACACCGGCTGATACCCTTGTGATGGCTTGGAATCTTGATGCAATCAGTACATTTGATCCTGCGCAGCTCACGGATGTTTATGGAAGTGAAATTGTTCGCAATGTTTGTGATAACTTAGTCAGTACTGCGACAGATGATCCTGCTAAAATGGTTCCCGCTTTAGCAACTCATTGGGATGTTTCAGGTGATGATCACAGTACGGTGATTACCTTTCATTTGCGTGATGGTTTGAAGTTTAATAATGGCAAGCCAGCCAATGCCAATGATCTTGTTTGGGGTATGAGGCGGGTTGTCAAATTGAAGATGGGTAATGCGGCAATTTTTAATGAATATGGAATTACAGAACAAAATGTTGATGATGCTTTGCAAGCTGTTGATGAGAAAACAGTGGTGATGAAATTTGATAAGCCTTATCCAGCAGAGCTCATTCTTAATAATATTGTTGCAAGTCCTGCAACAGCTTTGCTTGATCGTAAGACGATCATGAAACACGAAAAAAATGGTGATTTGGGAAATCAGTATTTGAAAACTCATGCTGCTTGCGTTGGTCCTTATCAGTTAAAAAGTTGGCGCCCTGGAGAAGCGATTTTATTGCGTGCAAGCTCTCATTATTGGGGACAAGCACCTAAACTAAAGCAGATTGTAATTCGCCATGTTGCGGAGCCTGGAACACAGCGCTTGTTGTTGCAAAAACATGATATTGATGTTGCTCGTAATTTGACACCTGAAGATCTTGCAGATCTGCAAAAAACAACAGATGTTAAAATCAAAGAAGTGTTAGAACCATCCATGATGTATTGGGGATTCAATACGACGAATCCCATTTTTGCTAAGGAAAAAGTACGTTTGGCGATGCGTTATCTTATAGATTATGAAGGTCTTGGCAAGAAACTTCTCAAAGGGATTGGTATTCCACGGGCAAGTTTTGTTCCTCTTGGCAATCTTGGGGCTTTGGATGAAAAAGAAGGGCAACCCTTTAAGCTTGATATTCAAAAAGCCAAGCAGCTTTTAGCAGAGGCCGGTTATCCGAACGGATTTGAGGCAAATTTTCTCGTATCAAACACTCCTTATACTTTATTACTTGCTCAGTCACTCCAAGATAGTGCTGCGCAGGCGGGTGTGCGTCTTAAAATTGAACGTGTGGCAGGTACACAGTTGTTTTCAAAAGTGAATGCACGGGCTTTTGATACGGCTTTTGTCGGATGGAATAATGATTCTGCGGATCCTCATACAATGGCTTCACGTCTTGTTTATAATCCAGATAATCGGTTTGAGGCAAAAAATACAGCTTATCCTAGTTGGCAGCATGGATATTTTGATGCCAAGATGAATCAAAAAGTTGAAGATGCGTTGTTTCAAAAAGATCCACAAAAACGGGCGCAAATATATGCTGATTTACAACGTGAACTTATGCAAAAAGGACCTTATGCGTTTATCTATCAGAAATATGGCGTCGTCGCGATGACACCGGATATCAAAAAGTGGGTTTGGAATAGTGCACCGCATATTTTTTATAGTAAAATTGAAAAATAAGCGTGTCTTCAATGGTGTTCAATAGATAAAGGACATCGTCTTGATATATTCGGCGTATTGTATAAATTTTTAAGCTTTGCAATACGTCGAAGATCATAGGTAATGCGTGATATATTGTTGAATGTCTTTTCAAGACATTCGTTTAAAGAGATTTTTCATTCTCATTAGAGGTGTATTTGTGTGGATGTTAAGATTGAATATTTCAATTTCTCTGAATTGAAAAGTGGTCAATTTATTTGTTAAAAAGCTGAGTGTAACAAATGTCGCGGAATTTAGTAGTGCTAAAGGTGCAAAGGTTTTGCGATGTTGAAAGAAAGTTTTGTTATGGGGGGTACACAAGGGGTATCAGTTTTTTATGGTGTTCATATTTTCTTTTGCTTTGAAAGATGATGAGATGCCAATTGGAGGGAGTTATTTTACGGGGAGTGATGAAAAACAATCAAATTTCCTTTTGAAGAAGGAATAAAAGTCGTTGCACTTAGCAAACTAACGAATTTTCCTGTTTTATCAAATCGTCAAATTATTATGAAAGCTCTTTGTTATTAAGGTACTTGAGCCGAAAGGGCTAGTGCTTTGATGGTATGCAAAACGCCGGAAGAAATAAGAGACAAACTTGCTGAACAAGATAGAGAAAAAATATTGGTTTTATAGTCTTCAATAGTAGGCGTTATGATATCGTGGATAAGCTCTGTTGTTGGTGAGCGTTCATTATATATCAGAGTGTTTTCCTTTGTATGTTTTGGTTTGGCTTGTAAGTGTAGGCAGGAGGAGTCATTGGCAAGAGGTGCTTGTTCTTGAAGATTTTAAAGCTTGGTCTTTAGGAGCCTATAGTTCGTCTAAACTTAATTATTAAGCACGTTTTGCTGCATGGGGAATTTATACAATAAACGTTAAAAGGAAAAGTCTATGAACGTGAAAAGAAAAATATTGAAAAAGAGCTGTTCTTTTGTTTCTGCTGTTTTTGTAATGGGGATGTTTGTGCAACAAGTTTCAGCAAAAACACCTACCGATACGCTTGTAATGGCCTGGAATCTGGATCCAATAAGTACATTTGACCCTGCACAACTCAATGACCGTTATGGAATTGAAGTGGTTAACAATATTTGTGATAATTTGGTCGTTTCTGCTACAAATGATGCAGCTAAAATGGTTCCTTCTTTGGCAAAGAGTTGGGATGTTTTAAGTGATGACCAGAGTACGGTGATTACTTTTCATTTGCGCGATGGTTTAAAGTTTAACGATGGTAGATTAGCCAATGCCAATGATCTTGTTTGGGGTATGAAGCGGGTTGTGAAATTGAAATTGTCCAATGCGGCAACATTTAATGAATATGGGATTACAGAACAAAACGTTGATGAGGCTTTTCAAGCACCGGACGACAAAACGGTGGTGATGAAATTTGATAAACCTTATCCTGCAGAGCTCATTCTTAGCAATATTTCCACTAATCGCACTGCTGCCTTGCTGGATCGTGAGACACTCATGAAAAACGAACAAGATGGCGATATGGGAAACCGGTATTTGGCAAGTCATTCTGCTTGTGTTGGTCCTTATCAGTTAGAGAGTTGGCGTCCTGGAGAAGCTCTTTTATTGCGTGCAAGCTCCAATTATTGGGGTGAGGCGCCTAAATTGAAGAAGATTTTAATTCGCCATGTTGCGGAGCCTGGAACGCAACGTTTATTATTGGAAAAATACGATATCGATGTTGCACGTAATCTGATGCCAGAGGATTTGGCAGATCTCCAAGCAACAACGGATATTAAGGTTGAAAAAGTGTTGGCGCCCTCCATGATTATATGGGGTTTTAATACGACGAACCCTATTTTTGCTAAGGAAAAAGTGCGTTTAGCGATGCGCTATCTTATTGATTATGAAGGACTCAGTAAGACCCTTCTCAAAGATGTTGGTATTCCCCGTGCAAGTTTTATTCCTCTTGGTAATCTTGGGGCTTTAGATGAAAAAGAAGGACAACCCTTTAAACTTGATCTCCAAAAAGCAAAGGAACTTTTAACAGAGGCAGGTTATCCGGATGGTTTTGAGGCCAATATTTTTGCAGGGGCATCTCCTTATCCTTTTGCTTTGCCTATTGCTCAGTCTCTCCAAGACAACGCAAAAAAGATTGGGGTACATTTTAAAATTGAACGTTTTGTAGGTACGCAGTTGTTTTCAAAATTTTATGCGCGTGGTTTTGATACGATTTTTTTCGGATGGAATAATGGCTCTGCGGACCCCCATACAATGGCTTCACGTCTTATTTACAATCCTGATAATCGGTTTGAGGCAAAAAATACAGGCTACGCTAGTTGGTGCCATGGGTATTTTGATAAAAGTATGAATCAAAAGGTTAAGGATGCGTTGTTTGAAAAAGATCCCCAAAAACGGGTGCAAATGTATGCTGATTTGCAACGTGAATTTATGCAGAAAGGACCCTATGCTTTTATTTATCAGACATATGTTTCTGTAGCGATGACACCTGATGTCAAAAAATGGGTTTGGAATAGTGCCCCACGTATTTTTTATAGTGCAATTGAAAAATAAGAAGGTATCAGGTTTATAAAATATAAAAAACATGATCATGATATATTTGACGTATTGCAAAGTTCTTAAATGCTTTGCAATACGTTGAAGATTGTGAATAATAGAGGATATATTGCTGAGTGTCTTTTCAAGATTTCTATTTCAAAAGAGATCTTTCATTCTCATTAAAGATGTGTTTTCTTGGATGTTTAAGACTTAATATTTCAACTCCCATGAATTGAAAAGTGGTCAATTCATTTGCTGAAAAAATTAGTACAACAGATGTTGTGGCATTTAGCATTGCTAAAGGAGAAAAGACTTTGCAATATTGAAGAAAAGTTTTGGTGTGGAGGTGAAGAGAAATATCAGTTTTTTATGATGCCTATGTTATGGTTCCTTTTGTTTTGAAAGATAACACTCCGCAATTGGAGGGTATTATTTTATGGGGAGTGATGCAAAAATTCAAATTTTCTCTTGAGAAGGAGGGTAAATAATCAATTTCAGCAAATTACAATTCATTCAAAATCATCAAAATATCAAATTTTTATTGAGGCTTTTGAAGTAACCGGAGGTGGTGTTTTCGCGACACTTTTTAGAAAATCAAAAAAGAAATTTGAAGCAAAAGGTCTGATTGATAAAGCAAAAGGAAACTTTGCCTGATATGTCCCAAATTGTAAGCACTGTGATATCTCCAACAGATGCTGTTATGCCTAATACCTTCGTTTTATATCAGATCGTTTTCTGTTGAGTTTTTAATTTTATTTCGAGGAGGTATGTTTTCTAAGTCTAATCTTATTATTTCTTGCACGTTATTGTTGCATGGAGAACTTATACAATAAATTTTAAAAGGAAAAGTCTATGAACTTGAAAGGAAAAATATTGAAAGGGAGCAGTGCTTTTGTTTCTGCTGTTATTGCACTGGGGATTTTGGTGCAACAAGTTTCAGCAAAAACACCTGCCGATACGCTTGTGATGGCTTGGAATCTTGATTCAATAAGTACATTTGATCCCGCACAAATTAATGACCGTTATGGTAATGAAGTTCTTGTCAATGTTTGTGATAATTTAGTTGAACCAGCTAAAGATAATGCAGCTAAACTTGTTCCCTCTTTGGCGAAGAGTTGGGATGTTTCAAGTGATGATCAGCGTACGGTGATTACTTTTCATTTGCGTGATGGTTTGAAGTTCAATGATGGTCGTCCTGCGAATGCCAATGATCTAATTTGGAGCATGAAGCGGGTTGTTAAATTGAAGATGGCTACTGCGGCGACATTTAATGAATATGGTATCACAGAACAGAATGTTGATGAGGCTTTTCAAGCACCGGACGACAAAACAGTGGTGATGAAATTTGATAAACCTTATCCAGCAGAGCTCATTCTTAGCCATTTTGCCACTAGTCGTACTCTTGCTTTGCTTGATCGTGAGACACTCATGAAACACGAAAAAAATGGTGATATGGGAAACCGGTATTTGGCAAGCCATTCTGCTTGTGTTGGTCCTTATCAGTTAGAGAGTTGGCGTCCTGGAGAAGCTCTTTTATTGCGTGCAAGCTCCAATTATTGGGGTGAGGCGCCTAAATTGAAGAAGATTTTAATTCGCCATGTCGCGGAGCCTGGAACACAACGTTTATTGTTGCAAAAACACGATATCGATGTTGCACGTAATCTAATGCCAGAGGATTTGGCAGATCTCCAAGCAACAACGGATATTAAAGTTGAAAGAGTGTTAGAGCCATCCGTGATCATATGGGGTTTCAATGTGACAAATCCTATTTTTGCCAATGAAAAAGTGCGTTTAGCGATGCGCTATCTTATTGACTATGAAGGACTCGGTAAGACTCTTCTCAAAGATGTTGGTGTTCCACGTGCAAGTTTTATTCCTCTTGGTAATCTTGGGGCTTTGGATGAAAAAGAAGGACAACCCTTTAAACTTGATCTCCAAAAAGCAAAGGAACTTTTAACAGAGGCAGGTTATCCGGATGGTTTTGAGGCCAGTATTTTTGCTGGTACTTCTCCTTATCCTTTTGCTTTGCCTATTGCTCAGTCCCTTCAAGACAATGCAAAAAAGGTTGGGGTACGTTTTAAAATTGAACGTTTTGTGGGCACGCAGTTATTTTCAAAACTATCTGCACGTACTTTTGATACGATTTTTTTCGGATGGAATAATGATTCTGCGGATCCTCATACAATGGCTTCACGCCTTATTTACAATCCTGATAATCGGCTTGAGGCTAAAAATACAGGCTATGCGAGTTGGTGCCATGGGTATTTGGACGAAACTATGAATCAAAAGGTTCAAGATGCGTTGTTTCAAAAAGATCCCAAAAAACGGGCGCAAATGTATGCTGATTTGCAACGTGAATTTATGCAGAAAGGACCTTATGCTTTTATCTATCAGACGTATCACACAATAGCGATGACACCTGATGTCAAAAAATGGGTTTGGAATAGTGCCCCACGTATTTTTTATAGTGCAATTGAAAAATAAGAAGGTATCAGGTTTATAAAATATAAAAAACATGATCATGATATATTTGATGTATTGCAAAGCTCTTTAACACTTTGCAATACGTTGAATTTTATCGGGAATGGATTACTATGTTGTGTAGAGAATTTTATTTCAGGAATTCTTATGAAAGATGTGTTTGTGTGGATGTTAAGATTGAATATTTTAACTTCTATTGATACGGCTTTCGGATGGAATAATAACTTTGGAGATCCCCATACAACGGCTCCAAGCTTTTTTTATAACTCGGATAATCGGTTTGAAATTCAAAATATAAGCTTGTTCTAGCCGGTGTTATGGGTATTTTGATGAAGCTATAAATAAAAATTTTAAAGATTGTGTTGTTTCAAAAAGTTTCACAGAAACGGGCGTAAAGAATTGAAAAATGGTAAGGTTGTTTAGTGAAAAAACAGGTATAACAAATGTGGCAGAATTTACTGTTTCCGAAATAGCAGGAGCTCTAAAGCGTGTTGTTGAAGAAAAGTTTGGTTATGTACGGGTGCGTGGGGAGATATCAGGTTACCGTGGTACTCATGCTTCGGGACATGCTTATTTTGCTTTAAAAGATGATAAGGCACGGTTGGAAGCTGTTATTTGGCGTGGAGTGATGGAAAAGCTCAAATTTCCTCCTGAAGAAGGGATGGAAGTGGTTGCTGTTGGTAAACTTACAACTTATCCAGGATCATCGAAATATCAAATTGTCATTGAGGCTCTTGAACCAACGGGGGTTGGTGCTTTGATGACACTTCTTGAAAATCGTAAGAAAAAGTTTGTGGAAGAAGGCTTATTTGATGAAGCAAAGAAAAAACCTTTGCCTTATATGCCTCGAATTATAGGCGTTGTCACATCACCAACAGGTGCTGTTATTCGTGATATTATTCATCGTATATCCGATCGTTTTCCGTTACATATTTTGGTTTGGCCTGTACGTGTTCAGGGGGAAACAAGTGGGAGAGAGGTAGCTGTTGCTGTTGAAGGTTTTAATGCTCTTGCTCTAGGAGGACTTATTCCAAAACCTGATCTTATTATTGTTGCACGAGGAGGGGGAAGTTTAGAAGATTTGTGGGGGTTTAATGATGAAGCTGTTGTTCGTGCTGTTTATGCTTCTGCTCTTCCCGTTATTTCTGCTGTTGGGCATGAAACGGACTGGACTTTGATTGATTATGTCGCTGATTGGCGTGCTCCAACTCCTACAGGAGCTGCAGAAAAGGCTGTTCCCGTTAAGCTTGATCTTGAAGTGTGTGTTGCGTCTCTTGGGGCACGTTTGCGCAAGGGACTTGTACGTTCTTTTGATTTTCATCAACAAAAGTTGCGTGCAGCCAGACGTGGTCTTCCCACTGTCGACCAACTTTTTGCTCTACCACGGCGTGGTTTTGATGAAATTTCAAATCGATTACAGCGTGCTCTTTGTGTGAGCTACGATAAAAAATGTTTTTCTTTTCATACTCTTCGTTTACGTCTTTCGCTACGTTTGTTAAATAGTGAAAAAGCACAACGCAATACAAAGGAATATACGGCGCGCCTTCATCGTGCTTTTGTGCGTAGTGTGGAAAAACAACGTGCCCAAATGGAGCTTGCATTCAGACTTTTAAAAAGCACTTCTTATCAGAATATTTTAGAGCGTGGTTTTGTTTTGGCTTTGGGGCAAGATAATAAGCCCGTTAAACGGTTGACTCAGTTTCCTGAAACAGGGCAAATAAATTTACGCTTTTTTGATGGTGATATCAGTGTTGCAATACAAGAACCTATTTTTTCTAAACGTTCAAAACACAAGCAGATAAAGCCGCCAAACGATGATCAAGGAACTCTCTTTTAATACGGTTAATGCCATGCTTGCGGAAGGTCTTCTTAAGGGAGTGGATGGAAAAGTTCGTTGCGCATGGGCTGGAACGGATCCACTTTATTGTGCTTATCATGATAACGAATGGGGAAAACCTGTTTTTGAGGATATCTGTTTGTTTGAAAAAATTTGTCTTGAAGGTTTCCAAGCGGGGCTTTCTTGGTTTACAATTTTAAAAAAACGCTCTTTTTTTCGCATTGCATTTGATCACTTTGACTTTGAAAAGATTGCTCATTATGATGAGCTAAAGGTGCAAATGTTAATGCAGAATAAAGACATTGTTCGCCATCAAAGAAAAATTCAATCAGTGCTTAATAATGCACTTAGAGCACAGGAAATTATAACAGAGTGGGGGAGCTTGTCCCGCTATTTTTGGTCTTTTCAGCCACCACAATCAGAGCGTTATGAAAAGATAGACTTTCAAACACTGTCGGCTCATCCTACAACCCCTGCTTCTCTTCGTCTTTCTCAAGACTTGAAGAAACGTGGCTGGACATTTATTGGTCCCACAATTTGTTATGCTTTTATGCAGTCCGTAGGGATTGTTAATGATCATCTTGAAGGATGTTTTTGTCGATAAATTAGCCAACGTTCTTTTGTAAGGGTAATGATCAATAGGATAATAATTGAATTGTTTAATAAATGTATAGATTATACAACTCCACTGTATAAGATAATTAAAATATATAAACTATACAATATCAACGATTTCCTACTATTGTTGGCACTCAAAACGATAAAGGTATAATTTTGAGGATGAAAAAATAGATGCAAAAAGGAGTGATACCTTAACTGTCATGTATCTGAAGTTAGATAATGGTAATGTCTTGTATGTTTTAAAGAAACATCTAGTGTATCAAAGCCCATTTTGCGACGCAGCCCATGAATGGTATAATAGTCAATCCATTGTGCACTCCATCTTCACGCTTATGACGGAGCAAATCGGCACCATCACACACTTTACGAGCGTTCAATGTTGTGCAACAGTCTTTGGCATTTGAAATGGTTCAGAAGAGGTGTTTTTATTTCTGTTAATAGACATGACCGTTATAATAAGTAATGAATATTTTATTCATGTTTATTGACGAATGCAAAGTGGTTTTTAGAGGGCGTGCTGTTGTTGCATTGTTATATTTTACTTTGGTTGTATGGTAGTTGGTTTATTTGTGTGTAGGTCGATTGTCCAATACTTACCTAGGCAATAAAAATAAAATGCAGCGATGAAAAATTAAAGTTAAATGACTCAAGCTGCTTGTGTTGGGTTTTATTATCTGATAGTTTTCTCTTATTAGAGAGTGATCTTGCCGCGTGTGCGCTCCATTTTTGGGAAGGTGATTAAGCTCAGGCAGGCTTGTATCCACTACATTGCTTAGTTGAATCTCTGTATGTTTCTGCTGGAAACAAGAGTTTTGTTGCAGTATGTTGTTTTCTGTTCTATTTTTATAGTGGTAAAGCAATGATGCGCACTAAAGTTTAGAAGGGTTTATATTCGTTATGTCTTTGGGGGGTAGTCTGATGAATTTTGTTTTTATCAATAGAGAAGTGCATTTTAGTGTGTATTCTTTTATTGCAAGCTTTATCTCTCAAAAGACAAAGCTTGGAAGGGGTGATTATTCTCATTGTTTCTTTGTTTTTGTTAACGTGTTTGGTTTTGTTGGTAAAAACGTAAAGCTTTTGACACTTGGTTTTCAAAAGATTAAGCAGATTTTTGTGGGGGGTAGAGTTTTAGAAAAGATCTTTTCTTATGCCTTTCTGCTATTTTAGTGCAGTTTTGATCATGTAGTAAAGATGCACCGCATCTTGAAATTGAGTGTTTGAGGAGAATGACGATTTTTAAAGTTTGCATATTTTATTTTAAATACCGCCTAAAGGAATAGAATGGTGAATTCATAAATTTTTGCGCAATGATTTTTTTAAAAGCTTACCATTTTGGGGGCTACAAGGCTTATCGTTTTGATGATTAATGGGGCTGGTATACGGCATTATCGTATGCAAAGAAAGGTTATGAAAGAATGTGATACTGGTTAGCAAAACATATATTTCATGTTCGCTATGGTTTGATTGAGATGTAAGTCAATGAATTTATAAAGTAGATGACTCTGTATAGGCGATTAGAATGTATTTGTTCAATGTGTATAATTATAAATTTGCCATGTTATTTCAGCGTCATTAATTAATAAAAAATAAATAAAGGGAAACGTTTATGAACTCGAAGAAAACAATATTGAAAAGTAGCAGCTCTCTTGTTGCTGCTCTTGTGGCACTGGGAGTAGTTGTACAACAGGTTTCAGCAAAAACACCGGCTAATACTCTTGTGATGGCTTGGAATCTTGATGCAATCAGTACATTTGATCCTGCCCAAAGCAATGATGTTTATGCAAGTGAAATTATTGGAAATGTTTGTGATAATTTGGTCAGTACTGCGACAGATGATCCAACAAAAATAGTTCCGTCTTTAGCAACTCATTGGGATGTTTCAGGTGATGATCACAGTACGGTGATTACCTTTCATTTGCGTGATGGTTTAAAGTTTAACGATGGTAGATCAGCCAATGCCAATGATCTTGTTTGGGGTATGAAGCGGATTGTCAAATTGCAGATGGCTAATGCAGCAATTTTTAATGAATATGGAATTACAGAACAAAATGTTAATGATGCTTTGCAAGCTGTTGATGAGAAAACAGTGGTGATGAAATTTGATAAGCCTTATCCAGCAGAGCTCATTCTGAATAATGTTGTTGCGAGTCGTGCAACAGCTTTGCTTGATCGTAAGACGATCATGAAACACGAAAAAAATGGTGATTTGGGAAATCAGTATTTGAAAACTCATGCTGCTTGCGTTGGTCCTTATCAGTTAAAAAGTTGGCGCCCTGGAGAAGCGATTTTATTGCGTGCAAGCTCTCATTATTGGGGACAAGCACCTAAACTAAAGCAGATTGTAATTCGCCATGTTGCGGAGCCTGGAACACAGCGCTTGTTGTTGCAAAAACATGATATTGATGTTGCTCGTAATTTGACACCTGAAGATCTTGCAGATCTGCAAAAAACAACAGATGTTAAAGTTGAAAAAGTGTTGGTGCCAACCATGATGTATTGGGGATTCAATACGACGAATTCCATTTTTGCTAAGGAAAAAGTGCGCTTGGCGATGCGTTATCTTATAGATTATGAAGGTCTTGGCAAGAAGCTTCTCAAAGGGATTGGTATTCCACGGGCAAGTTTTATTCCTCTTGGCAATTTTGGGGCTTTAGATGAAAAAGAAGGGCAACCCTTTAAGCTTGATATTCAAAAAGCCAAGCAGCTTTTAGCAGAGGCCGGTTATCCGAACGGATTTGAGGCAAATTTTCTCGTATCAAACACTCCTTATACTTTATTACTTGCTCAGTCACTCCAAGATAGTGCTGCGCAGGCGGGTGTGCGTCTTAAAATTGAACGTGTGGCAGGTACACAGTTGTTTTCAAAAGTGAATGCACGGGCTTTTGATACGGCTTTTGTCGGATGGAATAATGATTCTGCGGATCCTCATACAATGGCTTCACGTCTTGTTTATAATCCAGATAATCGGTTTGAGGCTAGAAACACTGCCTATCCTAGTTGGAAGCATGGATATTTTGATGCCAAGATGAATCAAAAAGTTGAAGATGCGTTGTTTCAAAAAGATCCGCAAAAACGGGCGCAAATATATGCTGATTTACAACGTGAACTTATGCAAAAAGGACCTTATGCGTTTATTTACCAGCAATATAGCGTTGTCGCGATGACACCGGATGTCAAAAAATGGGTTTGGAATAGTGCACCGCGTATTTTTTATAGTAAAATTGAAAAATAAAAGTGTCTTTTGGTGTTGTCAAAGGTAAAATAGCTTGATCATAATTGCATGATGAAAATATTCTTTCATATAAAAGTCCTTCAGTTTCTTAAAGGATGAAACTGTGAGGGATGTTTGTGCTGTATATGATGGAGGTCGTTTATTAAGGGGGATGAATATAGAAAGTTATATTGGACAAGATCTTTGTTTGTGGCTACAGATTCTCTGCATCCCGAATATAGATTGATGTATGAGAGAATTATTTTATAGATGCTTAGTTTGATTAAATAAAGTTGATGTTTGATACTATGCTGTTTAAAAGATGAAAGAGCAAAATCACAATAGCTATGTGTGAAAAGGCATAAGAATATAATAGGAAAAAAATGGGAAAAAAATGTTGAAAAAATTTTCTGTTTTATTAGGCATAACAGCTTTTTTAAATGGGGCTATAGCATCAGCATTTAGTGCTTCATCTAAAGATATATTGGTGATGGCATGGAATATTGATTCAATGAGTAGTTTTGACCCAGCGCAAACTGTTGAAGTCGTGACGAGTGAGTTATTGACGAATATTTGTAGCGCGTTAGTACAATATGATGAACATGATCCTACAAAAATTCGCCCTGCTATGGCAAAATCTTGGGATGTTTTAGATAATGGCAAAAGAATAGTTTTTCATCTTCGTGATGATTTAAAGTTTAATGATGGAAGAACAGCAACGGCGCAAGATTTGGTATGGTCGATGCGGCGGATTATTAAATTAGGATTGAGCTATGCCCAATCTTTAATGGATTATGGGTTTACTAAAAACAATGTTGAAACAAATATTCAAGCTCTTGATGATAAGACTTTGCAATTAAAATTAGATAAACCCTACCCTATTCAGCTCATATTGACTGTTATTGGACAGTCTTATGCTTCTGCTTTGCTTGATCGGAAAACAATTGAAGCGCAGAGTATTAACGGTGATATGGGGAATAAATATTTAGCGACACATTCGGCTTGTGTTGGACCTTATAAATTGGTGAGCTGGTCTCCAGGAGATAAAGTTGTATTAGAGGCTACACAGCATTATTGGGGCGATGTGCCTAAAATTAAGAAGATTGTTGTGCAGCACGTAGCAGATTCATCAAGCCAAAGACTTCTTTTGGAAAAAGGTGATGTGGATATAGCGCGTGATCTTTCTTCAGAGGATATTTTAGATCTTGAAAAAAAGGGAGGCCCAGTCAAAATTAGTCGTGTTTTGCGCCCCCAGATTATTTATTTATCATTAAATAATAAGAATGCAATTTTTGCAAACGAAAAGGTTAGATTGGCACTTCGTTATTTGGTTGATTATGAAGGTCTTGGAAAAACTGTTTTGAAGGGGATTGCTATTCCGCGGGCAACTTATATGTCCTTGGGTGTTCCTGGTGCTTTGGATGAAAAAGAAGGTCTGCCTTTTAAGTTGGATTTGAAAAAAGCAAAACAGTTAATTACTGAGGCTGGTTATCCGAACGGTTTTAAAGCTAATCTTTTAGTTGGAAGCCTTAGTTATATGTCGTCTGTTGCACAGTCTATTCAAGCCAATGCACGTAAAATTGGTGTTGAGCTGACAATTGAAAAAATGGCACAAAATCAATTGTTGAGTCGTGTACGTGGTGGAAATTATGATACTGCTATTATGGGGTGGGGGAGTGCCGATCCTGATGGACATCCTGCCTCATTAAATCACGTGTTTAATCCTGATCCAACATTTACAAAAAAGCACAATATGTATTTGGCTTGGCGCGCTGGGTATTATGATGAAAATATTAATAACATGGTGATGGATGCTTTGTTTGAGAAAGACCCCAATAAGCGTATCATGCAATATCGTACTTTACAGCATTATGTGCTAGAGCATGGTCCTATGGTTTATTTATTTCAGACATATTATACCGTTGGTATGGGACCTGATGTCAAAAAATGGATTTGGAACAGTTATAGACTTTATTACAATGAAGCAGAAAAATAAAAAGAAGCATGTTATAGAGAAGGATTGTAGAACATGCTTAATAAGAGGTTGTTTCGTTATATAAAAAAAGGTATTTGCTTTATGTTTTGTCGCTACAGAGGGGATTTTTATAATGGTTTTGCCACTTTCAGAGACTGAAAGAGCTGTATCAGAAAAGCAGAAAAGATTATTTTTATGGGATTTTTTATGCAAAGGATTGAAACTTCTTATTTCAGTTTTTATCACATTGCTTGGGTTGGTGACGATCACTTTTTTTCTTGGTCATCTTCTTCCTCTAGATCCAGTTCTGTCTATTCTTGGTGATAATATCAGTCAGGAAGCTTATGATGCAATGTATTATAAGCTTGGTCTTGATAAGCCGTTGATTGTTCAATATTGGAAGTATCTTCATAATGTATTTTTATTTGACTTTGGAGATGCTTTAACTTCTGGGCGTCCTGTTCTAGCTGATATTATGCGTGTATTTCCTGCAACATTAGAGCTTGCAACCGTTGCTATTGTTATTGGCACAAGTCTTGGAATTCCATTTGGTGTTTTTGCAGCAATGTATCGCGATTCATTTATTGATTATGTTGTTCGTGTTTTTACACTTGTAAGTTATTCTACTCCAACGTTTTGGCTCGGTTTAATGGCTTTGTTAATATTTTACGCCAAGCTTGGCTGGGTTGGTGGTCCAGGACGTATTGATTTTCTTTATGAATATTCTTTCGAACCAAAAACAGGATTTTTCCTTTGGGATACTGCAAGCCAAGGACAATGGGAGGCTTTTGGTAATGTTTTTAGTCACATTATTATGCCTGCTTTGATCTTAGCTTTCGGTGCTATGGCTTATATTAGCCGTATGACTCGTGGGTTTATGATTGAGCAGCTTAATCAGGAATATATCATTACTGCACGTGTAAAGGGGTTATCGTGGGCACGAACGGTATGGGGACATGCCTTTAAGAATGCTGCTGTTCAGGTTATTACCGTTGTTGCGCTTTCTTATGCTTTTTTATTAGAAGGGGCTGTTTTAACGGAGACAGTTTTTGCTTGGCCTGGTTTTGGACATTACTTGACAAATGCTCTTTTAGCCGGAGATATGAATGCAGTTGTAGGGTGTACTTTACTTGTAGGATTTATCTTTGTCGCCATTAATTTATTTTCTGATTTGCTTTATCGCATTTTTGATCCAAGGACACGTTGAATATGACAGTAAGTAATCATCATAAATCGCAATCATCATCTTTTTTGGGCGGTTGGTTAAACGACCCTGTTCCAAGCTCCATAATTCAGGCGAACATACAGAGAATTTATCACGCACTGGTTAAGTTTTTTCATAACTTTTCGGCTGTATTCGGTCTGCTTATTATTTGTATTATTATCATATGTGCATTTTTTGCTCCTTGGATTGCTACGCATGATTTTCTTAGCAATGATCTAGGGCATCGGTTGCAGCCACCCTCTATGGCGCATTATTTTGGAACAGATGAATTAGGACGTGACATTTTTAGTCGCCTTGTTTTTGGTTCCCGTATTACTCTTTATGTTGTTTTTCTTACAACCATTATTGTAGGTCCAATAGGGCTTATTGTTGGAACTGTATCTGGTTATATGGGCGGATGGGTTGATACTGTGCTCATGCGCATTGTCGATATTTTTCTTGCTTTTCCAGGTTTGATTTTAGCTCTTGCATTTTCAGCCGCATTGGGACCAGGGATTGAAAATGCCTCTATTGCAATTTCAATTGCAGCATGGCCCCCAATTGCACGTTTAGCACGTGCTGAGACTTTGACAATACGTTCTTCTGATTATGTTTCTGTCGTTCGCTTGCAAGGGGCTTCTGCTTGGAGAATAATTTTGTTTCACGTTGCGCCCATGTGTATTCCTTCAGTGATTGTACGATTAACTTTAGATATGTCTGGCATTATTTTAACGGCTGCTGGCCTTGGTTTTTTAGGGTTGGGAGCTCAACTTCCAAGTCCTGAATGGGGTGCGATGCTTTCTTCAGGGCGGGAATTTATGATGACAAATTGGTGGTTGGCGGCAATACCAGGCTGTGCAATATTATTTGCAAGTCTTGCTTTCAACCTTTTAGGTGATGGTCTTCGTGATGTATTGGATCCACGCAATGGGTAATAAATTATTAGAAGTAGAAGATTTACGTATTTCTTTTCCTACAACGCGCGGCATTTCAGAAGTTGTGCGTGGCGTTAGTTTTTCTGTTGGAAAAGAAAAAATTGGAATTGTTGGTGAATCCGGATCTGGAAAATCGATGACTGGGCGCGCAATATTAAGGTTGAGTCCAAGAGCAGCCATTGTTAAAGCTAAAAAAATGCGCTTTGAGGATGTTGATTTATTGACCGCAAGTGAACCTCAGATGCGAAAAATCCGCGGGAAGCGTATTTCTATGATTTTACAGGACCCAAAATATTCACTTAATCCATTAATACGGATTGGTGAGCAGATTATGGAGGCTTACCGTATTCATTACCGCGTTTCAAAAGTTGAAGCGCAGGAACGGACTATATCTATGTTAGAATCTGTTCATATTCGTGATCCTGAACATGTGATGCGCCTATTTCCTCATGAAATATCAGGGGGGATGGGGCAGCGTGTGATGATTGCAATGATGCTCATTCCAAAACCTGATTTAATTATTGCCGATGAGCCAACATCTGCACTTGATATTACGGTCAGACGACAAGTTTTATCTGTATTAGATGAACTTGTGACAAAATCTGGAACGGGACTTATTTTCATTAGTCATGATTTGAATATGATTGCTGATTTTTGTGATCGTATTTTGGTGATGTATGCAGGTCGTGTGTTAGAAGAGTTGCCTGCTTCTGATTTGTCTCACGCTTGTCATCCTTATACGAAGGCATTGCTCGCGAGTTTGCCACGGCTTGATAATCCTGTTGATGTTTTGGCTGTTCCTGAGCGTGATCCTGATTGGTTACATAATCCTACGATTGTTAATGGTGTTGAGGAGGTTCCTCATGACAAATTGTGAGAATATTATTGATGTTTCTAATTTATCTGTAACTTTTGGTCATAGGCATAAGGCAGTAACAGTTGTTAAAAATGTTAATTTTCATATTAAGCGTGGTGAAGCTTATGGTTTGATTGGTGAATCCGGATGTGGAAAATCAACAATTTTGAATACATTGGTGGGGCTTATTCCAGATTATAGTGGAAAGTTCCTTTTTGCGGGACAAGAAGTCGAAAAAAAAAGAAGTAAAGATTTTTTACGCTGTATTCAAATGGTTTTTCAAGATCCTTATGCTTCACTTCATCCAAGAAAAATGGTCCATACGGTTCTTTCTGAATCTCTCAAAATCCATGGGATGGATAATCAAAAGGAGCGGGTGGAGGATGCTTTAGATTCCGTTGGTTTAGATTCTTCATTTCTTTATCGTTATCCTCATGAGCTGTCTGGAGGGCAGCGTCAGCGTATTGCTCTTGCACGTGCTTTAATTATTGAACCAGAGGTTTTGTTGCTTGATGAGCCAACATCTGCATTGGATGTGTCGGTACAGGCTGAAATTTTAAACTTGTTGAAATCATTACGCGTGAGAAAAAAGCTTACTTATTTGATGGTATCCCATGATCTTGCTGTTGTTGCACATATTTGTGAACGTGTTGGAATTATGCATAAAGGGATTATTCTTGAAGAGCTTAGCAATGATGAATTGCGTAATTTACATGCGCAACACGATTATACAAAGGAGTTTTTTGAAGCAAGCATAGAGCCTATTGTCCATAGAGAGCAAAGAGCATGATCAATTTTACAGAAGAGAAAATGCAATTTTATTTGTTTTGAAGTTTCTGGAGATGTTTGGCGGCATTGTTAAGAGGGAAGGGGATAATAGGATTTTTTCAGTATGAATTTTCTGGGCAGTGTTTGAGCTGTAATATTTTAAATCCTATTAGAACTCCCATTTTGAAATATACGAATGACTTATAACATACATCTCTTTGTTTGATATTATTGCATTATTTTTTACTTATCATTTTATGTTCAAAAGTTTTATTTTGGGATTTTAAGCATTAAATTTGTGAGAAATAACAAAAGATAGTAATGTTCTATTTTCTAGAAAAGCGTCTCATTATTTTACAATATCATTTTGTTTTTGGTTGTTCTCTTTTTTACAGTTTTATTCTTTATAAAAAGAATTTTTTTGTAAAAAACATCCAATGGTCAATGACAGTCTTCAAATATTTCGCTGTTCTCTATTTAAAAAAGCGCTTAAAAACAGCTTATAATAAACCAAAAAGGCAGCAATATGCTGCCTTTTTGTTAAATTGAATAGGCTATTTTTACAGTCTTGATTTAAAACTGATAGAGTATTCCTCCTGAAAAGCTTGCACCACTTATACCAGTTTTTTGAAGCTTTTGTTGATAGCTGACATCACCATGAAGGGAGAGGTTAGTGGACAATTATGCACTAATACCAAGCCCACCTTCAACGGAACTTCCCGAGGGGTCACGTTTATAATACTTATCAATATGGAATGTCTGATCATCACCAAAGGTTTTGATTAAGTTTACTTTTCCATAGAAAGACATAGGACGGCTGTTTTCAGTGGCAATGGTTTTTGTCAAACGTCCACCAACACGGATCATCCATTGAGAAGAATTTTGCATGTCAATGGTCAGATTATCAGCATCTTTAATGATATCAAACATCAAATGTTGATAGGCAATCTGTGCCTGTGGTTCGAATGTTACGCCTTGAATACCCGTTGCAAATTGTTTGCCAACAGTTGTGGAGATCGCCAACATTTTTGCATTTTTCAATTTTGCAGTTTTGTCAATGATGGCATTGATGATATCTTCTTTTAGGATTTCATAGGATAAAAGAGTATCAAGATAAAAACCACTGTCACGCTGTATACTGCCATAGGCAGTGAGTAAAGTGACCATTTATTCAACATGCTCTTACTTACCGTCTTGCATATTATTTGGAGTGAAAGAGAGTTGTCCATAGGTTCCTACAAGACCAAAATGTGTTGTAGATATTTTGCCCTTCTAGCGCGACAAAGTTAATAGCTCCTTGTAGAGCAGCATAGCGAAGATTAGCACTGCTATAACCATATTTACTAGGAGCACTACTTATCAAAAAATAAAACTCTTGTTTCTCCATAGGCGTATAAGAAGAAGCCATTCCGTTTGTCTTATTCTTTCCCTAAGACAGATATTCACATATTGGCTAACAGTTGCACTTTGCTTAGCCATATCGGTCAATCCAGCATACAAGAGAGCACTGGGCATGATCAAAGAGTTTGTATTTATGGCACGATGTTTTTTACTTTTGAGTCGCTATCAAGCAGTACTGGTTGCAAGCGAAAATCCCAAAAATTTTTATTTTCTCCTAAAAGGTTTTGTTCAGTATTTGTTTTACTGTGGTTTGATTTTGGTCCATAAGCCTTCAGTATATATTTATAAGGTGAACCACTTATTGTGATATAGCCATTTGCAAGTTTGAAAGAGTTTTGATTTACTTTTCCAGAAACTTGAATGAGTGAAAGACCACGTACACTGGTAAGAGCAGAAGTGTCTGCTTTAATATTGTTCCTTTCTAAATGTCCAGTGATATAAATCAGTGTAGTCCCTGAAACATCACCGTGAATCAGAAGATGGTCAGCTTTTTGTTTGTTTACGGCAGCGCTATCACTCCATTCGACATTGAAATGAATTTCTACTTTTCCTGTAGCTGTAGTTTGACACTAGGTTTTATACTAAGTGGGATTAGGTAGGAACACGTGGTAATTTGTTGTTTTTATGTATAATTTTTACCATTAAATGCACTCTTTGTAAAATTGTATTTTGACACCTAAAATTGTAAAAAAGAGCGAAAATCAGAAAAAAGTGCGTTTTCATGGTAAAAATGAGAGAAGGCTTTGAAAGGTCTTTTAAAACCCTGTGAAAAATTTTGAAAAGTCTGTGAAAGCCCAGAAAACCGCCTTTGAAGACCCTGTGAAAAAAATTCGGTAAATTGTGAAGCTCACTCCAAAATCAGCCAAAAATGACCAAAAAAGCAAAAAAGATTTTCATCTATTGATGATTATCTATTTTTAGAGGTAATATATGCTTATTAATCAAATAGTTATATTATTTTTTTAATGTAAAAAGATTTTCATATCGATTTTTCATATTAAAGAGGCATTAAGCTGTATCTTATGTAGTTTCTGGATGTGCATTTTCAGCCTCTATTTGACGCTTTAAATGCAGTTTTAAAAGAGGTAAAATAAGCTCTACTTCTTCCGTGTCGTTGATGTCTTGAACAAGCTCTTGCAACTTTATACAAAGTTCCGCCGCGAGTTCCGCTATATCTTCAGGAGGGAGTTTTATTTTAGCATCGCGATAGGTTGTATAAGCTATGCGACCAAGCTTTTTCATGAGACCAGTAGGAATAGTTTGTGCTTTAAAACCAGCTGCTTTCGCCTTTGCCATGTCACTAAACATTTCGCCTTTACCCGTAACGAGCCAATGAGGATTAATGTTATAGGCCGTATAATAGGCGTTAATTGTTGAGCATGTTGGTTCGTGTGCTCCAATTTCATAATTGGCAAGGGTGCCACGTTGTAAATTAAGCCGTTGCGCAAAGATACTACGTTCTTCATTTCCGTAGATTCGTCTTATTTCACGTAGGCGTTTTGCCAATGGTGTTTTAGGTTCTGTTTCTAAACGTGCCAAAAAAATACCCATTAAAACCATTTTACGGGTTAACAAACCCGTAAAATGGTTTTAACTGTTATTACCGCCCGATATAGAGGGCAGATATTTTACAATTAACCCCACAAAAAACGGATGGTTTGAGCATCCGTTTAAAGCAGGAGCGAAGTTTATGACTATCACACAAGTTTGGGATCGCCATAGTATTTTAGCCGAGCTACGCCGCCGTAATATGACCTTGGCGGAGCTCGCGAAAGCTTATCAACTATCGTCATCCAGTGTTCAACACATTTGGACACGGTCTAACGAGAAAGCCGAACGTGCTATTGCCGATTTTATCGGTTTGCCCGTTGAGCAGGTTTTTAGCGACCGCTACCCCAAAAGTCGCCGTCGCATTTTTAAAGCAGCAAAACATGCCAACACAGATTCGCGTGCGCATTCTGCTTTGCGCGGTAATGCTGCTTAAACTTCGTTACACGGCTTTGCGCTTTTGCGCATTTGCCATGAATTTATTACCATAAGATGAAAAGGTTTATCAATGTCTAAAGATCAATACGAAATAGGCAAGATAAATTGCATAGAGTTGCATCATAGAACAGCCGTTTGGATGGGTTGGTTTTGGCGATTAGATGGTGGTCATATTATTTTTATAGGGGGTGGTTATGGTTGCTGCTTGTAATTTATGGACCCCAGAAGCCAGAAGCGATATCGTTAATCCTTATTCGGAGGTTGAACGTTTGGAAGCTATGCTTGCCTGTTCTTTTAAGGCGGTGAGTGGTGGATTTAAGCATCTGCCGATCCGGTATATTATTGACCCTCCGCATGGCTTATTTGATGCGGCGTTAGCACGACAGATTGTTATCCATATCTTGCATTATCAGTTTGAGGTGCCGCGGCGGCGTCTTGTTGCCATGCAAGAGCGTGAACGCACTGCTGTTGCTCGTTCTTTGCGTACCATTAACCGGCGTTTGGAAGAACCCGTTTTTGCGAAAGCTTATCGAAGATGGGCGGGGCGTGCGATGGATTTATTCTTTAAAGAGATCAGAAAGGCGGCGGCGTGATGGCACAGTTTCAAAAGCTTGCTCTTGATGTGATTGTGGTGCCGGAGCGTATACGCCCTGTGGATGATGAGCATGCCAAGGCACTTGCACAATCAATGGCGCGGGAGGGATTGATGAATCCGATTACGGTGCGCCATACCCCCAATGCTAAAGAGGGCAATTATACGCTTATAGCTGGTGCGCATCGGCTTCGTGCTGCTGAGCTTTTGGGCTATAGTGACATTGATGCGGTTGTGGTGCAGGCTGATAAGGACAATGCCGCGCTTTTAGAAGTGGCTGAAAACCTCTTTCGTAATGAATTGTCTGTTATTGACCGTGCGCTTTTTGTCCAGACTTACCGCGAATTGTGGGAAAAGAAGTATGGGGAGATTAAGCGTGGTGGGGACAGAAAATCAAAGGTGCAACTTGCACCTTTGATCGGTGGTAATCAATATACAAAGGACAAAGTGGCAAAGGGTCAAGTTTACCCTTTGCCAAACATGTGGCGGATCGCATTGGTTTTTCTCAAGATGTTGTAAAACGTCTTAACTGTATTGCCCAACATTTACAGCCGGAATTGCGAGCGGTTTTGCGTGGGACAGCATTGGCTGATAATCAAGCGCAGTTGTTAAAATTAGCGAAGATGGAGCCGGTTGCGCAACGGCGTGTGGCAATTGCTTTGCAACAGGTTGAGGGGGATTTACGGCGGGCTGTTGATTTGGTCAATGGGGTTAATACGCCGCCGCAAATTAATGAACAGGAACGGATTTTTGCTCAGTTATTGGGTGTTTGGCAGAGAGCAGATGCACAGACAAAGGCGCGGTTTTATGATTATTTGAACAAGCAATCGGGGGAGGTGCTGTCATGAAGAGGCATGGTTGCGGTCAGCTTGATTTTTTCCAAAAGCCGGTTTTTCCCTGCCGCGAACCCGTTGCACAGATTGATTTAGGGCGGTTTCGCTCGCGCATTAAGCGTGCGATGGCGCGGGCTTTGAGAGAATGCCGGCATGAGCGCAGTGTGATTGCGGAGCGTATGGCGCATTATTTAGGGATTGGGTGTTTAAGTAAGGCCAGTTTGGATGCGTATGTTGCGGAAAGTAAGCAGGTGGATATTTCCCTGCCGCGTTTTAAGGCATTTGTGCGGGCGACAGAGGCATTTTGGCTCTGGGATGAGGTGGTGAGTGAAGATGGATTGTTGCTGTTGCAAGGGGATGAGGCGCGGTTAGCAGAGATTGCGCGGCTCCAGCAGGAACAGCGGGAGATTGCAGCGCAATTGAAAGCCATGCGCGCAACGCCGGTTCGCATTAAAAGGGGGCAGCCATGAAGGAATGGTTTCGTATTGCCGAATTGGCTGAGGCAGCTTTGCCAGGGTTGCCGAAAAGTAAAGGTGGATTGCGTAAGATTTTGGCGTCCACATGGCGTCATCAAAGTGGATTGACACGTAAAGTTAAAGGGGTTTCTCGACCTATTGTAGAAGTTCACATCTCTTTATTGCCGGAGGGGGCGCGGGCGGCATTGTTGGTGCGGTTTGGTGGGGCTGTTGATGTGAAACAAACGCAAGGGGAGCAAAAGACAAGTATTTGGGTGCGTTATGAGGGGCTTTCAAAGGCGCATAAAAGGCGCTGTGAAGAGCGTTTGAAGGCACTTTGCTTTTGGGAAGATTTGCTCCATGCCGGTATGGGGGTGCATGATGCGGCAAGTTTGAGTGCTGTGCAATTTGGTGTGAGCCGGATGTCGCTTTTTAATTGGCGGCAGATGGTTGAAGGGTATGAGCGCCCTGATTGGTTGGCAGCTTTAGCGCCTTGTTATGGTGAGGAGAATGTTTCGCAATTTGCGCCGTGTCATGAGGGGGCGTGGGAGGTTTTTTGTTCGGATTATTTGCGCCCCTCTAAACCTGCTTTTTCCGCGTGTTATCGGCGGATGGTTTCGGTTGCGCAGGAGCGGGGTTGGCAGCCCATTCCTTCTGAGCGGGCTTTGCGGCGTCGTTTTGAAAGACAAGTTTCCAAAGCGGTTGTGGTTTTAGCGCGTGAGGGAGAAGAAAAGGCAAAAAAGCTTTATCCGGCACAACGGCGTGATCGCTCGAGCCTGCATGCACTGCAAGCAGTGAATATGGATGGACATAAGCTGGATGTTTTTGTGAATGTTCCTTGGACAGAGAAGCCTGTGCGGCTTTATCTGATTGCCATTCAAGATCTTTATTCGGGCAAGATTTTATCGTGGCGCCTGTCGGATGCTGAGACTTGGGAAATCGTTCGTTTGGTGATTGGGGATATGGTGGAAGCTTATGGAATACCAGAGCGGATGACCTTGGATAATGGGCGTGCCTTTACCAGCAAGTGGATTTCTGGAGGTGTGCAAAATCGCTTTCGTTTTAAGATTAAGCCGGATGATCCGCAAGGGCTTTTGACGAGTTTGGGGGTGCAATTGCAATGGACCACCCCTTATAGCGGACAGTCTAAACCGATTGAGCGGGCATGGCGTGATCTGGCAGAAGCGATTTCCAAACATCCCTTTTGTGCGGGGGCTTATACGGGCAATAAACCGGATGCCAAGCCTGAAGATTATGGCAAGCGCGCGATAGGATTTGAAGCGTTTAAAGCCCATGTTGGTGCGCAAATTTGTGCACACAATGCGCAAGCGGGGCGTAAGGCGGTTAATTGTGCGGGGCGCAGTTTTGATGAGACCTTTGCAGAGAGTTTGCAAGCCGAGGGAACGATAGTTCGGCAAGCAACGGCGGCACAACGGGCTTTATGGCTTTTAACCTCTGAGGCATTGCGTGCGCAAAAGGGTACGGGCGAGATCCATTTTTATGGCAATCGTTATTGGGCGCGGGCGTTGAATGAGCATGCGGGGCAAAAGGTGATAGTACGCTTTGATCCGGATAATTTGCATCAAGATTTACGGGTTTATGATTTGAACAATCGGTTGCTTTGTTTGGCACCATGCCTTTGTGATGTAGGTTTTTATGACCAGCATGCGGTGCGCTTGAATGGGCGTTTGCGTAAAGAATATGTGAAGGCTGTTAAAGCAGAAAAACAGTTGGCAGCAAAGCTTGCGCCTGATCATTTGGCCGATGTTTATGGGCGCCTTGAGAAAAAGGATGAAGCGTTCAAATCGAAGCTTCCGATAAAGCCAAAGGTGAGCCGCTTGATGCCAAACAATGTGGGGAATTTAGCTTTGACAGCAGACGATGATGAGGTTTTGGGGGAGGAAGAATTTAGTACGCACTTGCATAAAGCTTTGAGAAAGCTTTCCGCCTCTGATGAGGGGCGTGAAGTGATCAAGTTTCCCAAGCAATAGAATAAGGAAATAGGAAAAGAGAGGGGGGATTTATAAGAATTCTCAAAAGGAAGCTGGTTTTGTATCGCGTATCAGCTTGAAGCGTTAACAAAGAAAGGGGGGGAGGAATCTTATCCATTCAAAGTTTAAATCAATACAATTAAATTTTCAGGTGTCTTTGCTGATCGGGTGAGGAGCGTGAAGTTAGCAGGTTCCCCGATGTGTGAGAAAGAACCAAGGGGAATTTGTAAGGGAGCCGTTTTAGTATCGCGTACGGCTTTAAATGTTCATTCTAAAGACAAAAGAAAGGGGCGGGTGGGAGCCCTTCCCCTTATCAACAGTCTAAAATCAATACAGAGGGGAATATACATGAAAAACGCGATAAATGCAACGGTCGATAAAAATCCTTGGGCGCGACCTAAAATCCAGCCTAATGGAACAGCACAAAACCGCAACAGTGATGACATTGCTTTATGGAATGAGCTTGTGGATTCAGTCAGAGCTTTGGGGCAAATGAATGATTGGTCGAAAGCAGAGGTGGCGCGGCGCATAGGCATGCCGGATGGGACGTTTTCGCAATGGTATGCGGGCAGTTATGCGGGGCAATTGGGTAAGCAAAATGCAAAGGTTCAACAATGGGTTGAGGTTTTAAAGGAAACGGCGGGTTTTTTGGAGAAGATCCCTGAAAAACCAGCCTTTCAGAGGAATCGTATAGCCAGTGAGATCATTGATACTTTAACACTGGCACAAAGTACGGGGGATATGGTGATGATTACGCTTGATGCGGGCAGTGGCAAGACCGAAACTTGCCGCCATTATCGCTCTACCCGCCCGCATGTTTATCTGGTGACAGCCAGCCCGCATACGCGCAGTGTTCACGGTATTTTGAATGATATGGCAGCAGAATTGGAAGTGGTGGAATATAATCCCACCCGTTTAACGCGTGCCATTGGCAAAAAGTTAGAGCGCGTGGGGAGTGGCACGTTGTTGATCGTTGATGAGGCGCAAAATTTAACGGATGAGGCGATTAATCAGTTGCGCCATTTTGTTGATATCAATGGCACGGGGTTGGCTTTGGTTGGGAATGATGAAATCTCGGGGCGGTTGGTTCATCGTCAAAATGGTCCCTCTTATGCGCAAATTAAAAGCCGATTGGCGATGCATCTGAAACGGCGCAAGCCCTATAGTGAGGATATTGCTGCGCGCATTCATGATTGGGGGATTGAAGATGTTGGTGCGATAAAGTTTTTGACAGGGATTGGCTTAAAGGCTGGAGCTTTGCGGCAAATTGACAAAACCATGATGTTGGCACGCATGGCAGCGCTTGGAGATGGGTGTGAGGTGACCCTGAAACATGTCAAAGCGGCATGGAAAAACCGTGACGTGGAGGAATTGGCATGATCCCTTTATGCGACAAAGAATTATCCGATACGCTTGTTGGTCTTTATGACGATTATCAATGCGGTTTTGATATTGGAGAAAAGCTTAAATTGTGTGTTGATTTGGCGTTATTGCTTGAATTGGAGTTGAGTGTTCATCGTTTGGGGGAAGCGGATGCGGTTTTGGAAGCTGAAGTTGCAGAAGTTTTGGCTGAGTGTGACAGCTCTGATGCGGATGAGAGCAATCGTGTGATTTATATGGATTTTGGAGGCGGAAAATGATGGAACGGAACCCTTATATGGTGAGAGATTGCTTGGTTGCTTTGCGCTCTGCCTTGTTAAAACATGAAATGGATGGGATTTTTTTAAGTGCGAAAGATGTTCGAGAATTGAATGATTATTTGCGCCGCTTGGCAGGCTATAACCACGTTTTGGGACATGAGCTTATGCGGTGTCGTTGGCAATTGAAAGCGGGATGTGCGCCTTCTTCAGGGGATGTTGTGCCATTTCGTCGTTTTCAAAAAACATAAGGAGGAAGTTGGTGATGAATCCACAAATTGAACTTGAAGGTACGCGTTATATGAAGGATGCGAAAGGGGCTTTGGTGCCGGTAAGCCTGATCCGCCCTGCGGATTTGTTAGAGGATGAAACGGTGCGCAAAATTATGGGTTTTGCGAAAGAGTTATCGGCAAGGATTGCACGTTTTAACAACCATACAATTACGGATTTGAGTGATTTTGATAGCTTGCTTGCGCAAGAATATGGTGTGGAGCGGCGTGGCAAAAAGGGCAATTGTACTTACACAAGCTTTGATGGTTTGCAACGCATTAAGGTGCAGGTACAGGAAAGTGTTGATTTTGGACCGCAATTGCAAATTGCCAAAAGCCTTCTTGATGAGTGCTTAAATGAGTGGTCTGCGGATGCGCGACCTGAAATCCGTGCGATTATTACGCGTGCTTTTAATACGGATAAAGAAGGCAAGGTGAATCGGGGGGAGATCTTTATGCTGTTGCGTTTGGATATTGATGATCCACGCTGGAATGAGGCGATGCGTGCTATTCGTGAGTCATTCCGAGTGACAACATCTAAGGAGTATGTGCGTTTTTATGAGCGTGATACATTGGAGCATCCTTGGCGTGCTGTGACCATTGATCTGGCGAAGACATGAGGGGGGAGAGATGTCTTTAGCTGTCCTTCATATGGGAAAACGCGCGTTAGGTCTTGATGATGAGACCTATCGCGCACTGCTCTATCGCTTGACAGGCAAGCAATCGGCGAAAGATTTGGACTTTTTAGAGAAACGTTTAGTCGTCGCTGAAATGAAAGCGTGTGGTTTTGAGCCGAATGTGAAGCGTTTAGAGGGTAAATATGCTAAGAAGTTACAGGCGCTCTGGATTGCTGGGTGGAATCTTGGCATTATTCGTGATCGTTCAGATAAGGCGTTGCTTGCCTTTGTGAAAAGACAGACAGGCGTTGATCATATTCGTTTTTTACGCGATAGCGATGATGCATGCAGAGCTATTGAGGCGTTGAAAGGTTGGTTGCAGCGTGAGGGTGGGGTTGACTGGAAAGGAAAAAAGATTCAAGATTCTTGGCAGAAAATGCCAGGATATTTGATTTTGCGTGCCCAATGGAAGTGTTTGAATCCCGATGCTGTGTTTGATGTGGAAGCTTTTCATCAAAGTGTTATGGTGTTAAGTGGTAAAGCTTTGGGTGAGATGAGTGGGGGCGATTTTAGACAAGTGATGAATGTTTGGGGGCGGAAAATCCGTAAAAGTGTTAAAAGCGAGGGGTAAGCATGCATGCAAGAGGAAATCTATAGCGATTTTCCTGCCTTATTGCGTGAAATAGCTGATGTTGCGGGCAGTGAAGCAGCATGGAATATGATGCGGGCTTTTGGAGGACGAGAAGTTTATATACCTGGGCGTCTTGAAAATGCCGATTGGTTGATTGAAATTGTTGGGTTTGAAGAAGCCGAACAACTCATCAGCCATTTTTGTTTTAATGGTTCTGGTGTGCGCCTTCTTATTCCCCTTGGCAGAGATGCTGAACGGCGGCAAAAAATGGTGCAAGCGTTGCAAAAAGGCTGGTCGGTGGATGCTGCAGCTGCTGTTTCTGGTATGCATGTGCGTACAGCCTATCGCTTGAAGAAGAAAATTTCTTCAAAAGAACCACAAGGTTTATTATTTCCAGAGTTTTATGAGTATTGAGAGTTTTGACTGACAGTGTCAGGCTTATATTGGGGACGTGAGATTTCATAAACTGCGAATGGATTTTTATTCATTGAGTGGTTTGTTATGATTTCAATAGATGCCTCTTTTCTTCATCGCCTTGCGCCTAAACTGACGCATCATGCACGCCAAGATTTTATTATCGTTGAAATGGCACGAGCGTTGCCTGAAGCTTTGTCTTATGGTGCGATCACGACACGTTTGCGTGTTGCACATTTTTTAAGCCAATGTGCGCATGAAAGTGATGGTTTTTTTACCGTTTGTGAATATGCCTCTGGGCGCGCTTATGAGGGGCGGCGTGATTTAGGCAATGTCAACCCTGGGGATGGTGTGCGCTTTAAGGGGCGTGGTTTGATCCAATTAACGGGGCGCAATAATTATCGCCGTTTTACGAAGTTTTGGCACTCAGTGGATGATCAGGCGGTTGATTGTGAAGCTTTTCCAGAAGTGGTGGAAAGATTTCCAGCAGCGCTTTGGTCTGCTGTTTGGTTTTGGCAGATGCGAGGGTTGAATAAGCTAGCAGATCAAGATGATGTCGTGAGGATTACCAAGGCGATTAATGGCGGCAAGAATGGACTTGTGCAACGCTTGACCTATTTAAACCGCGCCAAAAAGCTTTTGGAACTTGGAGGCGAGGTGAAGGCATGAAACCGTCTTATCGTGGTTCTAGGCTCTATTTGTGGTGGTCCTTTTGGTTTGCTTGGGGGGTTATTTTTTTGCTCGTTTCTGGTGGCTTGTGGGGGGCACCGCATATTGTTGATATGGCAGGTATTTCTATTCCTTCGATGGTGGCGATTATTGTTGGCAATTTGGGTGTGCATCGTGGTTTTGGTTCGTTGGATTTTTCCAATAGGAAACATTCCCATAAGCGGCATAGCAGCTCCTATGATGGGGTGGAGATAACGGGGTGGGGGGATAAGCGCAATGTTTAGCCCACTTTCAAAACTGTCTTTTGGTTTGTTGTTTTTGGTCAGTGTGATGTTAGCGGCTTTTGGCTTTATGAAAGCGCAAGTTTTAAAGGCGGAAAAGGCGCGTGATTTGTATTGGCAGTTGGAGATTACCAAGGCTTCTGTACGTGCACAGCTTGAGATGGAGCGACAAAGGCAAGCAGCGTTGGAAGCTGAACATCGAGCGCAAGGGGTAATTTCGGCTTTGGAACAAAAGCTTGTGAAAATGGAGGAGGTCAATGCAGCATTGCCAACTACTGGCTGTGGTATTGGGCTTGAGCGTGTGCGCTTGCTCAACAACCAAGCCAAGGAATAGTTTTGCGTATCAGTTTTTATCGGTTGAATTGCCGCCTGTTGTTCGCATGGCGTGTGCCCGCCCAGCATTATTGCCAGAGCGTGCTTTGAATGCGCGCGAAGTGGTGCACTATTGGGGGCGTGATCGCGCTGCTTTATTGATTTGTGAACAACGCAGAAAAGCTGTGGAGCGGGCGATTTTAGGCAAAAGAGAGGGGGGATTCAAGTGAACTTGGATATCAGTGTTGCGAATGGCTGGTTGTCTTTATTGTTATCGGTTATTGCGATTTGTGGGGTTTTGAGAGCCTATTTTTCTTCAGGTGCGCGGGAAATGCTGAAAGACATGACAGTGCTTAAAGAGCGTGTGCAAAAGTTAGAAACGGAGATGGACTTTTTGCCTGATCGCGATGCGATGCAAAGATTAGAAGTGAATATGGAACGTTTGAATGGTCGTCTCAACACGCTTTCTGCGCAATTGCAACCGGTGGCAGCCATTGGTGAGCGCTTGCAAGAGTTTTTACTGGAGAATGCCAAAAAATGAAAGCAGATATGGATAAAATCATCCGTGAAGAAGCGCGGTTAATTATTTTAAAAGGGCTTGCTTGTGAGCGCAGTGAAACTTTATCGAGTGCGATGATCGAGCGGCTTTTATACAGTTATGGCATCAGACGCGATCGCGATTTTGTGCATAATGAACTGGCTTTTATGGAAGATCAAGGTGCTGTCACATTAAAACAGGTGGGTTCAGTTTTTCTTGCGGCATTAACAGAACGGGGAGCGCGTCATTTAGACCGGAGCTTTTCCATTGAGGGGATTAAGCGGCCTAAACGTTCATCAATAAAATACGAGGTGAAGGATGCGCAAGGTCGGGCGTGGACGTTTAACGGCGATTGATTTATTGCCGCAAGCTTGTGATCAGATTATTGCTGCGGCTGCTGAGGCTTTAAATGGGCGTGAGAAGACACAAATGGCTATTTATGGTGAGTTTAAAGCGGCTTTGAAGGCTTTACAAAAGGAAACGGGTTTAAGCTTTTCTATTCCCTCTTTTTCCAGTTTTAATCGTTATTCTTTGCGGCTAGCCGTGATGTCACGGCGCCTAGAACAGACAAGAGAAATTGCAGCAAGCCTCTCGCAGCGCTTTGATGCTAAAGCTTCTGACAATATTACTTTGTTGACAGCGGCGGCGATTAAAGAACTGATTTTTTCCACGTTAAGCAGTGGCAAAAACCTTTCACCAAAAGCGGCACAAGAATTGGCCAATGCGCTCAAAGGGGTTTTGGCGGCTGAACATTTGTCGACCACGAGGCGGCAAAAGTTGGAAAATGATTTTGCCTCCAAAGCAAGTAAAGCGGTTGAGATGGCAGCGGCAGCAGCGGGGCTCTCTAAAGAGCGCGCGCGGGCTATTCGTGCGCAGGTGTTGGGGGTTAAAAATGGCTGAACAGCTCCTCTCAAAAAGTCATGTCTTTGATCATCAGAGTGGTTTTGATATTTGGCAGGCGAGTACTTTTCCTCAAGAGCAAGATCCTTTGGAGGAAGGTGTTTTGATGGCGCATCAATGCGCATGGATTGAAGATAAGTCCCCATTAAAATTGGTTGAAAAGGGGCGGCGGACCGGCATTACTTTTGCGGAAGCTTTGGATGATACCCTTATTGCGGCAGCAACGCGTGAAGCTGGTGGCGATAATGTTTTTTATATTGGAGACACCAAAGAAAAGGGACGTGAATTTATTGGTTATGTGAGCAATTTTGCAAGGGCAATCACTCGTAATAGTGGGGATATGGAGGAATTTTTATTCTCTGATCAAAGGGCGGATGGGTCAACAAAATATATCTCTGCTTATCGAGTGCGTTTTGCTTCAGGTTTTCGGATTGAGGCGCTTTCTAGCCGCCCTGAAAATATCCGTGGGTTACAAGGTATTGTAGTGATTGACGAGGCGGCGTTTCATCAAGATGTGCGGGCTGTTTTGGATGCGGTCAATGCTTTGTTGATTTGGGGAGGCAAGATCCGTGTGATCTCTACCCATAACGGTGTTTTAAACCCTTTCAATGAATTGATCCGTGAGGCGCGAGCAGGAAAAGTGCCTTTTTCGGTGCATTGTTACCCCTTTGGTGTCGCTGTTAAAAATGGCTTGTTTAAACGAGTTTGTGCCATGAAGGGGGAGGTGTGGAGTTTAGCGTCTGAGCAACAATGGGAAGAGCAAATTCGTGCCTCTTATGGGGTGCGTTTGGCTGCTATGCGCCAAGAATTAGATGCCATACCCGCCGATCAAGAAGGAGCGGCTTTAACACGCTTACAGATTGAAAATTGTTGCGCGCCTGATATTGCGGTGTTGCGTTTTGCTTGTGTGGATGATTTTAAAAATCAATCGGATTATCAACGAAGTCAAGCTGCTTTTAATTGGTGTGAGGGGCGCTTAAAACCTCTTCATATTGAGCTTGACCGACGGCGCCAACATGTTTTTGGTGTTGATTTTGCGCGGAGTGGGGATGCCACCTCCATTGTGGTGATGGAGGTGGGACAAGATTTGGTGCGCCGTGTCCGGTTTATGGTGGAATTGCGCAATACGCCGTTTGATCAACAAAGAGAGATTTTATTTTATGTGGTGAATGGCTTGCCGCGTTTGTTGGGGGGCGCTTTGGATGCACGGGGCAATGGGGCTTATTTAGCGGAAAAAGCAGCACAGTGTTATGGGGCTTGTGTGAGGGAAGTGCAATTGTCGCAAAGTTGGTATGGCAAAGAAATGCCGGCTTATTTGGAAGCTTTTGGGGATGGGTCCATTGTTCTGCCGCGCGATAGTGACATTGTTGCGGATCATCAAGCGCTTGCTTATGTCAATGGCATTGTGAAAATTCCAGACAATCATCGTTTTAAAGGCAGTGATGGTTTTATGCGTCATGGTGATAGCGCGATTGCTTGCGCTTTGGCTTATTTTGCCAGCCGCCAAACTCCTGAAATTTATGATTATACACCTGTGAGAGAGGCTTATCGTTTTGATGAAAGCTCGCTCTTTTCAACGCCTTTTTTTTCAACAATGCGATCAAAGATTTATTGATGGGATGATGAGATGGTAAAACTTTTAGATCAGTGGGGCAGGGCGCTTAATATCAAAGGGTTGGAGCGAGAAGTTGCAAGCCCTACCGTTAATGGTGTTCGTGATGTGTGGTCACAAACCATTGTCAGTGGTCTCACCCCTGCGCAACTTGCTGATATTTTACAACAGGCAGCAGGGGGTCATCCAGAGCAGTTTTTCCAACTTGCCGATGATATGGAAGAGCGTGATTTACATTATCGAGCTGTGCTTGGCATGCGTAAAAATGCTCTCACAGGGGTGGAGCCTGGAGTGATTGCAGCAAGCAACAGTGCATTGGACAAAAAGATTGCGGATGCGGTGCGAGAAGTGATTAGTGCACCCACTTTTGTTGATGATTATGTGACGGATTTGTTAGATGCTTTGGGAAAAGGCTATGCGATTGTTGAAACCTTATGGGACAAGAGTGCTAAGGAATGGTGGCCGGTTGCTTGGAAATGGCGTGACCAGCGGTTTTTTCAATTAGACCGGCGGGATGGTTTTCATTTGCGTTTAAAAGAAGAGGGGTCTCACTATGGTATTGAGTTGCCTGCTTATAAATTTTCCATTCATCGCCCAAAGTTAAAAAGTGGTTTACCTATCCGCACGGGGCTTGCACGGCTTGCAGCTTGGGCTTTTTTGTTTAAATCTTATACACTGAAAGATTGGATGGCCTTCTTAGAAGTTTACGGTATGCCTTTGCGTGTGGGCAAATATGGTGCGAGCTCTTCTCATGAGGAACGGCGGGTTCTCATTCAAGCAGTACGTGATTTATCCAGTGATGCGGCAGCAATTATTCCCAAAGAAATGGAGATTGAATTTATTGAAGCGGCAGGGGGCAGTGGCAATGCGGTTTTTGGTGTCAAGGCGGAATATTTAGATCGGCAGATTTCAAAGGGTGTGTTGGGACAAACGATGACGACGGATGATGGTTCGTCCTTTTCGCAAGCACGCATTCATGAAAATGTGCGCCATGATATTGCCAGAGCTGATGCACGGCAATTGGCATTGACAGCCAATCGTGATTTGATTGTGCCTTTTGTTGAGATTAATTTTGGGCGCCAAGAGCGCTATCCCCTTGTCTATTGGCCGATTTCGGAAAATGAAGATATTAAAGCGATTAGTGATGCGCTGGAAAAACTTGTGCCTTTAGGTTTGCGTGTTGGGGCGCAAGAAGTGCGCAATAAGATTGGCTTTTCGCAACCAACAAAAGAAGAAGATGTTTTAAAGTCTCCTGATAATGCGCTTGATGATGAGAGGGGACAAGAGGATGGTGAGGCAAGACAAAAGGCTCATGTTTGTGCTGATTGTGGGGGTGCTTTTGATGTTTCTGTGACAAGAGAGGGTAAGGGTGGAAAAAAGCAGGGTGGGAAATATCACGACGAATTGGACCGACTTTCTGAAGAAGCTTTAAGTGACTGGGAAGAGGACTTAGAACCCCTTTTAGAGCCTTTTAAAAAGCTTGTGAGAGAAGCAAAAAGTTATGAGGATATCCTAAAAGGCTTGGATGAATTGCTAGGTGAGATGGATCATCACGCATTAGCAGCGCGCTTGGCAAAAGTACAAATGATTGCACGTGGGCTTGGGTATCATGGATGAGGAACTTTTTAAAACCGCCCCTAAAGAGGTCACCCGTTATTTTGAAGCCAAGGCACTTGTTCCAAGCTTTGATTGGCGTGATGTGGCACCAGAAGAACATGCTTTTTCCTTTACGGTGGCAAAATCGGTAGGCTATGACATTTTGGATGATTTTAAGCGAGCGGTTGGAGAAGCCATAAAACATCAAGTTCCTTTTCAAGATTTTCAAAAAAATTTGATGCCGATTTTACAGGAAAAGGGTTGGTGGGGTAAAAAGACCAGCATTGACCCCAAAACTGGTGAAAAGAGCGTGGTGCAATTGGGCAGCCCACGGCGTTTAGAAACGGTCTATTGGGCCAATACCATGAGTGCGCATGCGGCAGGTGAGTGGGAGCGCACACAAAATAATAAAGAATTTTTGCCCTATCTCACCTATGCTTTGTCGAGTTCAGAACATAAGCGTTTAGAACATGAAAGTTGGGTGGGGTTTACTGCACCCGTTGATGATCCGGTTTGGGATTGGCTTTATCCACCCAATGGTTGGCGGTGTAAATGCAGTGTGCGACAGGTAAGCCGTTATGAAGCAGACAATTTAGGATATGAAGAGGGGGCAGAACCACTTCATGTTGAAAAGCAGGTTTGGCACAATAAACGGACGGGGAAAGTTGAGAAGATACCAAAGGGGATTGATCCTGGTTGGCATTTGAACCCTGGGAAACATCGGGCGCAAAATTTAAATCATTTTTTGAGTGATAAAATTTCCGTGATGGGGGACAATGACAAGCGCATTGCCATTGAAGATATTGTGGGTTCGCCAATTTTGGAAGCCATGTTTGAAGGACGGATGCCTCGCGGGTTTATACCCATTGCACCTATACCACAAAAGGTGGGTGATGTTTTTGCAGCGGAAAATTCTCTTATTCGCTTATCCTCAGACAGTGTGAAACATATTTTGTTAGAGCATCAAGCGCGAGCTCTTCACTTGGATGATTTTCGTGGCGCCATTCAAACACTCATCCGCCCCCATGGAATTATCAGGCGAAAAGGTGTACCGAGCGTTGTGTTTTTGGGTGAAAATGATGGGGTATGGTGGCGCTTAGCGGTTAAATTTGTGGCAAGCAAACAAGAATGGTGGTTGACTTCCATGCATAAAAAAAGCTCTAGAGAAATTGGACGCTTATTGGATGCGGCTGAAAAAAAGGGCGAGAGGTTGTTGTAAAGAAAACAACAGGAAGAAAGTCTTGTGTTCTTAACGGAAAAGAGGCGAGGAAAATGAGAAGGCGTGGAGGGCGGTCAACTCCTCGCAGATCCGGTAAAACCGTCCTGGTATAACTGGCTCACGCCTCGAAGATAATGTAACAGTTTAAAAGTTTAAAAGCAATCTCTCAAAAAACGACTTGAGAAAAACCATGTTGGCTTTTGTGAAGAGAGTCGATGTTTGAGAAAATAAGAAGGCGTGGAGGGCGGTCAACTCCTCGCAGATCCGGTAAAACCGTCCTGGCAAAACTGGCTCACGCCTTACATTCAATGATATAATGTTTTTAAGCCAAAAAGCAATCTTTAAAAAAACGGCTTGAGAGAGGCTTTTTTTGTATAAGGCGATTAATTGTACCTCTAACTTCACAACGGCGCTCTATCGCCTTTGAAGTGCCTTTGAAAACGATTTTATGGGATGGTTTAGCACGGGGGTTTCTCTCACAAGGAGAATAATAGGGAAAAGAGTGCTTTTTTGAGAAATGCTCTTTTGACTGACAGTGTCAGACTTATAGTGGGAGTAAGTTTCATGCATTGTATTGCCAATGACAATTGTAAAGCAATAGGCAATGTATGGAACAGGAATTTCACGAAGATCAAAAAGATGGGGATGCAGAAACATTTTATGATGGAACATTTCATGCTGCGTTAATAGATCTTTGCCCAGACGTTTTATGCCAAGACATTTCATGTGAAGACGCCACCATTAGCCAAGCGCCTGAGTGGGTAGAGTTGTTGCCCAAAGCGCCCCATGTGAAGGCACGTGATGGACGACAATGGCATTATAACCCGCAAACTATTTTAAAAGCCTTTGCAGCCAATAAAGGACCGCTTGTGATTGATTATGAGCATGGGCAACATCACCGTGCGAGAAATGGTTTAGAAGCACCTGCCAGTGGCTGGATTGAAGAATTAGCAGAGCGGGATGGTGCGATTTGGGGGCGTGTTAAATGGACCGATATGGCTACCAAAAAAATTATTGCCCGAGAATATCGCTATCTTTCGCCGGAGTTTCGCCATTCCAAGAAAGGTGAAATTTTGAATTTAGCCGGTGCTGGACTGGTCAATCGTCCAGCCCTTGTCATGACGGCTTTAAGCCGTGAACAGCCTTCCCCTATAACTTTGACGGAGAAAATGATGGATTTGACAGCCATTGCCAGTGCACTATCGCTGGCAGAAGACGCTAAAGCGGATGAGGTTTTAGCAACGCTTAAAGCGCGCGAAAAGGAACGCGTGGAACTTTGCACCCAATTAAAAAAAGCGCGAGAAGATTTAGCGCTTTTGCAAGAAGAGCAAAAAAACAGTGCCATTGAGAGTCTTTTAGATAAGACCATTGAAGAGGGCAAGATTTTGCCGGCTGCTCGCGAGGAATATCGTGCGCTTTGTGCCCTTGAAGGGGGGATGGAGCATTTTAAAAGTTTGGTCGAGAAGTTGCCGGCGCTTGCCTCAACAAGCCCTCTAGAAGTGTGTGCCTTAGCACAAGAACCAAAGCTTGCTCCAGAAGAGGTTGCCCTTGCGGCACGTCATTATCAGGAAGAGCAGAAGCAAAAAGGCTTCGACATCACCATTAGCCAAGCAGTTGAGTATATTAGCGAGCAAAAGGAGCGCCAATCATGAGTACGATGATTTTAATTAAATCTTTTCGCGCTGGAGATGTGATCTCACCTTATTGCATTGTTGCAGCCCGCGGTGAGGGAATGGTGGCAACGGCTTCTGGTAAGGGTGATAAATTATTAGGGACTGCTGGGTCTTGTGAAGCCAAGGCTGGTGAGATGATTGATGTTGGCCAATGTGGTTGGGGCGAAGTGGTTTGTGGAGGCAATGTTTCCTTTGGTGATTTTTTGACCTCTGACCCAAAGGGGCACGCCATAAGGGCAGAAGCAGCAGATCGCACCATTGGTATTGCCATGAGTGATGGCTCTGCTGGTGATGTTATTTCTTTTAAAATTAATTAATCGAGGCTTAAAATGAACAGACCTTTTCCCATTGATCCAACACTTACTGCTATTGCTATTGGTTATCGCAATCCAGCAGGTTCTCTTATTGGCGATAAAGTTTTGCCACGCGTTTCTGTTTTAAGTGAGGTGTTTAAATATAGTGAATTTCCTTTAGCGGAAAATTTTACCGTGCCTGAACTTGAGGTTGGGCGAAAAGGGCGCCCGAATGTGGTGGAATTTTCTGCCTTTGAACGGGAAGCCAGTGTCAAAGATTACGGACTGGATGATCTCATCCCCAATTCAGATATTGAAGCAGCGGCACGCGCACGGGCGGAGCGACGCTCTCGTTATAACCCCGAAAAGACAGCTGTAGAGGGACTTGCCAATTTGCTAGAATTGGGGCGTGAAGTGCGTGTTGCAGCCCTTGTGCAAAGAAGTGAAAATTACGCACCAGAGCGCGTGATAACTCTCAAAGGTGAGAATAAATTCAGTGATTATGAAAAATCTGACCCTTATGCCACTTTAGATGAGGCGATGGATAAAAGTCTCGTCTATACGCCCAACACCATTGTGATGGGTAAAGTTGTTTGGTCAAAACTCAAACGTCATCCCAAAATCATTAAAGCCGTTAAAGGGGGTGGCACTGCTGATGGTTTTGTCACCAAGGCGCAATTTGCTGATCTGATGGAAATACACCCCGATCGTTTACTCATTGGTGAATCGCAAGTGAATTTGGCACGCAAAGGGCGTTCGGCACAATTGGCACGCGTTTGGGGCAATAAGATTGCACTGCTTTATATTGACCCCACCAAACAACAGGCGGATGGATCGGTCATCAGTTGGGGCTTTAGTGCCCAGTTGGGTGAACGTTTGTCTGGAGTGATCCAAGATCCAGATATCGGCTTATCAGGTGGTAAACGGGTGCGTGTGGGGGAACGCGTGTGTGAATTGGTCGCTGCAAAAGATGCCGGCGTTTTGTTGCAAGAAGTTGTCTAAGGGAAACTTTTAAACATGGCTTATGCAAGCAAAACATTGATTGAAGAGCTCTGGGGTGATGACTTCTTGGATGATTTGTGCGGGATGGATGAAAATTCTGATCCAGTTTTTTCAGAGCAAGCCATTGCCCGCGCTCTCGAACAGGCAAGCGGTGAGATTGATGTGCATTTGTCTCATCGCTACTCAGTCCCGATTGCTGGACAGCCGGCGGCTCTGGGTATGATCTGTGTCAATATTGCTGTTTATAATTTAGCCATACGGCATACGGCACTGACAACGACCATTGAAGATCGTTACAAACAGGCGGTTGAACTCTTGAAACGCATTGCGGAAGGCAAAGCGGGTTTAGGTATAGATGAGCCTAAAATTATGAGCGAAGATGGTCCCGTGCGTGATGGGGCTTTTTTCCATGCTAAGCCGCGTTTGATGGGAAGGTAACATGTCTGTTTCAACCCATATTGAAATTAAAGAGACAGGGCTTGAAGCGGCTTTATCCTTTTTACAAAAGGGCGCTGATAGCTCGATGGGGACTTTGGCACAAGGGGTTGGGCGTCTCATCCAAGAGAGCACAAGGCGGCGGATTCAAAGCGAAAAGACCTCTCCCCAAGGGGAGAAGTGGAAAAACAATCATGCTCGCACCTCCATTCTTTATGCCAGTGGGGCGCTTTCACGCTCCATTGATATGAAAGCATCACCAGAACAGGTGATTGTGGGCTCTGGGTTGGTTTATGCGCGGATTCATCAATTGGGTGGGGTTATTCGCCCGAAAAATGGCAAGACACTGCGCTTTTTTCTTAAAAGCGGCAATGCACACCGCTTTGTTTGTGTGCATCAAGTGACCATGCCCGCACGCCCTTATTTGGGGCTTTCAGAGCACAATAAAGTGGAAATTGTCAAAGCGGCAGAAGACTGGCTGGAAAGGGTCTTTTCATGAGTCAAACGATCACACAAGCAGGGCGCATTAATCAGTTTCGTGAAGCGGTTATAACGAGCCTTAAAAGTGCTTTTCCGGATGTGCGTGATTGCGGCTGTCAATTTGGACGTTTTAATTTAGAAGAGCTTGAAACACAGATGCTGGTGGCTCCAGCCATACGGGTTGCGGTGTTAGAAAGCCGTTTCAATTCTGTTGCTTCTGGACACATGAGTGCAGAGCTTCATTTAGGGGCTTTTATTATTACCACAGGCAAAGAGCGTGATGTTTCCAGTTGGCTTTTGGCAGAAGCTATTGCGGTGCTTTGTCATAGCGGGCAATTGTGGGGGCTAACGCATTTGAGCGCCCCGCGTGAGGTGCAAATTGAACCGATTATCTCTGCGGCGATTAAGCAGCGTGGTGTATCGATAAGCGTGGTGGAATGGCACCAAGATTTGCATCAGTTGGGACAGGATATTTTTTGTGATGAAGGACAACTCAAAGGTGGTTTGATTTCATGTGATAATGAGGTGTTGGCATGAATGATGCGCATCTTTTGAGTGACACCTTGCGGCAAATAATGAAGCGTCTTGATGCGCTTGAACGCTGTCTTGCCAACCAACACATGATCGGGCGGGTTGCAGAAATTGATGGCCATAGGGTGCGGGTGAAACTTTCCGAACAGGGTTCCAATGGACAAGCGGTTTTATCGCCTTGGCTACAAGCGCAAGAGGCTTCTGGCGCTCTCTCAAGCAATATGCCTCTCCATGTTGGTGATCCGGTGCGGTTGTTAAACCCCCATGGCGAAATTGGTTCTGCCTCTCTGGTGGTGCGCGATAGTTATAGTGAGGATGCACCTAATCCCGCACGCTCTTTCCAAGAACTTGCTCTGTGTTATGCGGGTGGCGCTTTGCGTATCACGAAGGATGAACTCATTCTCTCCCATGGGGAAAACCAAATCCATTTGAGTGAAAAAGGTT